>CALGVO010000186.1 GCA_937930135.1 uncultured Synechococcus sp. | reverse complement strand
GTGATGGTTGAGTCCATCTCCGTGGGCGGCAAGGCCATCAGCTGATCGTCAGCCCCATACACCACCCCACCGCTCTCCCACCCCATGGCTCACAAGAAAGGCACAGGCTCCACACGCAACGGCCGCGATTCCAACGCCAAACGCCTAGGCGTGAAGGCCTACGGCGGCGAAACGGTCACCGCAGGTTCCATTCTGATCCGTCAGCGCGGCACCTCGGTGCTTCCCGGTCTCAATGTGGGCCAGGGCAAGGACGACACCCTCTTCGCCCTCGCCGATGGTGTGGTGACCTTCGAAACCATCCGCCGCGGCTTACGCAATCGCAAGCGCATCAGCGTGGCGACCGCCAGCTGAAACCACCGGTGGCCTGACGCAACATCATCAACACTCCCAACACGGTGAGCCCCAGGACCAACACGGTTCTGGGGCTTTGTTCATGGAGGAGATGGCCCACCCTTCTGGTCTCGATCAGAGCGGACGGTAAGCCCGGGTGGTGATCAGCCAGGGATGGAAGCGTTCCAGGAAGTGGGCCTGCAAGGTGCGAAAGAACTGGTCCACCAAGGCAGGGTCATCGAAGTGAAAGGGGTACTCACCGTTGTGCCCCTTGAAGAAATACCAATTGAGCAAGGCGGTGCCATCGGCAGCCAGACAGCGATGAAACTCCAGCAACTGGGCTGAGGGGTCGGGCAGGTGCTCCAACACATCGAGACACACCACCGTGTCGAAGCGCTGGCCCTGACAGCTGTCCAGATCGCGATGCACCGACAGGCGGTCCTCCAGACCGAGCGCTGCGGCACGAGCCAGCAGGAATTGGCGGTTGTGGGGGTTGAGATCCACAAACCACACATGCTCCACCTGGGGCAGAGCTGCCGCGGCCAGGGCATGGGTTCCGATCCCACCACCAAAGTCGAGCAGATGGCCGCGGGCGAACTGCTGTTGCAGGCGCAGGGTGTCGGCGATGTAGTCGGCGCTGGTCAGATGCCAGGCCGCCAGCTCGAGCAGATGACCGGTCCCGACCGTATCTTCGTAGAACGCGGTGGCGTCCTCCGGCTGAAACGCACCGGGATGGAGTGCCGCCAGATCGTCCGTTCCGACGGGGAGGCGCGCCTCCAACTCCATCAGGGAACAATCGAGGAAGCGGGAGAGATGGCGGCGCAGGTCAAAGCCATCGGCGAGAAAGGCCTCCACATCGAGAGCGGCGGACCGACTGACCTGCTGCATGTCCGATTTCGATCAGGTGGGAGCAACCTACGCGGCGGTGCTGAGTGCCACAGTCTTGGGCGGATGGAGCGTGAGGGGCAGTGAATCGGGAGGGCGTCAATCCGATCGGCTTCGTGGTGATCGACAAGCCGGCGGGGTTGACGTCCCATGCCTGCGTCGCCCGCCTGCGCCGCTGTCTCGGCACCCGCCGGGTCGGCCACGGCGGCACCCTGGATCCAGCCGTGACCGGCGTCCTGCCGATCGCCGTTGGGCCGGCCACCCGATTGCTTCCCTACCTGCCGGGCGCCAAGACCTATAGGGGCTCGATTCAGCTTGGACGCCGCACCAGCAGCGACGACCTCGAGGGTGACCTGCTGGAGGAGCGCCCCTGGCCCCGACTCAGCCGCGACGACCTGGAGCGGGCACTGGACGCCTTCCGCGGCACGATCCAGCAGCGGCCCCCTCAGGTGTCGGCGGTGCATGTGGATGGCGTGCGGGCCCACAGCCGCGCCAGGCGCGGAGAAACGATGGACCTGCCCTCGCGGGAGGTGCACATCGATCGCCTGACGCTCCTGAACTGGGATCCCGACTGCGGCGAGCTGGCGCTGGAGGTGCACTGTTCCGCTGGCACCTACATCCGAGCTCTGGCCAGAGATCTGGGTGAGCAACTCGGCTGCGGCGGCTGCCTGGCACGCCTGCGGCGGCTGCAGGCCCTGGGGTTCCACATCGACCAGGCGGTTCCCCTCCCCCTTGACGAGGACACGGCGACACCTCCCCTGATCGCCCCCCAGCAGGCACTCCAGGATCGACCGACGCGCATCACCACGGCAGCCGAAGTGGAGGACTGGCGTTGCGGGCGGCGCCTGAGCCTGGATCCTGAGGTCGCAGCGGGACCGGTGGTGGTGCTTGATCCAGACGGGCAGATGCTCGGCCTTGGACTGCATGAGCAACCCGGCAGCCTGAGGCCGAAGGTGGTGTTCGACGCCCACGGCTGAAGCCGTGCCGGAAACGGCCCGTAATCTGCGGAGTCGAGGAGAACAACGCTCGGGCAACGATGGCCGGCCACAGCAAATGGGCACAGATCAAGCGCACCAAGGCCGTGGTGGATGCCAAACGCGGTGCCGTGTTCACCCGGATCGGCCGGGAGATCACGGTGGCGGCCCGAGCGGGAGCGGATCCGGCGGGGAACTTTCAGCTGCGCACGGCCATCGCCAAGGCCAAGGCGGCCGGCGTGCCGGCCGCCAACATCGAAAGAGCGATCGCCAAGGGATCCGGCCAGGGAGGCAGCGGCAGCCAACTGGAGAGCATGCGCTACGAGGGCTATGCCCCAGGGGGCGTGGCGGTGCTGGTGGAGGCCCTCAGTGACAACCGCAACCGCACGGCGGCTGACCTGCGCCTCACCTTCAGCAAGAACGGCGGCAACCTCGGCGAATTGGGCTGCGTCAGCTACCTGTTCGACCATCGCAGCGAGGTGCGCATCGCCGCAGGTCCACATCAGGCTGGATGGCCAGACAGTATTCAGGAGGAAGCCCTTCTGGAAACGCTGCTCGAGCTCGACGCGGAGGGGTACCAGCTGGAAGGGGATGGCCAGGAAGCCGTGGTGCATGGGCGCTACGAAGCGCTGGAAGCCCTGCAGGATGGCCTGCGCGACAAAGGCTGGGTCGTTCTCGAATGGGAGCACACCTGGCACCCCCTGACGGCAGCGGTCGTGGATCGCGCCGAAACAGCACACCAATGCCTGAAGCTGCTGGAAGGGCTGGAAGCTCTCGACGACGTCAGCAGCGTCAGCACGAATCTGGAGATTCCGGAGTCGGTTCAGGCGAGCCTCACATCCCGCTGACGGCGGCAGCCGACAGGGCCGCAGCATCAGCCCAGAGATGCACACGCGGATGGGAGCCGAGCCAGCTGGCGGGCAGATCGGGTGTGGCTTCACCGCGGAGCAAACGCGCCAGAATCAACGCCTTGCCAGCCCCCGTCACCACCAGGTGAATCTCCTCGGCCTGCAGGATCTCGGCGATGCCGAGCGTGATTGCCTGCGGCGGCACCCGCTGGGAATCACCGCCAAAGGCAGCAGCGTTCTGAATCCGCGTCGCATGGCTGAGCTGCACCACCCGGCAGCAAGTGTCTGCCCCGCAGGGGGGTTCATTGAAGCCCACATGGCCATTGCTGCCCAGGCCGAGCAACTGCACGCCCAGGCCCCCGGACCGCTCTAAAGCAAGGGCATACCGCCTGGCTTCCCCATCCGGATCAGGCGCCGCTCCATCGGGCAAGCGGAGTTGAGCGGCCGACAGGCCCAGGGCATCCCCCAGGCTGCGCTGCATAGTGGCGGCGAAACTGGCGGCAGAATCTGACTCCAACCCCACGTACTCGTCCAGATTGAAGCTCAACCAGCCCTCGATCAGGCGCTGCCGTTCCGCCTCCGTCCATCCCCGCAGGCGCGCGATCAGTTGCCGATAAAAGGGCTCCATCGTCCGCCCGGTGGCCAGCCCCAACGGTTTCGGCTCCCGCAGCTCCAACCGCTCCCGGAGCCGGCTTTCCCAGTGATCGACGACCGCCTCGATCAACTGAAGCGGGTCGGGGCGGGAGACCAGTCGAAACGACACCGATGGCAAGGGCACAGCAAACGCGACGCGGAAGTCAGCCCCTCCAGGCTGGCCTTAGCGCAGGGCCCAGCGCCACCGCTGGATCATCGCTCGGCCGGAACAGCCGAATCTGGACGCCCCGGTAGTAGTGCTGAAGAATCTGACGGAAATCGGCTCCCCGCTCCGCCAGCGCCCGGGCACCCCACTGACTCATGCCCACACCATGACCAAAGCCGCGGCCACGAATCTCCAGCACCGGTTGCGGCTCAACCACTGATGCGAGCGGGGGCGGTGGCGGCACCAGGGCGTCGTCACCCTCTTCGCCGTCGGGATCGCGCAGCAGCCCCACCCAGCGGGTGCCATCGTTGCGCCCAGGGGCCTGTCGATCTTCGAGCTCGCCATCAAGCCAGGCGAATTTCACCATCGTGCTCTTGAGGCCGAGCCGCTGGCGCAGCTCCCGGCCACTGAGTTTCAGGGAACCGGCAGGCCCCTGCACCCGCAGCAGGCGCACACGCCCCGTGGAACTGCTGGCCAACACCTGAAAGGAGCGCGCCCCCCCGATCTCCCCGAAGGCGCGGCGAAGCTGTGTGGCATCAAAGCGGGCCTGCCAGCGGTGCACCGGGCTCTCCTGATCGTGGTCCGGAACGCTCACCAGATAGGGCAACTGGGAACGCCAGACCTCACCACTTGCCTCGGTCGCCCCACCGGAGCTGCTGTGAAACACCGCATTGATCAGCTTTCCTCCATGCACCATCACCAGGGAACGGGTGCTGTCGACGGCTTCCTTGGTCCTGGGGGTCGCGGATTCGAGGCCGCGATACACCTGGCTGGCCACTGTGGCCCTCACATCGAAACCTCCCGCCTTGCCGCGCTGGCGCAGGGCATAGGTGCGAGCCGCCACCGCCTGGGCCCGCAGAGCTGCCATCGGCCAATCCTGTGGCATCTCACTGCCCACAACGCTGGCGAGGTAGGCCTCGATCCCCAGCTGGTTCACCACCTGAATCTGGCGATCGTGCACCGTCAGATGCAGCACGCCGCCATAACGCCGCTGTGCCAGCCAGATCCCGCGGGGATCATCAGTCTCCAGGCTCAGCCGCGTGCTGGCGGAGAGTTCCCGGCGTTGCAGCGGCTCTGAAGGATCCCCCTGCGGCTGAAAGTCCAGCAACAGGCGCCCATCCACCAGGCGCACCTCCAGGCGTTGCAGCGCCAAGCGATCCAGGCCACCACCTCGCACCTGGAGAGGACGAGCCGCATCAGCCCGCAGCGTCACCTGGTCGGCCCGCTGCAGCAACACGCGCATCTCCGGTTCGCGAGCCGCGATCACGGCAGGCGGCCCGGCCAGTCCCGCCAGCAGAGCCGCCGGCAGGCCGAGGGCAAGGGAGGGCAGCGGCCTGAACAAGACCGACATCAACGAAGGCAGCCCAGTGTGCCGCCCCCGTCCAGGGTCATCCAGGGTGCATGGCAGATTTGAACGTTGAGCGCAGCAGACCGTGCAGGTCACCTTCCTCGGCACCAGCTCCGGCGTTCCCACCCGCGCCCGCAATGTTTCCGCCGTGGCCCTGCGCTTGCCCCAGCGCTCAGAGCTCTGGTTGTTCGACTGCGGGGAAGGCACGCAGCACCAATTTCTGCGCAGTGATCTGCGCCTGTCCCAGCTGCGCCGGGTGTTCGTCACCCACATGCACGGTGATCATGTCTTCGGACTGCCCGGCCTGCTCGCCAGCCTCGGCCTGGCCGGCAGCAGCGCCGGTGTCGATCTGTATGGCCCCGATCCGCTCGAGGCCTACCTACAGGGAGTGCTGCGTACCAGCTCCACCCGGATCGGCTACCCCCTGGCGGTTCATCGCGTCCGGGAGGCGGCCGAGAACGGCACAGTGCTGCTGGAGGACGACGACATCATCGTGCGCACCACGCCGCTGACCCATCGCGTGCCGGCCTATGCCTATCGCATTGAACAGAAGCCCCGGCCCGGCCGCTTCGATGTGGATCAGGCCCGGGCTCTCGCCATCCCCCCAGGCCCGATCTACGCCGCCCTCAAGCGCGGTGAAACGGTCAGCCTCGACGACGGCCGCCGGATCGATGGGCGCCAGCTCTGCGGCCCGACACGCCCCGGCGTGAGCGTGGTGTATTGCACCGACACCGTGTTCTGTGAAGCAGCCGTGGCGTTGGCCCAGGGAGCGGATCTGCTGATCCATGAGGCCACGTTCTCCCATGGGGAAGCGGAGATGGCCTTTCAGCGCCAACACTCCACCAGCACGATGGCCGCACAGACCGCGGCCGAAGCCGGTGTGCAGCAACTGGTGCTCACCCACCTGAGCCCCCGCTATGCCCCTGGCAATGCCATCAGCGCCGATGACCTGCTGGCAGAGGCCCGGACGATCTTCCCCAACACGGTTCTGGCCAAGGACTTTCTGTCCCTGGACGTCACGCCGCGGGACTGACCAGCTGCGGCGAAGGCAACGCTGCAACAGTTCATGATCAGCTGAGCCTGCGGCAGTCCAGGGGACCACCCCCCCGTGATACAAGAGCCTGGTGCGGTGTATCCGTCAGATCCTGGCGTCCTCCATGGCCTCTCTTTTCCTCTCCCTGCGACGGTCCGTGAGCCGGCTGCTGTTCGTGCTGCCTGTGTTGATCGGACTCGCGTTCAGTTCCCCTGCGCTGGCAGCCCAATGGGATGCTGAAACACTCACGGTCCCGGCCGATGCCAGCGGCGATCTGGTGACCTTCAGCGAGCAGGAGATCAAGACCGGCCGCAAGATCTTCAACACCAGCTGCGGCACCTGCCATGCCGGTGGTATCACCAAGACCAACCACAACGTGGGGCTGGATCCTGAAACCCTCGCCCTGGCAACGCCGGCCCGCGACAACGTCGACAGCCTTGTCGACTACATGAAAGATCCCACCTCTTACGACGGGGAATACAGCATCGCCGACGTGCATCCCAGCATGCGCAGCAGCGATCTGTTCGTGCAGATGCGTGATCTCACCGACGATGACCTGCGCCTGATTGCCGGTTACATCCTTGTGGCCCCCAAAGTTCAGGGCAACCAGTGGGGTGGCGGCAAGATCTACTTCTGATCTGTCCTCCATCCAAAAAACCGCTCCGGATCCGGAGCGGTTTTTTTATGGCACCGCGTTGCCGGGATCCAAGGAGCGCGGCTGCCGGCTGTACCACCATTCCTGGAGTTCAGCGCTCAAGCGGATCGAAAACAACGTCAGGACTGTGGTCGTGGGCCGGGAGCCCGGTTGCAGCAACTCAACGGCGTAGGACGGACAGCGGCGGGCGGCCAGATCGGGAACGAAACGCCGACCAACCCGTCGCCAGCTCGGTTCCTTGCTGCGCCACACCAGACGACAACAGGGCCAGGGCAACTCCTCCCGATCAAACAGACGGCAACAGGGACCAATCACCCTGAAGCTGTACTGCCCCCCCGGGCTGGTGTGGACACTGCCGTGGTCGAGAACGGTCGTCACCTCCGCAGCAGAGGCAGCTGTCGAGCACGCTGCCGTCATAGGAGCACCAGACCGAGCTAAGGCAAGGCTGGCATGCTGCCAGCAAAAAGCCACCCCGAGGGGTGGCGAAGGCTCTACAGCCGGAACAGCTCAACTGCCGAAACAGTGGCTGACAGGTGATGCCGAGACTCAATAGAGCTCTTCTTCGGCATGGGTCTTGATGGTGCAGTCGGAAGTGGGATAAGCCACGCAGGTCAGCACGAAACCAGCTTCGATCTGGTCATCATCCAGGAAGCTCTGATCGGACTGATCCACGGTGCCAGCGGTGATCTTGCCGGCGCAGGTGGAGCAGGCACCGGCACGGCAGGAATAGGGCAGATCGATTCCCTGCTCTTCAGCGGCGTCGAGGATGTACTGATCATCGGGCACCTCGATGGTCTTGTTCAGACCTTCGCTCTCATTGATCAGAGTGACCTTGTAGGAAGCCATGGCTGGTTGGGGTGTGCAGGAACCGAGAGCCCGGACCTGCAGGACTGCACCTATCTACATCGGCCGAGGGGTCAGCCAGCCGGTTCGTTGACGCAAATCCCTCAAGCCCAATCAAAACCAGTGCTCTGATAAGCCCCTCTTATCAAGAAATCCTTCGGCGGATCTCCAGCAAGCCCCAGCGCCCCTGCGCCACCTGATCGGTCACCTGCCAGCCCAACGCCTCCAGAATGGCGGAGAGCCGGGGCGCCTGTTCGAGCAGCAAGCCACTGAGCAAACCGCGACCGGATGGCTTGATCAGAGACTCAAATGCGGGTGCAAGGGCTTCGATCACCGGCGCGAGGATGTTGCACAGCATCAGATCGGCGGGCTGCCCCTCCAGAAGTGCCGCCAGCACATCGGCTGAACCCTGCCGCACCACCAACCTCTCGGCCGGCACGGCGCCCAGACGGGCGTTCTCGGCGGTGGCGCGAACAGCCAGTGAGTCGGTATCCACGGCGAAGACCGTGCTGGCGCCCATCGCCAGGGCCGCCAAACCGAGAATGCCGCTGCCGCACCCCAGATCGGCCACCCGCAGCCCCTCAGGGGGCTGCGGCTCGAGCGCTTCCAGGCAAAGGCGGGTGGTGGGGTGGCTTCCAGTGCCGAAGGCACTGCCAGGATCCATGCGCAGCACCAGGCGATGGGCCTGCTCCGCCGGTGGCTCCAGCCAGGCCGGCAGGATCAGCAGCGTTGCTCCCACGGGATCGGGCTCCCAATGCTGCTTCCAGGTGAGGCTCCAGTCTTCATCGTCGAGCTCGCGCCACACAGGGTCGGCCAGGGCGAGATCGAACGTGCGCGCCAGCGGCTCAAGGCTGGCCAGAAGAGCGACCCGTTCCGGCTCAGGCCATTCCGGCGCCGGCAACCAGAGGTGAAGGGTGCGTTGGTCGGGGTGCTCCGGCGCATGCTCCACCGACACGCGCTGAAGGCCGAGGCTGTCGAGTTTCCACAGAAGTGACTCCTCGAGCTCAGGCGCCAGGGGCAGCGACAGTCGCCACCAGCGCAGCGGCACAGACACAGACATCAGGCCGGCTCAAAGGGTGACGGGATGGGCTTCCTGAATGCCGTTGATGGCATGGATGGTGGCCAGCAGGCTGGGGGGGATCGGATCATCGATGCTGAGGACCATCACCGCATCACCCCGCACGATCCGCCGGCCAACCTGCATGGAGGCGATGTTGACGTTGTGCTCACCGAGCAGGGAGCCAAGGTGGCCAATGATCCCGGGCATGTCGCGATGACGGGTGAACAGCATGTGCCGACTGGGGGGCACATTCACAGGAAACTCGTCGATGCTCGTGACCCGCAGATCGCCGTCGGCGAACACGGCTCCGGTCACGCTGTGTCCCCCCTGTCCGCCACGGGTGGTGAGCTGGAGGGATCCGCCAGCGAAATCGCGGCTGGCATCGTCCTTGACCTCCAGCACATGGATTCCCCGCCCCTTGGCCTCCAGGGCGGCATTCACGTAATTGATGCGCTCACCGAGTGCGCTGGAGAGGAGACCCTTGAGGGCCGCCACCACCAGGGGCTGGGAAGGATGCTCGGCGAACTCGCCCTGCAAACGCACCTCCAGCTCCTGCACCTGGCCGCCCGAGAGCTGACTCACCAGCAAACCGAGGGTCTCCGCCAACTGAAGATGGGGCTTGAGCCGCTCCATGATCTCAGCGCTGAGACCGGGAATATTGACGGCGCTACGGGCAGGTAGACCGAGCAAGACATCGCGGATCTGCTCGGCCACATCGATCGCCACATTTTCCTGAGCCTCCTCGGTTGAGGCACCCAGGTGGGGCGTGAGCACCAGACCCCGCTCCACCGCACGAAGCGGAGACTCCACCGCGAGGGGTTCGCTGGCGAACACATCGAGACCAGCCCCGGCGATCACACCGGTGTTGATGGCCTCAGCAATCGCCACCTCATCGACGATGCCGCCCCGGGCGCAGTTCACAAGGCGGGCGGTGGACTTCATGCTGCGCAGCAACTCCGCATTCACCAGGTTTTCGGTGTCTGGAGTGCGCGGAATGTGCAAGGTGATGTAATCGGCGGTGCGAAACAGCTCGTTGAGCTGGGTGAGTCGCACCTGCATCTGCTGAGCCCGATCAGCGGAAATGAACGGATCAAAGGCGATCACATCCATGCCCATCGCCTTGGCCACCCGGGCCACATGAGACCCGATCTTGCCGAGCCCCACCACCCCGAGGGTTTTCTTGTAGAGCTCGTTCCCCACATATTTCTTGCGATCCCAGGCGCCCTGCCGCATCGAGGCATGGGCCTGAGGCACATGGCGGGACAGAGACAACAGCAAAGCCAGAGCATGCTCCGCCGCCGCAATCGTGTTTCCCTCCGGTGAATTCACCACCAGCACACCCCGTTGGGTGGCCGCCGGCACGTCGACGTTGTCGACACCAACGCCGGCGCGGCCGATGATGCGCAGCCGATCAGCGGCAGCGATCACATCGGCGGTGACCTGCGTGCCGGAACGGATCATCAGGGCGTCGTAGTCACCGATGATCGCCTTGAGTTCATCGGGGCTGAGACCGGTGCGCTGATCCACCTGTGCCACCTGGCCAAGGATGTCGATCCCCGCCTGATCAATGGGATCGGAAACCAGAACTTTCGTCATCAACCGGCGGAACACAGCCACCCTTCACTTTAAAGAGCGGCTCGCGTAGCTCCTGTTGTGCAGAGGACCACGGTGCAGCAGCCCACAGGCGAGACTTGGCGATTGGCGAGGGGATGGTCATGCCGGTCTGCGTGCTGGTGCTGAAGGAGCTGAAGGACGCCACCAGCCTCAGGCAACGACTGGACGCTGAACCGTTCCCCCTGCGCCAGTGTCTGCTCGTGGCACCGGAGGGCGAGAACAACGCCGCTGCCGTGGCGATGGATCAGGTGGATCTGCTCAATCCGAGTCTGGCCCGCCAACGGCGCCAACGGTCCATGGCCCGCTGGCTGATGCCCTTCGGCTTCTTCGCTGGCCTCACCTTCACCCAGATCACCAACCTGGAAACCTTCTCGGCCCTGGGCCCCTGGGGAGAACCGGTCGTGGGGGGCCTGCTGGGACTGGGCTCGGGCCTGATGGGCAGTTACGCCGCCGCCGCCAGCGTGCCATCCGACAACGAAGACGGCGTACGCATCCTGCGCAATCGCCATGAGGAAAAGCGCTGGCTGCTGCTGCTGGAAACCCCGAGTGGGGTGGAACCGCCCTGGCAGCTGCTGCAGAGCGCCCGTCCCCTGCAGGTGGTGCGCCTCAGCGAACTCTGATGCTCCCCCGCGCCGAACTGCTCCAGGGGGCCCGCAACCGGGAGAGCCTTGAACGCCTGCTCGATCAGGCGGAGGCGGTGCTGCGCACCTGGCAGCCCCAGTGGAGCCCTTTTCTGGAGGCCCCCTTACAGGAGGAAGCCCTCGGCCGTTTCTCCAGCCTCACCGACCTGTCCTGGCGGCGAGAGGGGGGATACCCCGGCGCTGAGCGCTGTCGCCTTCTCTGCCAGCGACGGGATCCCCACCTTGATCCGGGCTCGGAAGAGCAGGAGCAAGCGCCGATTGTGGGGCTAACGGTGGAGGGGAATTTCCTGTTTGACCCGATTGTTCCCGCTGACATCCGCCGGGCACTCGCCCCCCTGGGCGCTGCCCCTGAGCAACTCGGTGACGTCTGGATCCGTGGCGATCGTGGCGCCCAGCTGCTCTGCACTCCAGAGGCCGCCGACCGCCTGAACGGACAAAAGGGCCAACTGCGCGATGTGGAGATCCACTGCGAAACCGTGCCGATCGATGGCCTTCAGCTGCCGGTGCGCCGGGCCATCAAGCGCTTCAGCAGCGTGGAGGCCTCCTGCCGACTCGATGCGATCGCCTCAGCCGGCTTCGGGTTGTCCCGCAGCAAGGTGAGCAAGGAGATCCGATCGGGGCAGCTGCGCCTGAACTGGGAGCCGATCCGTCAGGCCAGCAGAGAGCTCAAAGTGGGCGACCGATTGCAGCTGCAGAACCGAGGCAGCGTCGAGGTGCTGTCGCTGACGCCCACCAAGCGTGAGCGCTGGCGGGTGGAGATGGAGCGACGATGAGACCGCATCACCACTCAACTGCTAAGTTCACTCTCACAGCAGGGCAACTGCTGGTCACGCCTCTCGCAGTGTCCGATGCGACGAGAGGGCGATTAGCTCAGAGGTAGAGCACTACCTTGACACGGTAGGAGTCACTGGTTCGATTCCAGTATCGCCCACTTCCCTTCAACACGATCCAGCTCCATCATGACGCGCACCGTGGTCGTGGGTCTGGGTCGCTCGGGAATCGGAGCGGCACGGTTGCTGCGGGCGCAGGGGAAAACCGTCACCGTGCTGGAACGGCTTGAAGGTGACAGCCAGACCCGGCGAGCCAGAGATCTGATCGATCAGGGGATCGAGGTGCAGCTCGGTCGTCCGCTCACCCTGTCGAGTTTCGCGCCATGGCTCAACGACCTCGAGGCCGTGGTGGTGAGTCCTGGGATCGACTGGAATCACCCCACCCTTGATGCCTTGCGGCAGCAGGGCGTGGCCGTGATCGGCGAAATGGCCCTGGCCTGGCAGTCTCTCAACGGAACGCCCTGGATCGGCATCACAGGAACCAACGGCAAAACCACGGTGACCCAACTGCTGCAGCACGTGCTCAGCTCAGGCGGGCTGAACGCCCCCATGGCGGGCAACGTGGGCCATTCCGCCACTGAATTGGCCCTGAGCCTGAGTGCAGGGGCGGCCAACGGTGAAGCCCCTGCCGCCCCGGATTGGCTGGTGATCGAGATGAGCAGCTATCAGATCGAAGCTGCCGAGACCGTGGCCCCTCGCATCGGCATCTGGACGACGCTGACGCCCGATCACTTGGAACGGCACGGCACGCTGGAGGCCTATCGCGCCATTAAACGGGGGCTGCTCGAACGCTCGCAGATTCGCATTTTCAATGCCGATGACTCCGACCTGCGCAGCCATCGGGCGAGCTGGGACCACGGCCTCTGGATCAGTGCTGAGGGGGCTGGCGACGGGGCCACGGCCGCTGATCTCTGGTGCGATGCCAAGGGCGTTGTTCACTGCAGGCGCCGGGGCCCCCTGTTTCCAGCCAGCGCACTGGCAATGCCAGGAGATCACAACCGCCAGAACCTGCTGATGGTGACCGCCGCGGCCCTGGAGGCGGGGCTGGAACCCGAGGTGATCGCCGCGGCCCTGCGCACCTTCCCGGGGGTTCCCCACCGCCTCGAACGGCTGGGAGAGCTCAAGGGCATGCAGGTCTTCAACGACAGCAAAGCCACCAATTTCGATGCGGCCGTAGTGGCACTTCGCTCCGTGCCCAGGCCAGCGGTCGTGCTCGCCGGAGGCCAGACCAAACAAGGTGAGGCGGGCGAATGGCTCACCCTGATGGGCGAACGCAGCTGCGCGGTTGTGCTGTACGGCAGTGGCGCCGAGGAACTCTCCAACCTGCTCAGCTCCAGCGGTTACCCCGGCCACATCAGACGCTGCGACGACCTGGATGCAGCCGTGCCGATCGCACTCGAACTCGGCCATCAGTTGCACGCGGGCACGCTGCTGCTGTCGCCGGCCTGCGCCAGCTTCGACCAATACAGCGATTTCGAAGCACGGGGCGACCATTTCCGCACGCTGATTGCCACGCAGCTGAGCACCTAACCTCTGCTCAGGAAACGGACATCGCCTTGGCCTACTGGCTGATGAAAAGTGAGCCGGATGCTTACAGCATCGAGGATCTGGCCCAAGAAGGCACCACCCTCTGGGATGGCATCCGAAATTATCAGGCTCGCAATTTCATGCGCAGCATGAACGTTGGCGATCGTGCTTTTTTCTATCACTCCAACTGCAAACCACCGGGAATCGTGGGGCTGATGGAAGTCGTGGAGACTGGCTTGGTGGATCCCAGCCAGTTCGATCCGAGCTCGAAGTATCACGATCCGGCCTCCAAGCCTGAGTCGCCACGCTGGGACTGCGTGAAGCTCCGGTATCTGGGGGTCTTCAGCGCGATCTTGAGCCTGGAGACCTTGCGCAACATCTACAGCGACGACGATCTGGCGGTGGTGCGGCGCGGTAACCGCCTCTCCATCCTGCCGGTGCCCGAAGCGATCGCCTCGGATCTGCTGCAACGCCTTGGCGAGCTCCAGTAACGGCGCGATGCCCAGCGGAAGGGAGGTCCTTCCGCTCGCCACGGTGTTGCCACGGGCCTGGATCGGATTCGGCAAAGCCCCCTGGCGCTGTGTGGGCCTTGCGGCCTTGGTTCTGATCACCCTGATGGGACCAGGGGTGCTGGCCAGCGACATGCAACGCAGTGGCTGGCCCCTGATCGCGAGCCTGGGCCACCTGCTCGTGGCCTGCAGTCTGCTGCTGCCGATCGCTCCCGCCATGGCGTTGCTGCAGCTGGCGGATCACCTGCTCCCAGGGTCAGGAGCCACTCCAGAAGGCAACAACCTTCCTCAACCCATCACAAGGCTGTGGCTCTGGCGTCAGGGCGTGGCACTGCTGCTTCTCGAGCTGCTGATCCTGGCCGGCGGACTGATGGTCCTGAAGCTACTGAACGCCCTCTTGATCGCCCATAGCGGCGTGTTAACTGGAGCGGCGCTGCTCGCTGGCGGCCTTGCTCTGAGCGGGTGGACAGCCGGGCAGCTGCTGGCCTTCCCGTTGCTGGTGCACCACCGTCATCGACCTTTGGCCGCCATGGAGCACAGCAGGCGCCTGGTGAATGGCAACCGCCTCAAGGTGCTGGCCCTGATCGGCCTTCTTCTCGGACTCAATGCCGTGGGACTGATGGGTGCCTGCCTCGGGCTGCTCATCAGCCTCCCCTTGAGCGCCTTGGTTCTGATGGCCAGCTGCCGGACTCAGGCGTCCTGAAGCAAGGACTGGCGACAAAACAGATTGCCCACATAGAGACGGGTGATCGACCTGGAGCTGACCCCGTTTTGCACCAGAAAGCCAGCCAGTGCGGCCTGCACAAGGCGGTAGTGGTCCCAGTTGGGGTGTCGCTCGATGAAACGACGCATGGCCTGCTGGAGCGGTTCGGGAAGCTCGGTCTGAAAACTCACGGTCGCGGTTTCAGCCACCTGGGGGGCGGGAGCTCGATGGCCTGAGGGCAGCCCAACCGACACAGGCGCCCCAGCTTCCGCAACATCGCCTGTGTTCAACACCCCCATGTCGTGCACTGACCGCATCCCAGACCCCTCAAACGCTCACCAGTTCTCCACACCCTGAGGGCAACGTCAAGCGGCGAATTTGACGCCCTTCCAAGCGGTTCTCCCGATAAGACTCCAGACACAAAGCCCTTTCCTGGCCTGTGTTGCGGTGAACAGGCCGAGACAAGTCGCCTCGCGCCGCCCGTCAAGGGAGCCAGGACCAGAAAGCCAACTTTTCCACAACCGAGGCCCAGGCGCGTCATGCCACGCAAAAGCCTGTGGAAAAACCCCTCAAGACCACGCGGCCGACCGTGGAAAAACAAAGCCAAGAAAATGATCAGCAGGGCTTATGAAGGCGGGGAATCCCAGAGCGTTCTCACCGCTGCCGCCATCGCCTGAGCTGCGGGAGCCGGCCAATGCCCTTCCACGCCCCGTTCCTCCAGGGCGTCGCCCTGCAGAACCACCCGCAGATCCCATTGATCGCGATCACCATCGAGACACCCCCACCAGGGCAAGCGCTCCAACTCCAGACTCAAAGCCTCTTCAGCCATCAACTGATCGATCAGCGCGCGATGCTGCTCCATCAAGGCGGTGATCAGGGAGACAAGCTCTCGCCACTCGTCTCCAGTCAACTCAAAGGCCCATCCCTCACCACCAATCAAGACGGGATAGCGGCAGCGGGCAGGATCCCAAGCCAGGCGCCAACCGGGACCCTCGCGCTGAATCATCCAGGCAGAAGGTCAGGTTGGTCCTGCTCGTCGCTGAGTTCAACAATGGCCCGTTGGACCGGCTTGACACTGGATTCCTCCAACAAGCCATCGAAATCGTCGAAGCGCCGCTGCTTGGCGCGGAAGGCAATCCGTACCGTGGTGAGGTAGCGATTACTCGACTGGCGGATCAGACTTTCGCCTCGTTTGGCGAGATCCTGGGCACTGACACCGGCACTCATCACGCGCGATTAACCGAAGCTTGATCCATCACCTTAATTGAGCAGGTCGCTGTGAAAGGGAACGTGCATGGGGTAGCTGCGCTGCAGCGATCCCGGCACCCTCAGCACGATCTGACGGCCGAGCCCCATGGCCGCCAGGGGTCGGCGCACCAGCTCCAACAGACCACTGATCTCCTCGAGATGGCTGGCACTGAGGCACTCGATCCGAACACTGCCCCAGATGCGCGAGATCCTGCAATCCCGCAGCGGTTCGAGCTTCGCCTCCAGCAGCGGCTCCTCGCGGTAGAAGGACAACACCAGACGCTGCAACCGGTCCATACCGATCCTCTTTAGTCTCACCACCTCTCCAACCTGCCCATGGCAGTGGATCTCCCCCCGGCGGACGAAGAAAACCTTCAGGTTTCCCCCCGAAGCGGCTCCCTGGCCATCGACCTCGGCAGCACCACCACCGTGGTCGCTTTCCAGGCGGATGGCTCCAGTCACCTGGAACCGGTCGATCTGCCCCCGATCAGCCGCACGCCAGGCGAAGTTCCCAGCCTGTTGTGGCTCAGAAACAGAAACGACCCCCACCCCCTGGTGGGCCGCCAGGTGATCGACAGCGGCCTGAATGCCTGGGACGGACCGGAACTGCTCAAGGATTTCAAACGCTCGATCGCAGGCAGCAACCCAGAACCAGGCGAAGCCGGCCGCAACCTCTCGGCGCAGGAGGCCGCCGAACGGTTGCTGGCAGAGATCTGGCGTCGCCTGCCGAATCGACTGAACGTGCACCGCTTGGTGCTGACGGCGCCGATCGACCACTACCGCGGCTATCGCAGCTGGTTGCTGCGTGCCTGTCAGGCGCTGCCCGTCGCCGCCATCGCCCTGGTGGATGAACCGACGGCGGCGGCCCTCGGAGCGGGATTACCGCCCGGCTCCAAGCTGCTGGTGGTGGATCTGGGGGGGAGCACCATCGACATGGCGTTGGTTGCCCTGGAGGGGGGCGAAGGACGGGCAGCACCTCTGGCCCAGCTGCTGCGCTTCAACAGCCGGATGCTGGGATCCAGTCGTCAGGCCCTTCGCTGCGCCAAGGTGCTGGGAAAAGCAGGCTTGCGCCTGGGCGGCAGGGATCTGGACCACTGGATCCTCGATCACCTCACCGACGCAAGCCCTACCGCTGAGGGCGTGTTGCCAATGGCCCTGCTCAATGCGGCGGAGCGGCTGAAATGCCGCCTGAGTGATCCTGACCTCGATGCGCAAACCACCATCACGGAACTCGCCATCGCCGGCGATGCTGCAACGCCCTATGAGCTGCGACTGAACCGAGAGGAGCTGAACCGTTTGCTCCATGAGCGCGGCCTGGTTGAAGCCCTGGATGATCTGCTGGAGCAGACCCTCGCCGGCGGCCGCCGCCACGGGGTGAATCTGGAGGACCTTCAGGGAGTGATGGCGGTTGGAGGCGGCGCTCGACTGCCCCTGCTGCGCGATTGGCTGGAACGTCGCACCAGGCCCGTTCCCCTGCTCACTCCCGCCCCGGTGGAGGCAGTCGCCCGTGGTGCGCTGGCCCTGACCCCTGGGGTTGAGATCCGAGACGTGCTGCGTCACGGTGTTTCCCTGCGCTGCTGGGACCGACGCAGCAACCGCCATCATTGGCACCCGCTGTTCATGGCTGGACAGACCTGGCCCACCACCACGTCCCTGGAGATCGTCCTCGCCGCAGGACGCGACGACCAGAGGCAGGTGGAGCTGGTGCTGGGGGAACCCGAGGTGGTCGGACACCACGACGTGGTGTTCCGCCATGGCCTGCCGACCCTGCAGTCCAGTGACCGCGCGCCCCGCATCCGTGCCTGGGATGGCGACCCTGTCGCCGTGCCGCTCCAGCCCGCGGGGAAAGCTGGCGAAGACTGCCTGCGACTGCGTTGGTCTCTCGACGATGCATCCCGACTGCGCGTGGAGATCGAGGATCTCCGCAACGGCAAGGCTCTGCCTTCTCTCGTCCTCGGCACCGTGAGGTGAGGCGACCGTAGGGCGAGGCGACCGTGCGGTGAGGTGTCCGTCCACAGCGCGATCAGAACCAATGCGCCTCTACATAGAAAGATATTGATTCCGCCTGATCACCTTGGCGCTGCGCCGCCACACACTGCCCCGTTACTGGCTCGGGCTGACCCTGGGAGGTGTCGCCCTGCTGTGTGGTGTCGCCTACTGGTGGGAGCAGCAACTCCCCCTACGTCTGCGTGACGCCGCCCAGCGGGGCGATCTGGAGGCCTGCCTCCGTTACAGCGAACAGCTTGCCGCGCTGCGCTGGCTGGGCCAGAAAGCTCCGAGCGAACAGGCGACCTGTCGCCGCCGCCAGGCCGAACTGGCCTGGGAGCAAGGCGACCGATCGCAAGCCCTGCGACTCCAGGAACAGCTGGTGACTTCGGCGATCGGCAGCAGCAGCGAACAACAACAGGATCGCCAACGTCTGATGCGTTGGCGCGATCAACTCCGCAATCAGGCGCTTCTTCGCTTCCGGGAAGGCGATCTCGATGCCGCCATCACCCTGCTCCAACCGGTCGAGCAAGGGGATGGTCGCCCCGGCACGCGCCTCAGCGACAGCCTGAGGGAAACCTGGAACCGCAACCGCCTCAACCACGAGCGGTTGAAGAAGATGGTGCAAGACCAGAAATGGTGGGAAGCCCTTTCGCTGCTCAATCAGCTCGACCATCCCTGGTGGCAGCGCAAAGCCCTTCCCGAGAGAACCAAGGTGGAAGCGGCGATCGATGCGCTCCGCGATCGGGAGGAGCACCACAGCCACGGTGAGCTGCCGGCCCACACCGTTCCCCAGGCGGAACTCGACGCTGCCGTGCAACAACGCATTCGCATGGGCATGGATCCCTGGCAGGCCTTCATCTCGGGCTGCGCCGATGTGGGTGGCACGGTGATCGAGGACGGGCCGGAAAGCCTCTGCCGCAGGCCCTGATCAGGGCAGAGGCCACCCGGTGCATGACACAATGCGCCCCAGCGACGACGGGCCCATGCAAGCGGGAGACAAAGTGACGGTCTCAACCACCGTCGTGGTCTACAACCACCCCCAGCACCGCGGTGAGGGCTTCGATCTGCAGGGTCAGGAAGGTGAGGTAGTGAGCCTGCTCGGTGAATGGAAGGGCCGCCCGATCAGCCCCACCCTGCCGGTGGTGGTGGCCTTCGGGCGCTACAAGGCCCACTTCCGGGAAGACGAACTCACCGCGCTGAACTGACCGATTCGTCGCGTCGTAGATACACACCTTCTTCTCCATCGAGGTCGAGCAAGCGCAGCTCAATCGTTTCCGTGCGTCGCGTCGGCACAACCCGTCCACAGAAATCGGGTTGGATTGGGAGCTCACGATGGCCGCGATCCACCATCACCAGCAGCAGCACGCGACACGGCCGACCCCAGGTCTGGATTGCTTCCAGAGCAGCTCGCACCGTGCGACCCGTGAAGATCACATCGTCCACGAGCACCACCGTGCGGCCCTCGACGCTGATCGGTAGATCGGTGGCCTGCACCAGACGGGTGCCAACCCGATCGAGATCATCGCGGTGAAAGGTGGGATCCAGCGTGCCCTGGGCCATGGTGCGGCCCGTCAGATCCTCCAGCTGCCGGGCCAGAACCTTTGAGAGATGAACACCACGGGTGGGGATGCCGAGCAACAACAGATCATCGATGCTGTCGACCGCTTCCAGCACTTGCGATGACAGGCGGGCCAGCGTGCGCGCCAGCTCATGGGCCGAGAGAATCTCAATCCGTTCAGATTCAACAGAACCGGCCATTTTTAACCGCTCGGTTGGCGCTCAGTGTATGGCCGAGGCATGGGCGAAAGCTGACGCATGCCAGGTTTCCAGGCTCATGAGGATAGGCCTCGCGGTAACTTGAATATGGAGAAGCCCTTAAGAACTGATCGTTGCGGAGTGAACGTGCCGAACACCAGTGAGAAGAGCTTTCGTCACTCAGGCGGCATCGCCCCTGTTGTGCTGACCATTCTTGACGGTTGGGGATATCGGGAAGGATCGGATCACAACGCGATCCGCAGCGCGCAGACACCGGTGATGGATGCTCTGTGGCACGCCTATCCCCACGCTCTGATCGAAGCCAGCGGCGCCCATGTCGGTCTCCCGGATGGGCAGATGGGGAACTCGGAGGTGGGCCACCTCACGATCGGAGCCGGCCGGATCATCCGCCAGGAGCTGGTGCGCATCAGCCAAACCGTGCGCGACGGTCAACTGGGGGAGCGAGAGGCTCTGCGGGAGCTGGCCGCAGACCTGCATCGGAGCGGCGGCACGCTCCATCTGCTCGGGCTCTGCTCCGATGGAGGCGTTCACAGCCACGTGGATCACCTCTGCGGCCTGCTGCGCTGGGCCGCCGCCGAAGGATTGGAGCGCGTGGCCATTCATGCGATCACCGACGGTCGCGACACCCCCACCGACAGTGCGCCCCGCTACATCCGCCAGGTGGAGGAGGCCATCCACTCCAGCGGCGTGGGCGAACTGGCCAGTCTCTGCGGTCGCTACTGGGCCATGGATCGGGATCATCGCTGGGAGCGCACCAGCAAGGCCCATGCCCTGCTCACCGATCCCACGCTCCCCAGCAGCGGCCTGAGCGCCGCCGAAGCGGTGGCAGCGAGCTATTCCCAGGGCACCACAGATGAATTCCTCGAACCGGTGCGTCTGAACAATCGGTTCCTGTGCGATGGGGATGGACTGGTGATGTTCAACTTCCGCCCCGACCGGGCCCGTCAACTGGTTCAGGCGCTCTGTCTCGAGCACTTTGATGGCTTTGAGCGCGGGCATCACCCCAGGCTGAACGTGGTGACGTTCACCCAATACGAAGCCGATTTGCCAGTGGCTGTGGCCTTCCCGCCGGAATCACTCGATCAGCTGCTCGGTCAGGTGGTGGCGGAGCACGGTCTGAAGCAATACCGCACAGCAGAAACGGAAAAATATCCTCACGTCACCTACTTCATGAACGGTGGGATCGAGCAACCGCTGGACGGGGAAGATCGTCACCTGGTGCCTTCACCGCGGGTGGCCACCTACGATCAAGCTCCCGCCATGGCCGCGGCCAGTCTCACCGACAGCTGCATTGCCGCCATCGAGAAGGGGATCTATTCCCTGATCGTGATCAACTATGCCAACCCCGACATGGTGGGTCACACCGGGGTGATGGCCGCAGCCACCGAAGCGATCCAGGAAGTGGATCACTGCATCGGCCGCCTGCTGGACGCGGTAGGCCGCATGGGTGGCACGATGCTGATCACCGCCGACCATGGCAACGCTGAAGTGATGCAGGGCCCTGATGGTCAGGCCTGGACCGCCCACACCACCAATCCGGTGCCGGTGATTCTGGTGGAAGGTGAGCGGCGCAAGGTGCCCGGTCTGGGGAATGCGATCCAGTTGCGTGACAACGGTGGTCTCGCTGACATTGCTCCAACCCTGCTGCAATTGCTTGATCTGCCCAAACCCGACGCCATGTCGGGTGCGAGCCTGATCGAAACGATCGATGCCGTCGCCTCGCGCTCCCGCCTGCCCCAACCCGTCTGATCCCCCATTCCATGCTCACCTCCGTTCTCTCCTGGATCTGGATCAGCAGTGGCGTGCTGCTCATCCTGCTCGTGCTGCTGCATAGCCCTAAGGGCGATGGCATGGGAGGGCTGGCCGCCAGCGGCAGCTCGATGTTCACCAGCGCCAGCAGTGCTGAAGCCACGCTGAACCGCTTCACCTGGACCTGCCTGGCGATCTTCCTCAGCCTGGCGGTGATCCTGAGTGCTGGCTGGCTTCGCTGACGCCCCTCGGCGCAAGGCTTCGCGCCACTCGAAAACCAAGCAATGGGCATGAAGCGGTTGGCATGAAACAGTCGGCATAAAAAAACCCCCGCCGCAGCGGGGGTGAACTGTTGATCGTTGCGAAACCTTCGATCAGTAGTCGAAGTCGCCACCGCCCATGCCGCCACCAGCAGGAGCAGCTTCCTTCTTCTCGGGAAGATCGGCCACAATGCACTCTGTGGTCAGAACCATGCCGGCGATCGAGGCAGCATTCTGCAGACCGGAGCGGGTCACTTTGGCGGGATCGACAATGCCGGCAGACAGCATATCGACATACTCGCCATTGGCTGCGTTGTAGCCCTCGTTGAAAGGCTTGGCCTTCACGTTTTCTGCCACCACAGCACCGTTCACACCGGCGTTCTCAGCGATGCGCATCAAAGGAGCGGTCAGGGCCGCTGACACGATGTTGGCACCGATCAGCTCTTCGCCGCTGAGGTTGCCAGATGCCCACTCCTCCAGGGCAGGAGCGAGATGGGCCAGGGTGGTGCCGCCGCCAGGGACGATGCCCTCCTCAACAGCCGCCTTGGTGGCGTTGATGGCATCTTCGAGGCGAAGCTTCTTGTCCTTCATCTCGGTTTCGGTGGCTGCACCCACCTTCACCACAGCCACACCACCGGCGAGCTTGGCGAGACGCTCCTGGAGCTTCTCTTTGTCGTAAGTGGACTCGGTTTCGTCCATCTGCTTCTTGATTTGCTCGCAGCGCGCCTTCACGGCCACCTCGTTGCCTTCGGCCACGATGGTGGTGGTGTCTTTGT
Source organism: uncultured Synechococcus sp. (assembly GCA_937930135.1). GTDB lineage: Bacteria > Cyanobacteriota > Cyanobacteriia > PCC-6307 > Cyanobiaceae > Synechococcus_C. The sequence goes on along the minus strand of CALGVO010000186.1, from coordinate 68,048 downwards.
TGATGGTCACGCGACGGGCGGTGCCCAGCATCTCGAGCTTGGCGTTCTCGAGCTTGAGGCCGGCGTCCTCGGTGATGAGCTGGCCATTGGTGAGCACAGCCATGTCTTCGAGCATGGCCTTGCGGCGATCTCCGAAGCCGGGAGCCTTGACGGCCGCCACATTCAGCACACCACGCAGACGGTTCACCACCAGGGTGGCGAGCGCTTCTTTCTCGATGTCTTCAGCGATGATCAGCAGGGGCTTGCCGGTGCGGGCGATCTGCTCGAGCACGGGCACCAGGTCCTGCACCAGACCAATCTTCTTATCGGTGAGGAGGATGTAGGGCTCGTCGAGGACGGCCTCCATCCGCTCCGTGTCGGTAGCGAAGTAGGGGGAGATGTAGCCCTTGTCGAAACGCATGCCCTCGGTGACCTCCAGCTCGGTGGTCATCGACTTGCCCTCTTCCAGGGAGATCACGCCTTCCTTGCCGACTTTGTCCATGGCGTCGGCGATCATCCGACCCACTTCCTCATCGTTGCCGGCGGAAATGGTGCCCACCTGAGCGATGGCGTTGCTGTCGCTGATCGGCTTGGCGTGCTCCTTGATCTTGCCGACGAGGAAATCGGCAGCCTTGTCGATGCCCTTCTTGAGGGTGATCGCATTGGCACCGGCGGCCACGTTGCGCAGTCCGGCCTTCACCATGGCGTGCGCCAGGACTGTGGCGGTGGTAGTGCCGTCACCGGCGGCGTCGTTGGTCTTGGAAGCAGCCTGACGAATCAGGGCCACACCAGTGTTCTCGATGTGATCCTCGAGCTCGATCTCCTTGGCGATGGTGACGCCATCGTTGATGATCTGGGGAGCGCCGAACTTCTTCTCGAGAACGACATTGCGGCCCTTGGGACCGAGGGTGACAGCAACGGACTCCGCAAGGATGTCGATGCCTTTCTCGAGCGCGCGACGGGCGTTCTCGTTGTAAATGATGCGCTTGGCCATGGGAGGCGGGGATTAATGAGGATGTGAAAACGGTCAGTCAAACAATCAGGCTTTCGCCGCGAGGGCTAAGCCTGTGGGGCAAAACCCTCAGTCCACGACGGCGAGAATGTCCTTCTCGGACAGCAGCACATACTCATCGCTGCCGAGCTTGATGTCGGTACCGGCGTACTTGCTGTAGAGCACCTTGTCGCCAACGCCGACTTCAGGAGCCTGGCGGGAGCCGTCGTCATTGCGCTTACCGGGACCCACCTGGACCACCTCGCCCACCTGGGGCTTTTCCTTGGCGGTATCGGGCAGAAGGATGCCACCGGCGGTCTTCTCCTCCGACTCAGACACTTTGACGAAAACGCGATCTCCAAGGGGTTTGACGGTGGAGACGCTGAGGGAAACAGCTGCCATGGGTGAATGCAGGAGCAGGAACAGGAGGCGCGAGGCGCCACGGGCCGGCACGAGCTGGCACTCGGGGCCGACGAGTGCCAACCTATGCCTCTGATCCAGGCCTCCGCCAGCACCTCGGCGTGCGGGTGACCGAACCCAGCAAAGGCCGCCATTGCGGTGGTATGGTTGCGCCGCTCAGGAAGGGAATGCCTCCAGGGCATTGATCTTGCTCTCCGTTCCCTCGAACTCCTCCTTTCTTATGGCCGCTGCTGCTCCCGCCTCCGCCGGTACCAAGGGTGTTGTCCGTCAGGTGATCGGCCCGGTTCTGGATGTGGAATTTCCTGCCGGCAAGCTGCCCAAGATTCTGAATGCACTCCGGATCGAAGGCATTAATGCCACCGGCCAGCAGGTGGCACTCACCGCCGAGGTCCAGCAGTTGCTGGGTGATCACCGCGTCCGCGCCGTTGCCATGAGCAGCACCGACGGACTGGTGCGTGGCATGGAAGCGGTGGATACAGGTGCTGCCATCTCGGTTCCTGTTGGCGAAGCCACCCTTGGACGCATTTTCAATGTGCTCGGCGAGCCCGTTGATGAACAGGGCCCGGTCAATGCCACCGTCACAGCTCCGATCCACCGCGAAGCCCCCAAACTCACCGAACTCGAGACCAAGCCCAAGGTGTTCGAGACCGGCATCAAGGTGATCGACCTGCTCGCGCCCTATCGCCAGGGCGGCAAGGTCGGTCTGTTCGGAGGTGCTGGTGTCGGCAAAACTGTTTTGATTCAGGAGCTGATCAACAACATCGCCAAGGAGCACGGCGGTGTGTCAGTGTTCGGCGGTGTGGGTGAGCGCACCCGCGAAGGCAATGATCTCTATGAGGAATTCAAGGATTCCGGTGTGATCAACGCCGATGACCTCTCCAAGTCGAAGGTGGCTCTTTGCTACGGCCAGATGAACGAGCCCCCCGGAGCCCGCATGCGCGTGGGCCTCTCGGCTCTCACCATGGCTGAGCACTTCCGTGATGTGAACAAGCAGGACGTGCTGCTGTTCATCGACAACATCTTCCGTTTCGTTCAGGCTGGATCTGAAGTTTCCGCTCTGCTGGGCCGCATGCCTTCCGCTGTGGGCTATCAGCCCACCCTCGGCACCGACGTGGGCGCTCTGCAGGAGCGCGTGGCTTCCACTGTCGAAGGTTCGATCACCTCGATCCAGGCTGTCTACGTTCCAGCTGACGACCTGACGGACCCGGCACCGGCTACCACCTTCGCCCACCTCGATGCCACCACGGTGTTGAACCGTGCCCTGGCTTCCAAAGGTATTTATCCGGCTGTGGATCCCCTCGACTCCACCAGCACCATGCTGCAACCGGCTGTGGTGGGTGATGAGCACTACCGCACGGCCCGGGCTGTGCAGTCCACCCTGCAGCGCTACAAGGAATTGCAAGACATCATCGCGATTCTTGGCCTTGATGAGCTCTCAGAGGACGATCGTCGCACCGTGGACCGCGCCCGCAAGATCGAGAAGTTCCTGTCCCAGCCCTTCTTCGTGGCTGAGATCTTCACCGGCATGCCTGGTAAGTATGTGAAGCTGGAAGAAACCATCGCTGGCTTCAATCAAATTCTGGCTGGTGAGCTCGACCACCTTCCTGAACAGGCCTTCTATCTCGTTGGCAACATCGACGAGGTCAAAGCCAAGGCTGAGAAGATCAACGCTGAATCCAAGTGATCGGTTGGGGGGTGTGATGTACACCCCTTGATTGCGATCCCTCGTCCGCTCATCCCTCCGATTCAAGGTTCATGTCACTCACCCTTCGCGTTCTGGCCCCAGACCAGAACGTTTTTGATGGACGTGCTGATGAGGTGATCCTCCCCAGCACCACCGGTCAGCTCGGTATCCTCCCAGGCCATGTGTCGTTGCTTGCGGCTCTGGATGTGGGGGTGTTGCGCGTCCGCGACACCAATGGCTGGCAATCCATCGCGTTGATGGGAGGCTTTGCCGAAGTGGAAGCTGATGAAGTGACGGTGCTCGTGAATTCGGCGGAACTGGGCAGCTGCATCAATGCCAGTGAAGCTGAAGCCGAACTGGAACAAGCCCGAGCAACCGTGACTCGCATGGAAGGTCAGTCACCGTCTCCAGAGAAGGTGAAGGCACAGCAGACCCTCGATCGGGCCCGCGCCCGCGTTCAGGCAGCTAAATAATTTCATCCAATCGTCGTCTCCGTTCAAGTGCCAGACGCGTCTCCCTCCGGGGAGATTTTTTTTGCCCGCGGGTCGCGATCAGCCATCAAAAAACCGCCCGAAAGGGCGGTCATGACATGGTCCGCTTGTGTCGATCTGTACCCAAGAGGCAATGGCAACCCAACCTCAGGCAGTGCCGCAGAAGGTGACTTCAGGGAACTTGAGCTTGGCTTCTTCGAGGCTCTTGCCCTTGCCCTCTTCCTGCCAGTAGTTGATCACTTCGGTGGCCTTGTTCAGGACCTCGACACGCTCGTTGTCCGTGATCCAGCTTTTGCCCTCCAGCTCGGTCTTGAGGGTCTCCCAGGCGTCCTCGCGGGGCCAGAAGAAGTAGGAGGTGAGCGGGCTCGGACCACCGCCCACGATCTGGTCAACGGCCAGAGCGACGTTGTCGGGCAGCCAGAGGATCTTCAGCAGAAAGCGCCCCTCATCCGCCTTGGGGGTGTAACCGGAGGGAACCCCATCAGCATCGATCGTGGCGGACGCCAGAGCCGCACTGCCGCCCCGCATCACCGGACGGCCTTCCGTGGCCTCCTGAGCCTGCTCGGCCGCCGCAGGTTCGAGAGCGGATTCGACTGCTGGTGCTGCGGTCGCGACCTCCTGGTCGGCTGCAGCGCCTTCGGAAACCGTCATGGTGTCAGCGCTCAAGAAATCAGGACAAACAACTAACCTACCAGCCACCCGCGATCGCCCCTGCTGAAGCGTTCAAAGGATCGGCCCCGCTGCCTTCTTCTTTTTGACATCGATGGCGTGATCCGCGATGTGGCCGGCAGCTATCGGCGCGCCCTGCAGGCGACCGTGGAGCACTACTGCGGCTGGCGACCTGAGCCAGGAGTGATCGATGCCCTCAAGGGAGAGGGGCGATGGAACAATGACTGGGACGCCAGTCTGGAGCTGCTGCGACGGCGCCAGGCCCAGGCGGGTGAGAACAACGCCTTCATGCTGCCGCCAAGACCGGATCTGGTGGAGGTGTTCAGCCGTTTTTATTTCGGCGAGCAGCCGGATGGCGATCCCCGTGCCTGGACCGGTTTCATCACCGATGAACCCTTGCTGGTGGAACGGCAGTTCTTCAGCGACCTCACGGCGATGGCCGTGACCTGGGGCTTCGTGAGCGGCGCTGAGCCCCCCTCTGCTCGCTTCCTGCTCAGCCAGCGGCTGGGGCTGGAGTCCCCTCCCCTGATCGCCATGGGCGATGCCCCCGACAAGCCGGATCCCACCGGCCTGCTCCACCTGGCCCAGAGCCTTCTTCAGGCACCCCTGGGTGCCGGCAGCCCCCCGATCGCTTACCTGGGCGACACCGTCGCCGACGTGCAGACGGTGGTTCAGGCACGCGAACGTTGCCCAGACCAGACCTTCGTGAGCCTGGCGGTGGCACCACCCCATCTGCATGGAGCGGAGCAGACCTCAGCGCGACGCCACTACGAACAACGCCTGCAGGAAGCGGGTGCAGATCGGGTGCTGCCCAGCACCACCGCCGCCCTGGACTGGTGTCACGCTCTGGAACCGGCATCAGCGCCATGAACGGAAGGCCTTGGAGCGTGTTGCGCAGGGACATGTCCCATGCGCCTGAGGCGGGATCCGAATCCCGAAGTGCGCTGCATCACGGTTTGCTGATGCTGGTCAGCCCGATGCTGCTCACGGTGGGGGTGGTGTGGGTTGCCCTGCAGGTTGTGTGACCGCCAGATTGTGAGATCGCCGCTCAGCGCTCCATCGCCGCCAGGCTCTTGGCGGCTGCGGACGTGAGCACCTCATGGCCGCAGGCCACCTCAGCGCGATCGCGCACGGCCACATCATCCTCGATGCGGATGCCGATACCCTTCCAGCGCTCCTCGATCGCCGGCTGCCCCTCAGGCACGGGCAAGCGATCGCTCACGTAGAGCCCCGGTTCCACCGTGAGCACCATGCCCGGCTCCAGTTCCACCGGATGCTCACCGAGGCGATAGGCCCCCACATCGTGCACATCCAACCCGAGCCAATGGCCGGTGCGGTGCATGTAGAGGTGGCGATAGGCGCCCTGCTCAATCACGCTGTCGACGTCGCCGCGCAGCAGGCCGAGCTCCAGCAAGCCCTCCACCAGCTGCCGCAGGGCGGTCTGATGCACATGCTCCGCGGTCGCACCCGGTTGCACCGCCGCCACTGCGGCCTCCTGGGCCGACAGCACCAGTTCATACAGCTGCCGCTGCTCCGCACGGAAGCGCCCGTTCACTGGAAAAGTGCGGGTGATGTCGCCGTTGTAGTAATCGGGAAGGGAACAGCCTGCGTCGATCAGCAGCAGATCTCCGTCACGCAAGAGATCCCGATTGTCGATGTAATGGAGCACGCAGGCGTTGTCGCCACCGGCCACGATCGAGCTGTAGGCCGGCCCGCGGGCCCCGGCGGCGAGAAAATGCTGTTCGATCAGGGCCTGCACCTGTCGTTCGCCCATCCCCGGCTCCACAGCAGCGCGGGCCAGCTCATGGGCCTCCGCCGAAATGCGGCAGGCCTGCCGCAGACGCACCAGCTCCTCCGGCTCCTTGCGCAATCGCAGCCGATGCAGCATCGGGCAGGGAGCCACCAACCCCAGGGCCGCTGCACCACTGCGCGGCGCCCGATCCAGCTGCTGGGCCCAGGCCTTCAGCACCAGGGGTTCCACGGCGGGATGCCGCCCGACCCGAAAGGCGATGCCCTCCGCACCCTTGAGATACTCCGGCAGGCGTTGTTCCAGCTCATCGCGGGGGTGGGCGATGTCCGCCCCGTAGTGCTCCACCGCTCCCTCACAGCCCCAGCGCCGCCCGGTCCACACCTCGGCACCGGGCTCGCGCGGATTCACAAACAGCACGTAGCGCTCACCCTCCGCTCGGTGGGGCAACAGCAGCGCCACCGCATCGGGTTCGTCGAATCCGGTGAGATACCAGAAGTCGCTGTCCTGCCGGAACGGCCACTCGCAATCGGCATGGTGTGTGACCAGCGTCGCCGCCGGGATCACCGCGGCCGCACCACCGAGCTCAGCGAAACAGCGCTCACGTCGCTGGGCATGACGCTGCTGGTCGATCACGGCGGAGACAGAGTGACAGGGAACCGTCAGGATGGCAGGCAAAGCACCCCGGCATGACCACCGACCTGCTGATCCTGCTGTTGATGGTGCTGGTGGTGCTGGCAGGATCCGCCGTCTGCTCGGGGGTTGAAGCGGCCCTGCTCACGGTCAATCCCGTGCGCGTGCACGAGCTGGCCGCACGGACAGGCCCGCCAGCGGGGGCACGACGGCTGGCCCAGTTGCGTCAACGCCTCGGCCGCACCCTCTCGGTGTTGGTGATCGCCAACAACGGCTTCAACATTTTCGGCAGCATGATGCTCGGCGGCTACGCCGCCTGGGTGTTTCAGAAAAACCAGTTCAGCGACGTGGCCCTGCCGCTGTTTTCAGTGGCCCTCACCGTGCTGGTGATTCTGCTGGGTGAAATTCTTCCCAAGGCGATCGGCACCCGTCTCGCCCTCCCCGTGGCCCTGGCCAGCGCGCCGGTGCTGCACTGGCTCGGGGTGCTGATGCGCCCCCTGGTGCTGCTGCTGGAGCGCTTGCTGCCGGCGATCAGTGAAGAGAACGAAATCAGCACCGACGAGAACGAAATCCGGCTGCTGGCACGCCTCGGCTCCCAGAAAGGACAGATCGAAGCCGATGAGGCGGCGATGATCGCCAAGGTGTTCCAACTCAATGACCTCACCGCCAGGGATCTGATGACCCCCCGCGTGGCCGCACCCACCCTGGAGGGTGCGGCAACACTGGAAGCCCTCCGCCCCCAGCTGCTGGCGAACCCCTCGGCCTGGTGGGTGGTGCTCGGCGCCGAGGTGGATCGGGTGCTCGGGGTGGCCAGCCGCGACCAGCTGCTGAAAGCCCTGCTGGAGCAGCGTGGTCAGCTCAGCGCCGCTGATCTCTGCGAGCCGGTGGAGTTCGTGCCCGAGATGATTCGGGCCGACCGCTTGCTCACCAGCTTCCGACGCGACAACAGTGGTGTGCGCGTGGTAGTGGATGAGTTCGGCGGCTTTGTGGGCGTGATCGGTGCCGATGCGGTGCTGGCGGTGCTAGCCGGCTGGTGGCGCAAGGGTGCGAGCGTGGGGATACCGGAATGAGAGCCAGCGATCCCACCCATACCTGCGAAGGCGGGCCATCCACCCTGAAACGTTGCCTGCAGCTGCTGGAGCAGTGGCGTGCGGAGCTGCACCTCACCCCGAGGGAAACCACGCTGCTGGCCGGCAACCTCAAGGCGCTGGAACGCCAACTCGATCGGCTGGCTCAGCGACGGCTGCGGGTGGCGGTGTTCGGGCGTGTGGGTGTGGGGAAATCGAGCCTTGTGAATGCGTTGGTGGGGGAGGCAGTGCTGGCCACCGACGTGGCCCATGGCTGCACCCGCCAACAGCAGGCCGTGCCCTGGCCGATCGCTGTGCCGGGGCTGACGGGCGTGGATCTGGTGGACACTCCAGGCATCGATGAGGTCGCCGCCGCCGGACGGGCCCGGCTGGCCGCTCGGGTGGCGCTGCAGGCCGATCTGGTGTTGTTGGTGCTGGATGGCGACATCACCCGTGTGGAGCTGGAGGCCCTCGAGGCCCTGCGCGACGGCGGCAAACCCGTGCTGCCGGTACTCAACCGCAGCGATTGCTGGCCCCCACACGAGCTCGACGCCTTGCTGCAAAGCATCCAGCGGCGACTCCCCAACGGCATGGTCGCCCCCGTGGCGGTGGCCGCCGCACCGCGTCAGGCGGTGCGGCTGGAGGACGGCCGGGTGCGCAGCCGGGCCATGGCCGCCCGGATCGCGGCGCTGGCCACAGGCCTGCAGCAGTGGCTGGAGGCGCAGGGGCCGGCCCTGCTCGCCCTCAACGCCTTGCGCCAGGCGGAACGACTGCAACAGGCGCTCGAGGCTGGTCGCCTGAAGCGCAGGCGTCAGGCGGCCCAGGGACTGATCGGTCGCTACGCCGCCCTCAAGGCGGCGGGTGTCGCCGCCAATCCCTTGGTGCTGCTGGACCTGGCCGGAGGTCTCGCCTGCGACACGGCCCTGGTGGTGCAGCTCTGCCAGCTTTATGACCTGCCCATGGGGGGACCCGCCGCCCGCCGGCTGCTGCAGCGGCTCTCCGGCCACAACGCCCTGATCGGCGGGGCCCAACTGGGCATTCAGGTAGCCCTCAGCGGTGTCCGCCAGCTGCTGCTGGTGGCGGCCCCATTCACGGCCGGGCTCTCCCTGGCGCCAGCGGCACCGGTGGCCATGGCCCAGGCGGTTCTGGCCGTCCACACCACCCGCCGCACCGGGCGACTCACCGCTCACTGGCTGCTGGAGCAACGGGGCCGAGGCCGGCGGAGCCAACCACAGCCCACCAGCCTGCTGAAACGGCTCGCCTGGCAGGACGCCACGCTGGGGAGACTTCTGATGGCGTGGCCCCAGCGCCGGGATCGGAGCGGCCTGCGAGAGCTGCTGCCATGACGGCAGATCCTGGCCTTGCCCTGTTCGGCACCAGCGCCGATCCGCCCACCTGCGGGCATCAGGCCCTGCTGGAGGGACTGACCCATCGCTTTGCCCAGGTGGCCACCTGGGCGAGCGACAACCCCTCCAAGCAGCACGCCATCCCCCTGGAGCAGCGCCTCGAATTGCTCAGCACCCTCGTGCGGTCGATGCAGGCCCCCCAGTTGCAGCTGGTGCAGGAGCTCAGCAGCCCGTATGCGATCACCACCCTGCAACGCGCCGAAGCGCGCTGGCCCGGTTGCCCCCTCAGCTTTGTGGTGGGCAGTGACCTCACTGGCCAGATCCCCCACTGGAAAGACGCGGCATCGCTGCTGCAACGCTGCCGGCTGGTGATCGTGCCCCGCCAAGGATGGCCGATCCAGCACCAGGATCTCGATCAACTGCGCAACCTGGGCGGCCAGGTGGAGATCTTGCCGCTCACGATTCCAGCAACGGCCAGTTCGAGCATCCGGCAACGGCCGGCCGCGGACCAGATTCCAGCGGCCCTGCACCCCCTGCTGCTGAAGCACAATTTCTATGGTTTTGCCCCCGGCTCGGGCTGAAGATCCATGCGCATCGCCCTGGCCCAGATCAATCCACTGGTGGGCGATCTACCTGGCAATGCCGCGCGCATCTTCGCCGCCTGCCAACAGAGCCAGCAACAGGGCGAACCGGCGGATCTGCTGCTGACGCCGGAACTCTCGCTCTGGGGCTATCCGCCGCGCGACCTGTTGCTCAACCCCAGAGGGGTGGCGCAGCAACAGACGGTAATGGACCAGCTGAGCCAAGACCTGCACGACCTCGCCCCGGCGCTGGCCGTTCTGGTGGGCGTGGTGGAACCGGCCGGCGACAGCGCTCTGCCCCATCTGTTCAATGCCGTGGCCTTGATCCAGGGGGGACGGTGGCGGGTGGTGGGCCGCAAACAGCTGCTCCCCAGCTACGACGTGTTTGATGAAAGCCGCTACTTCCGGGCCGCCAGCGGCCCCTCCTGCCTGACCCTCAACCTGGCCGGGCAGTCCTGGCGTCTGGGACTCACCATCTGCGAAGACCTCTGGGTGGAGCCCGCGCTCCAGAACCAGCGGCTCACAGGCCCCGATCCTGTGGCGGCCCTCGAACCGCTCGGCGTGGATCTGCTGCTCAATCTTTCCGCCTCCCCGTTCGCCCAGAAGAAATCCCCCCTGCGCCGCGAGCTGGCCGCTCGGGCCGCCGCCCGCCTCAACTGCCCGGTGATCTATGTGAATCAGGTGGGCGGCAACGATGAGCTGATCTTTGATGGCGGCAGCTTTGTGATCGACCGCCCCAGGGAGGAAGATCAGGCCGCACCCACGCTCGCCCTGCAGCTGCCGATCTGCAAGGAAGCCCTGGACCTCTGGGATGCCGGCAGCACTCCCGCCGCTTCTGAGCTCAGCCCCAAAGGTCCCTCAGCGACCAGGCGCGATCACGTCGTCATGAACCGCGAAGAGCAACTGCTCCGCGCTCTGGTGCTGGGGGTGCACGATTACGCCGGCAAATGTGGCTTCCAGCGCGCCCTGCTCGGCCTCAGTGGAGGCATCGATTCCGCCCTGGTGGCCGTGATCGCCTGCGCTGCCCTCGGGGCCGATCGGGTGCAGGCCCTGCTGATGCCCTCCCCCTGGAGCTCCAGGGGCTCGATCGAGGATGCCGACGCTTTAGCGCAACGGCTGGGCCTCCACACCGACACCACACCAATCGAGGCGCTCATGGCCAGCTTCGCTGCCACACTGACGCCGGTGCTCCATGGTCCGCCAGCGGATGTAACCGCCGAGAATCTCCAGTCGCGTATCCGCGGCACCCTATTGATGGCCGTGGCCAACCAGCAGGGGCAGTTGCTGCTCTCCACCGGCAACAAGTCGGAACTGGCAGTGGGGTATTGCACCCTCTATGGCGACATGAACGGAGGCCTGGCGGTGATCGGTGACCTCTACAAATCGACCGTCTTCGCGCTCTGCGACTGGCTCGACAATCCCGCCAGCCAGGCATGCCGCAGCGAGCTGGGGCTGCCGGCCAGCGGCGAACTGGTGGGGCGCGCCATCCGGGAGAAACCCCCCAGCGCCGAATTGAAGCCCGACCAGAAAGACAGCGATTCTCTGCCCGATTACGCCGTGCTCGATCCGCTGCTGCGCGACCTGATCGAAGAGCATTGTGGTGAGGAGGCGTTACTGCAGCGGGGCCATGCCCCCGACACGGTCACCCGGGTGCTGCGCCTGTTCCGCCGAGCCGAATTCAAACGACGCCAGGCGCCGCCGCTATTGAAGGTGAGCCGTCAGGCTTTCGGCACAGGCTGGCGGCTGCCGATCGCCGCCGTCTGAGCCAGATTGAGGCAACAGCCCCGCAGCCATGGCCCACTCCGTTCTCACCGCTCCAATGGCGAGCATTGGGGTTCCCACCGAAATCAAAGCGGATGAGCAGCGGGTGGCCCTCACCCCTGATGGGGTCAGGGATCTGGTCACCCAGGGGTTGGAGGTGCGCGTGCAGGCCGGCGCCGGTGATGGCGCCGGCATCGCCGATGCGGCCTTTGCAGCGGCCGGCGCCCACGTGGTGGACCGGGACACCGCCTGGGCTGCCCATCTGGTGGTGAAAGTGAAAGAACCGCAAGAGGAGGAGTTCCGGTTCCTTCGCGATGACATGGTGCTGTTCACCTACCTGCATCTGGCCGCTTACCCGAAGGTGGGCCAGGCCCTGCTGGATGCGGGCACAACCGGCGTGGCCTACGAGACGGTGCAACTCGAAAATGGCAGCCTGCCGCTGCTGGCGCCGATGAGCGAAATCGCCGGGCGGCTCGCGGCCCAGGTGGGCGCGCGGCTGCTGGAGAGGCCGAACGGTGGTCGCGGCGTGCTGATCGGTGGCTGCACCGGCGTGCGTCCGGCCCGGGTGGTGGTGCTCGGGGCCGGCACGGTGGGTTGGAATGCGGCCCGACTGGCAGCGGCAATGGATGCGGAGGTGATGCTGCTGGATCGCTCCCCCGAACGGTTGCGCAGTTTGGAAGCCGACCGGCGCGGGCGGCTGATGAGCGTGGTGAGCAGCCGCGGCTTGCTGGAACGGCTGGTGCCCACCGCCGACCTGCTGATCGGTGCCGTGCTCACCCCCGGCGGCCGTGCCCCCACGCTGGTGGATGAAGAAATGGTGCAACAGATGCAACCCGGCTCGGTGATCGTCGATGTGGCGATCGATCAGGGGGGCTGTGTGGCCACCAGCCGGGAAACAACCCACACCGACCCCACGGTGACCATCCACGGCGTGCAGCACTACGCCGTGGGCAACATGCCCGGTGCGGTGCCGTTCACCTCCACCGAAGCACTGGTCAGCGTCACGCTCCCTTACATCCTCGGCATCGCCGGCCGCGGCCTGGAGGAAGCGGTGACCGAGCGGCCTGAACTGCTCTCCGGCCTGAACACCGTGCAAGGGGCCGTCTGCCATCCAGGCGTTGCCAAGGCTCTGGGTGTTCCCCCGAGACACCCGATGGCTTGCCTGCGCTGAATCAGCAACTCTCCTGCAGTGCCCGCAGCGGCCGCTGCAGCGCTGCGGGAGCAATCCCCTCCCGAAGGCTGAGCACCAACCCCGCCGCCTCGGCGTAACTCGCCGCCGGCAGCACCCGGTCCGCCAGGCCGAGCGCCGCCGCAGTCACCTGCAGCAGGGAGGCATTGGCGACGGTGATCAGCGGGATCCCTCGCTCGATACACGCCAGCACCGCCTCGCCGCCCAGGGCTCCTTCAGGCACCACCACCGCACCGAGATCCTCAGCCTGCAACTGCAAGCCAGTCACGCCAGCGCGACCGGTTGGCTCCACCAGATCCGGTGCCCGGCTCAGTCCCACCAACACACAGGCCAAAAACGTGTACCCCAGCTCCTCTCCCGCCGCGCGGGGATCGAGCTGCGGATCCAGGGGCAATGGCGACAATGCCGGCGCGTGGGCGCAGGGGATCCGCAGGTGACGCACGAGCCCATGGCTGATCACCGCCTCCGCACCGGCGAGGGCATCCACACCACTGCCGTGGCGATAGGCCGCCAGAGCCTCGCTGTCGGGGTCCTCAGGAAAGCGCGCCACCACGGCAATCGCCGTGGCACCAGCGTCTTTCAGGCGCTCTCCGGCCCGCAGTAGGGCATCGGGATGCTTCAGGCCTCCCCAGCTCACGCCGCTCTCCCCCAGCTCCAGATGGACCCCGAGCGGTTGGTCGGTGCTGAGCACAGGTCCGATCTCAAGCCCCAGCGTGGCCCGGCAGCCATCCGCCACCTGAAGATGGCGCTGGCGCAACTCCGGCTCCATCCCGGCATCCAGCAGGAGGCCGATCCGTTGCTGTCGCACGGGTTGCAGGGCCCAGTCGCCGGCGGCAAAGCGATCCAGGGCGTAGCCCTCCACGTAATGGATACGGGGATCGCTCCAGTAGAGCGCGGCTCCGTTCATCACATTCGGATGGGTCACCAGGCAACCGGAGGCCGCCGCCAACAGTCGCGCCGTGGGCAGGGCATCCCCGGCAAAGCCACCGATCGCACAACCGATGCCGGTGGGCACCAGCAGCAGGGTGGGCAGAGACGCTGCCGTCACTGGATCCACACGGCCTCGAGGCGCAACAGGCGGCTGTCGCCCTCGGCAGTGGGTGCCGCCGAGGTGATCGCCCAGCGCAGCGGCTCACCGTGCCGGCGCAGCTGATCATGCAACCAAGACCTCAGCTGAGTCGCCGGCAACCCTGGAGGACAGACCAGGGTGATGTGACGGTGCAGCAGCTTCACTTCTGATACTGACCGAACTGGGCCTCATACAGCGCATCTTCCTGACCCGCAATCACCTTGAGATCGGAACGGGGATAGGACACACACAGAAGGGCAAATCCTTCCTGGCGCAGCTCCTCTTTCACGCCCATGGCATCGGGCTGATGCACCTCGCCCTCGGTGATGCGGGCCGCACAAGTCGTGCACACCCCGGCGCAGCAGGAACTGGGCAGAGGAACACCCGCCGCTTCGGCAGCGGCGAGCACTGTTTGCTCAGGGGTACACGGAAAGGAATGCTGCTGACCATCCAATTCAACGGTGATGGCGAAGGAGGGGGCCGCAGTGGAATCGCTCATCCTTGTTGAAACGGTGCCGGGAAGCAGCATCCTCTCAGGAGGGAGGGTCGGCGCGGCACGCTTGTCAGTTCTCAGGGCGCGGGCAGCGCTGCCAGTGCCCGGGATGGGGCGCCAGATATTCCGGGGGTTCGCCGCTGGCGGGTGCCGTGAGCACGAAATCAAAGCTGATCGACACCCGTAGCGCCTCGGCCTCCCCGTTCTCCTCAACACTGTGGTCGAGGCGGGAGGGAAACAACACCAGCAACCCAGGCTTGGGCGCCAAGGTCCAACGGGATTGATTGCAGGGGTGATGGGGCGCAATCGGCGCGTCATGCCCCACCGCCAGGCCGGGAACGAGCTCATTGCACTGGCTCGGAGCATGCAAACAGAGGCAGCCATCGGCACCGGTGCCATCGCCACTGAGATACAGCACGGCACTGAGGTGGGCATTGGGATGGTGGTGGCGCCCCACCACCTGGCCCCAGTCACTCAGCACAGGCCAGCAGCGCTGGAGATGCAGCTCCAAACGGGTCAGGTCGAAACCGGTCGCGTCCAGATACCCCCAAACCCGTTGGATCACCTGCTCCGTGATCAGCCGACAGGCGGGATGCTGATGCAGCTGCCACACACCGTTGAGATCGCCGGTCCAGGCACAGCCTGGATCAGGGTTGCCGCTGGCCTCAGCTCGACACTGCAGCACCGTCTGCAGGAGGGCCGCAAGCTCCAAAGGGTCGAGATCGAGATGATCGGTGGCGACCACAGTGGGGAAAAGGGCATGCAGCTCCAAGCAACTCCACCGGCAGAACCCCATCATCCACCGGCCTCACACACGAGTGCCACCACTCCACAGCAATAAAAAAGCCGACCCGAAGGTCGGCATCTTGGAGAAGAACTGTCAGTGCAACCCTGGCTCAGGCCATCGCAGCGGCACCGCCCACCACCTCAAGGATCTCCTGGGTGATCGCCGCCTGACGGGCCTTGTTGTAATCAAGAGTCAGGGTCTTGGCGAGAGCCTTGGCGTTATCACTCGCATTGTTCATCGCCGTCATCCGGCTGGCGAGCTCGGAGGCAGCAGCTTCCTGCAGGGAACGCAGCAGCTGATTCTGCAGGTAGAGCGGCAGCAGAGCGTTCAGCAACTGCTCCGGGCTCTGCTCAAAGACGATGTCGGAGGGAAGGCTCGGCTGGGTATTGGATGGGCCCGAACCCGTTTCCACCGTGAGGCGACCTTCCTTGGTGGTGAGACGGAAGATTTCGTCGTCAGCCTCAGCAATCCCCTGGGGGTCGAGGGGAAGCAGGGTCTGCACGACAGGCTTGCAGCTCACCAGATTGATGAATTTGGTGTAAATGATCTCCACACGATCGGTGGTATCAGAGAGAAACTCTGCGAACACTTCGTTGGCGATCGCACCGGCTTCATCGGCCGTGGGCACCTGCTCCAGACCGGTGAAAGTGGCCTGAATGGGGTACTGCCGATTGGTGAAATAGCTGATCGCCTTACGACCGATCAGCACCAGATCAACTTTGTAACCCTGACCCTTCAGCTCTGCGAAGCGTTGCTCCGTGCGCTTGATGATGTTGGCGTTGTAGCCGCCACACAAGCCACGATCACCTGTGACGGCCACCAGGGTGATGGAGTCGACGTTGCGCTGCTCCAGGAGGGGAGCGTCGGCGTCTTCAAAACGCATGCGCGACTGGAGGTTTTCCAGGAGGCGAGCCAGCCGATCCGCGAAGGGACGGCTACGCAACACCTGTTCCTGGGCCCGACGCACTTTGGCCGCAGCCACCAGGCGCATGGCCTCAGTGATCTTGCGAGTGTTTTTGACCGATTTGATCCGGTCTCGGATCTCCTTCAGATTTGCCATGGCTCAGGCCCTCAGTTGGCGGTGGCCAGCATGGTGGAGGTGACTTCAGCGATGGCCTCCTTGAGCATGGTTTCGGCCTCGGGGCTGAGAACCTTCTCCTCCTGAATCTTCTGGATGTACTCCGGCTTGTTGCTCTTCAGGTATTCGCGCAGCTCGCGGGAGAACTGCACCACCTGATCAACAGGAACGTCATCGATCAGCCCTTTGACACCGGCGTAAACAATGGCGACCTGCTCAGCCAGAATCAGCGGACTGAACTGGGGCTGCTTGAGCAGCTCGCGCAGACGCTTACCGCGACCGAGTTGCTTCTGGGTGGCCGCATCCAGATCCGAGGCGAACTGAGAGAACGCCGCCAGTTCATCGAACTGAGCCAGTTCCAGCTTCAGGGTGCCGGCAATCTTCTTGATCGCCTTGGTCTGAGCGGCACCACCCACCCGGCTCACGGAGATACCGACGTTGATGGCCGGACGCAGGCCCGAGTTGAACAGATCGGAACTGAGGAACACCTGACCGTCCGTGATCGAAATCACGTTGGTGGGGATGTAAGCCGACACGTCACCCGCCTGGGTTTCAATAATCGGCAGAGCGGTCATCGAGCCTTTGCCCATGGCATCGGACAGCTTGGCGGCACGCTCGAGCAGACGGCTGTGGAGATAGAACACGTCGCCGGGGTAGGCCTCACGACCGGGCGGACGACGGAGCAGCAGAGACATCTGGCGATAAGCCTGGGCCTGCTTGGTGAGATCGTCGTAAATCACCAGGGTGGCCTTGCCCTTGTACATGAAGAACTCAGCGATCGAGGCGCCGGTGTAAGGAGCCAAATACTGAAGGGCCGCGGGCTCGGAGGCGTTGGCCGCCACCACGACCGTGTAGTCGAGGGCACCACGCTCACGCAGTACCTCGGTGACCTGGGCCACAGACGCTGCTTTCTGTCCGACGGCCACATACACACAGACCACATCCTGATCCTTCTGGTTGAGGATGGTGTCGATGGCAATCGCGGTCTTACCGGTCTGACGGTCGCCGATGATCAGCTCACGCTGGCCACGGCCGATGGGGATCATCGCGTCGATGGCGGTGATGCCGGTCTGCATCGGCTCGTGCACCGATTTGCGCTGGATGATGCCGGGCGCAGGCGACTCGATCAGGCGCGTTTCATTGGTCGCGAGGTCCCCTTTTCCATCGATCGGCTGGCCCAGGGGATTGACGACCCGGCCCAGCAGGGCGTCACCCACGGGAACCGAAGCGATCTTGCCGGTGGCCCGCACCGTGCTCCCCTCCTGAATCCCCAGGCCTTCACCCATCAGCACCGCGCCGACGTTGTCGTCTTCGAGGTTCAGAGCGATGCCTTCGGTGCCATCTTCGAACTCAAGCAGTTCGCCGGCCATGGCCTGCTGCAGGCCGTAGACACGGGCGATACCGTCGCCCACCTGGAGCACACTGCCGACGTTGCTGACCGAAACGGACTTGTCGTAGTCCTCGATCTGCTGTTTGAGAATGGCGCTGATCTCGTCTGGACGGATGGAAACCATGGCGGGAAATCCCTGGGGAGGGTGGTGAGTGGAGGAGCGGAGTAGGGAAGGAAGCCTCAGCTCGCTTTGGCGAGCGACAGACCGAGACGGCGAACCTGGCCAGCAAGACTGGCATCAATGACCTGGGAGCCCAGGTTCACCACGAAACCACCAATCAGGCTGGGATCGACGCTGAGGTCGAGTTCCACGGTTCCGGTGCCGACCATGGCCTGCACTTTCCCAGTGAGGGCCGCGAGCTGCTCGTCACTGAGGGCCTGGGCCGTGGCGACCTTGGCCAGAGCGATACGGCGGGATTCCCGATACAGCTCGAGGTAACGGAGCAACACCGCATCGAAAGCGGCAAGGCGATGACGGTCGGCCAGAACCTTGAGCAGATTGAGAAGAGAAGGCTTCAACTGCTCGGCGAGAAGACTGGTCAGGGCCTGTTTCTTGCCGTCTGGTTCCAGCACGGGCGAGGTCATCGCCTCACGAAACTCCAGGGAGCTGTTCCAGAGGCCCAGAAGGTCTTTGCACTGCTGGGCGACGTCGTCAGATTCCTGACGTCCGTCGGTGACCTGCAGCAATGCTTCGGCGTAAGGGGTGGCCAGGGAATTGAGCAATGGCATCAGGCGTCCTCCAGATTGGCGATGGAGGCATCGATGAGACGGGATTGACCGTTGGCATCAAGGCGACCAGGCAATTCGGCCATGACCTTGTCGATCGCGGCCATGGCGGCTTCACGGCGAAGTTGCTCACTCAATCGGGCACCCTCGGCGGTGAGCTCTGAAAGAGCGTCCTGCTTGAGAGCAGCCATAGCTGAAATTGTGCGCTTCTCACCATCCAGACGGATCGCCTCAGCACGGGCCTTGCCGTCGGCAAGAATCGTTTCAGCTTTCTGCTGAGCCGCAGCGAGGTCGGCCTGCGCCTTGGCGAGATCAGCCGTTGCTTTCTTCAGACGGGTCTCGGCATCGTCGAGATCGTGAAGGATCGCCTGGCGACGGCGTTCAAGAATGCCGCCGAGGAATCCCTTCAGGAACCAGCCCAGCACACCGATCACAATGATCAGGTTGATCAGGTTGGTCTCGAACAGGTTCAGGTTGATCCCGAAACCCTCAGACGCGAAAAGTAAAGAGAACATCATCATCAGGCCGCCAGCAGTCGTTGAATGATCTGGGAGCTGAGTTGATCGACCTGGGCCATCAACTGGGCTGAAGCCTGCTCACGCTGTGACTCGATCTCGCGACGGGCCTGCTCGCGCGTGCGATTGGCTTCCGCCTCCGCTTCAGCGAGAGCTTCGCGATACAAGCGGTCCACCTCCTGCTCGGCCTCCACGATGGCGGCCTGAGCGGCCTGTCGAGCGCTCCGAAGCTGCTCGGTGAGGTCGGCTTCCAGACGCTCAACCTGGGCCAGCTTCTGCTTGGCCTCGGCGCGGCTGGTGGAAATGTAACCCTCACGATCTTCCACGACCTTGCCGACCGGACGGAAGAAAAGGGAGTTGAGCAGGAAGGTGAGGAGCACCACCTGAACCGCCATCAGCGGCAGGGTGGCATCGAGGTCAAAAAGACCTCCCTCCGGTACCCCTGCTTCAGCGAGCAGAAGCCAGGTCATGAAAGAGGAGCGCTGGGTGGAAGCGAAATAGTGAACTCAGACGAAACCGCGGATCGCATCCCGGAGGATGGCGATCCGCGCTGCCTGAATCAGCCGGCGAAGGGGTTGGCGAACAGAAGCACCAGAGCCACAACCAGGCCGTAGATGGTGAGAGCTTCCATGAAGGCCAGGGACAGCAGCAGGGTGCCGCGGATCTTGCCCTCAGCCTCGGGCTGGCGGGCGATCCCTTCCACAGCCTGGCCGGCTGCGGTGCCCTGGCCGATGCCAGGGCCGATGGCGGCGAGACCCACCGCGAGGGCGGCGGCCAGGACGGAGGCGGCGGAGGTCAGATCACTCATTGGTGGAAAGCGTTGGGGTTGCGCAGGATGAGCGCGGAAAGGGCAGAGCGCGCCCGGGACACTCCCCTGAAAGGAGTGGGCCCGGTTCCACCCGGACCTGCGCGCGATGTGTTTAGCAGATCGCCGGGGACCGGCGAAAGCGATGGGGAGACCTAGTGGGCCTCTTCGTGAACGGCTTCGCCGATGTAGTTGGCGGCGAGCGTGGCAAAAATCAGAGCCTGAATGGCACTGGTGAACAGGCCGAGGAACATGGCGGGCAAAGGAACCAGCACCGGCACCAGAAAGGCGAGCACGGCCACCACCAGTTCATCCGCCAGAATGTTTCCGAACAGACGGAAGGACAGCGACAGAGGCTTCGTGAAATCTTCGATGATTTTGAACGGAAGCATGATCGGAGTCGGATCCACGTAGTACTCGAAGTAACGCAGACCTTTGCGGCTCAGTCCGGCATAGAAGTAAGACAGGGACACCAGCAGGGCCATGGCCACGGTGGTGTTGATATCAGCCGTTGGGGCGCCAAGCTCGCCATTGGGAAGCTCAACAAGCTTCCAAGGAATCAGAGCGCCGCCCCAGTTGCAGACAAAGATGAACAAGAACAGGGTGCCGACAAAAGGCAGCCAGTCGCGATAGGCCTTTTCGCCAATCTGCTCCCGGGCAAGATCGCGCAGATAATCCCAAAGGAACTCGAGGAGGTTCTGCACACCCCGGGGATCACGCTCCATCTTGCGGGTGCCGACGACCACGAGGGCCAGCAGCACACCGATCACAACCCAGGAGCTGAGAAACACCTGGCCGTGGAGGTTGAGATTGCCGATCTGCCAGTACAGATGCTGGCCCACCTCCAGTTCGGCGAAG
Source organism: uncultured Synechococcus sp. (assembly GCA_937930135.1). GTDB lineage: Bacteria > Cyanobacteriota > Cyanobacteriia > PCC-6307 > Cyanobiaceae > Synechococcus_C. The sequence continues at coordinate 47,769 of CALGVO010000186.1, read as the reverse complement.
GGAAGGGGGAGGGGCAACAGAGCCATGAAGTCAGGGGGTTGCGCGGACTCAGGCGTCAGTGACGGCCTGAAGGATCAAGGCGGGCTTGTAGAGAAGAAAACCGAGGAAGGCGGGAAGCAAGTCGAGCTGGGGAAGCCTGGCCGAAGCAACGATCAGAAGCATCGGCACAACCAGCTGAAATCGCCCCACCTGACGGGATCCTCCGCCGAGCCGGGCCACGCTGCGGGCGAGCAGACGCAGGTACAGAAGACCAGCGGCTGCTCCCACCAACAGGCTGCGGGCCACAAGAAGATCGAAACGAATGGCCGCGACAAGGGCCGCCACCAGAGAAACGATCAAAGTGGCCAGCATCAGTCGCCGTTGCAGTCGGGCGTAGGCATCCATTCCGTTGTCGGCTGGGCCGGAGGCCAGAGCCGCATCAGTGGAAGACAACGCCTGCAAACAGCTTCTGAGAAAGCGCGCGGAATCTATCACGCGTGCTCGGCTGATCCCCCTTGGGGAGCACGCATGAGCAGCAGTCTCCGCCTCCAGAGATCCCGAACGACGGAGGCGTTGACCTCCAGGCCGGCAAGAGAGTGCAGGGGCACCCCGGGCTGAGCCTCCACAGCACGCAGCACGGCGACCTCAGCGTCGCTGAGCGACAGGGGCTCGAGGTCCGGACCGAGCAGGCTCCCGGAAGGCCAGCCCCAGAGGCAGGGTTGAAGCTCCGCAGAGGCTTCCAGCAACAGCCGATCCTCCGGCCATTCATTTGGCACCACCGGGCGCCGCGTCAGAAAAAACTCAAAATGACTGATGTCGGGATCGAGCTCCTCGACAAGAGCCCACTGCTCGCGAGGAGAGAGCGCTAGAGCTCTCTCCAGGAGCTCACCGGTGAGAAGGCGGGATGGGTCCCACACCGCAGGATTGGAGAAGCCGGCGAAATGAAGCCCGGCCGCTTCGATCAGAGCCATCAGCCGCGCCAGGTTGTAACTGGTCTCCTGGGGATGCAGGTACATGTCGGCGAAATTGGCATCCGCGGCCGTGTCAAGCGCCCATCGCTGCTCGTGATGGCGCCGGAGCCGATGCTCTTCGGGAAGCACCTGAAACAGTTCTCGGCCCAATCTCAGACCGCTCTCCCCCGTGCCCACCCCCAGGAGAGCGAGGGCCCGCTGACAGCGATGAATTTCCCAACGCCCCGCATCGGCATAAAGAAACAGATGCAGAATTCCGTCCTCCGCCATCAGGTCAGCCAGGGAGCGCAGTCCGGCGAGGGGATCCCGGAGATGGTGGAGCACTCCCACGGAATTGATGTAGTCAAACGGCCCCTCGCCAGCGAGATCCAACAGGCTGCGTTGTTCCTGGCGCAGTGCCACCACGCGCTCGCCTCCTCCGGAACGACGCAGGCGCTCCCGCGCCACCTCCAGGGCGCCGGCGCTGATGTCCACCGCCAGCACGTCCGCCCCCGGATTGAGATGGCAGAGATAATCCGTGCTCACCCCGGTGCCGCAGCCGGCATCGAGTAACCGCACGGGATGGGGGGCTTCACCGGACGGGCACGGCAACTGGCCCCGCACGGCGGACTGAACGCTGGCCCAACACCAACGCCAGTTGTAACCGGGAGGGGGACCATCCTGGAGCGGATCACCCGGGTAGGGGAAGCGGTCATAGAAGGCGCTCACCACTGGCGTGGCAGCGTCGCGGCGGGAGTCGGACATGCGGATGGGAGGGGACGGCAACACCGCTGGGGTGTGTCGCGAGCTTTTCATGCGCCATGGCGCCATTCCGGGCGCGCAGCCACGGCCTGCAAACATTTGTTCATGCCCTTCCTGGAGCCCAGAAGGCGACCCGTAACCTGGCCGGATCCGGCTTGCTTTCGTTCATGACCGTGACCGCCAGCAGCGGCAGCCCCAGGGTTTCCCCTCAGCTGTTCGACACCCTGCCGCTCTCCAGCGTTCGTCAGGCTGAACAACAGGACCGCTTTCCCGATGGAGCGGAGCTCGACAACCTGGTCACCTTCTTCCGTAGCGGTCAGGATCGTCTGGCTGCCGCCCAGGTGCTTGCCGCCAACGCCGAAGCGATCGTGGCGCGAGCCGCCAACCGGATTTTTGCCGGCGGTACGCCGCTGTCGTTCCTCGACGCACCCCTGAGCACGGGTGAGAGCAGCGCAGCCGACGGCACACCGCTGGCATCGGATCAGGTGGCATTCGCTCAGTCAGTGCGCACCTTCACCGGGGCTGACGGCTCCGCCGGACGCGGCAACTTCCTCAGCCGCCTTCTCCAGGGCAGTGGTGAAGACGCTGACGTCCGCGTGGTGCTGCCGACCGGATTTGCTCCGATCAGCGTTGCTAAATACGGCCCTGATCGAATGCGGAAATCCATCCGCGATCTCGGCTGGTTCCTGCGCTACGTGGGTTATGCCCTTGTGGCGGGTGACCCCAGCATCCTTGCCGTGAACACCCGCGGCCTGCGCGACGTGCTGGAAAAGGGCTGCTCCCTCGCCGCCACCAACGTGGCACTTCAGGAAATGCGTGCTGCCGCAGCCAGCCTGCTCAAGCAGCAGCCGGAAGCGCGACGCCTCACCGTGCAATGCTTCAACGTGCTGCTCGCAGAACTGGCGATTCCAACGCCTTCAGCCCGACAGCGTCTGGGCAGCCCCGAGAACCAGGGCCTGCAACTGCCGGCGATCTATGCCCTCGCCGCCAAGGGCAAAGCTCTGCGTTACACAATGAAGCCGGCCATGACCGGTGCCCAGAAGGCCGAGGTGGTTCGCGCCGCCTATCGCCAGGTGTTCGAGCGCGACATCACCAAGGCCTATTCACAAAGTCCCTGCCCTGTGGAGGCCACCCAGGTGCGCCAGGGTGACATCTCCATGCGCGAATTCATTCGTGCCCTCGGCCGCAGCAAGGAGTACCGCCAACAGTTCTACGCCCGCTTCTCCAACAGCCGGGCCGTGGAACTCGCCTTCCGCCACTTCCTCGGACGCGGGATCAGCTCCCGCGAGGAATTCACCCGTTACTTCGACATCGTCAGCGCCCAGGGGCTGAACGGTCTGGTGGATGCGCTGATCAACACGCTGGAGTACGCGCGCGTCTTCGGCGAGGAAACCGTTCCCTTCCTGAGGGACCTGGGCGAGGAAGCCCAGGAAAGTGCAGGCTGGGGCTCGAACCGCAAGCTCTTCCGCTTCAGCGCCCCCTTCGAAGGTGCACCCCAATACGTCACCCTTTATGCCTCCTACCGCCAACCTTTCGGCGACCAGCATGCCTACGGCGGCGGCAACGACCCGCTAGGCATTCAGTACGGCGCCATCTTCCCCTCCGCCACCGCATCGGTTGCCACCCGCCCGGCCCCTGCCGGCTACGACAACCGCAGGATCCTCGTGGGTAATGGCATGCGGGAGCCCGGTCAGATGGCCAGCCCCCAGTTCCGTGGCAGCACGCCTCGCCGCGTCGGCCCCAGGGTGATGCGTCTCCAGCAGATCGCCACCGGCGGGAATTCCATCCCCAGGCGAGCTGGACAACCGAGCATTCGCGGCACTGAATCCAGCACCCAGGCGGTGATCAACGCCGTTTACGTCCAGGTGCTGGGCAGCGCCGGCTACGAGGGCGAACGCAACAAGGTGGAGGAGATCAAACTGGAGAACGGCGACATCAGCCTGCGTGAATTCGTACGCCAGGTCGCCCGCTCCCAGGCCTTCCGCCGTCGCTATTGGAGTGGCCTTTACCTCACCAAAGCGATTGAGGTGATGCATCGCCGCCTGCTCGGCCGTCCCACCTTCGGGCGCTGGGAGATCGATTCCCTGTTTGACACGGCAGCGCAACAGGGTTTCTACGGGGTTGTGGATGCGCTGATCAACAGCAGCGAATACAACGACTGCTTTGGTGAAGACACCGTGCCCTATGAGCGGTTCATCACCCCCACCGATCTGCGCACGCGTCGGGTTCCGGCCCTCAAACGTCCCGTTGACCTGATTGCAGCGGGCGTCGCCACCACCTATCAGCGTCCCAATGTGTTGAAGCCGAAGGGCTTCCGTTCCAGCGCCGATCTCACGCGCCGCAATCTGGCCGACCGGCCTGTCGTTCGCGGCAGCTGGAGTGCCAAGCTCACCGGTGGCCAGGTGCAGGAGATGCGCCCGGCGCAACAGCAGGGCCCAGAAAGCCTGCGCAGTCAGCCCACACCACGCCGTCGCTGGAGCTCACCCCGCTGGCAGCCCGGCGGTGGGCAAGCTCCCAGCTGGAGCAGCGTTTCTTCAACGGTGGCACCGGTCGCGCCCCAACCCAGCGTGCCGGCAGGTGCAGTCCCCAGCTGGAGCAGCTCCAGCAGCAGCTTCGGCTTCGGCCTCCCCGAAACGGCCGAAACCGCCATGCGCAAAGCTCTCGCCGGCGCCAGCCCCACCGGCCTTCGCCGGCGTCAGGGGCTCAATCGCCCCCTGCGCCTAGCGGAGGCCGCGACCGCGAACGAAATCGAAGCCGCGATTCAGGCGATCTATCGCCAGCTGCTCAACCGCATGCCCGTGGAGTCGGAACGTCTCAGCGATGCGGAATCCCTGTTCCGTCAACGCCGCCTCAGCGTGGCCGAATTTGTGGGCCGCGTGGCCGCGAGTGAGCTTTTCCAGCAGCGTCTCTGGCGCATGGCCCCACTGCGGGCCGCGACAGCAGCCCATCTGGCGCTGCTGGGTCGGGCACCGCTGCCCCGCGAAGTGAGCGTGTTCCTGGCCACGCGCGTCAAGCAGGGCCAGCAGTCCGCCATCGATCGCTTGCTGAGCTCCGAGGCTTACGCCAATGCCTTCGGCGCCGATCAGGTTCCGAGCTACCAGGGCATGAACAGCCAGGACGGCACCACCATGGCGAGCTTTAACCGTGGCGCAGCGCTGTATGGCGGCAATGCCGGCCTCAACCCTCCGCTCAAAGGCGCCATCTGATCCAAAGCCAGCGCCACATGCGCCGGCGTCGGATCTGCCGATCAAATCGCCCCATGCACACTTGAGTGCATGGGGCTTTTTCTTGCGTTTGTTGTCATCAATAGAGGGCAAGATTGATGGCGATTGTGTTGATCAATGCTGTTGCCGTCCCATGGGCAGAGCCCCCGCAGACCCCTTGCGCTGCAATGACTCTTAAGGATTCACGGCGGAGTGAAGAACTGTTACCGGCCCCGGGGGAGATTCTCAGCGCTGCCACAGAATGCTGGGGCGATCAGGCACACTGGTCGCGTCAACCACTCACCGGATATCGGTCTCCTTCGGGCGGCCGCTTGTTTCGAGGCAGAACTGCATGAGCATCGTCTCCAACTCGATCATCAACGCGGACGCCGAAGCCCGCTACCTCAGCCCTGGCGAACTCGACCAGATCAAGGCGTTCGTCGCCGGCGGTCAGCGTCGCCTCCGCATCGCCCAGGTTCTCAGCGAAAGCAGAGAGCGTATCGTCAAGCAGGCCGCTGGCCAGCTCTTCCAGAAGCGCCCTGACGTCATCTCCCCCGGCGGCAATGCCTATGGCGAGGAAATGACCGCCTCCTGCCTGCGCGACATGGACTATTACCTGCGCCTCGTCACCTACGGCGTGGTCGCTGGAGACGTCACCCCGATCGAAGAGATCGGCGTGATCGGCGCCCGCGAGATGTATCGAGCCCTGGGCACTCCCCTCGAAGCCATGGCTGAAGCGATCCGCGAAATGAAGGCGGTGGCCATGGGCATTCTCACCGGCACTGATGCCGAAGAAGCTGGCACCTACTTCGACTACGTGGTGGGCGCTCTCGCCTGACCTTCGTCGACTTCTCGCCTTCTCGCCCCCCTTCACGGATCCATGCAAGACGCCATCACCAACGTCATCAACAAGTCTGACGTTCAGGGTCTCTATCTCGACTCTGCGTCGATGAGCAACCTTGAGAGCTATTTCGCCAGTGGCGAACTGCGCGTCAAGGCCGCTGCCACCATTAGTGCCAACGCCTCCACCATCATTAAAGATGCGGTGGCCAAGGCTCTGCTCTACTCGGACATCACCCGTCCTGGTGGCAACATGTACACCACGCGCCGCTACGCCGCCTGCATCCGCGACCTGGATTACTACCTCCGGTATTCCACCTACGCCATGCTCGCCGGCGACACCTCCATCCTGGATGAGCGCGTGCTGAACGGCCTCAAAGAGACCTACAACTCTCTGGGTGTGCCCATTGGTGCCACTGTGCAAGCCATTCAAGCCATGAAGGAAGTCACCGCTTCACTGGTCGGCCCCGATGCTGGTCGTGAAATGGGCGTGTACTTCGATTACATCTGCTCCGGCCTCGGCAACTGATTCCCATGCGGTTGTTCAAAGTCACCGCCTGCATTCCAAGTCCTGAAAAGACCCGGAGTCAGCGCGAACTTCAAAACACCTTCTTCACGAAGTGGGTGCCTTACGACAGCTGGTTCGCTGAACAGCAGCGCATCATGAAGCAGGGTGGACGCATCCTGAAGGTTGAGCTCTGCAGTGGGCGTCCCCAGGTGAACGTCGGCAACTGAGCGTTCATCAGTTCACCAAATCCAATGTCTGGAGCCCGACGTAAGTCGGGCTTTTTTGTGGCTTGGCAAAGTCGCCCTCAGGCGTCTGAATGGGAGGTCATGACTCGATGGCGTTGCGTAGTTCCCGTGTCCTCACCCGTAGAAGCCAGCCAGCCGAACGGGCAACCGAGCGGTCTGCTGGTTTCTGGCAGCGGCATCTGCCCCTCGATTGGTCGCTCTGGCCTGCTGAAGCCAGGCTATTGATCAGCCTCACCGCCATCTGGAGCATCGCCGGCCTGCTGATCCTGGCCTCCGCCAGCTGGTGGGTCGCAAGCCGGGAAATGGGCGAAGGGGCCTACTACGTGAAACGCCAGCTGATCTGGATGGGTGCCAGCTGGGTGCTGCTGATCAGCGCGATCAGCACCGATCTCCGGCGCTGGATGAAGATTGCCGGTCCTGCCCTCTGGCTGGGAATCCTGCTGGTGGGAGCGACCCTCGTGTTCGGAAGCACGGTGAATGGCGCCAGCCGCTGGTTGGTCATCGGCCCCGTTCAGATCCAGCCCTCCGAATTGGTGAAGCCGTTTGTGGTGCTGCAGGCCGCCAGTTTGTTTTCGCACTGGAAACGCAGCGCCGCTGATCAGAAACTGCTCTGGCTCGGCAGTTTCGGAGCCCTCATCCTGCTGATCCTCAAGCAACCGAACCTGAGCACCGCAGCCCTCACCGGACTCCTGCTGTGGCTGATGGCCTTCTCCGCCGGTCTCCGCCTGCGCACCTTGTTCGGCACAGCGCTTCTGGGAGGGCTGCTGGGCTGGGCCAGCATCATGATCAATGACTATCAGCGCCTCCGGGTGATCTCCTTCCTGGACCCATGGCAGGACCCCCAGGGCGACGGCTATCAACTCGTGCAGAGCCTGCTGGCGATCGGCTCGGGTGGCCTGTTTGGCGAAGGCTTCGGCCTCTCGACCCAGAAACTGCAGTATCTGCCGATTCAAAGCACCGATTTCATCTTTGCCGTGTTTGCGGAGGAATTCGGCTTCATTGGCTCTTTGATGCTGATCCTCTTTCTCATGCTGGTGGGCTTCCTCGGCCTGCGGGTGGCGCTGCGCTGCCGCAGCAATCAGGCCAGGCTCACGGCGATCGGCTGCACCAGCCTGTTGGTGGGGCAGTCGGTGATGAACCTTGCCGTGGCCTCCGGCTCGATGCCCACCACCGGTCTGCCTTTGCCGATGATCAGTTACGGCGGTAATTCCCTGCTGTCGAGCCTCCTGATCGCTGGTCTGCTGATCCGCTGCTCCCTGGAATCCACCGGTCTGGTGGGATCGCGTCGATTGAAACGATCAAGCGAGCTGTCGCCCCAGGGCGGTCCAGCTGCTCGATAAGGTGAATTTTCCTTCCTCAGGCGATCATCAACCTCGATCTCCCCGGACTTGCCCAGAGCAGTGAGCAGCTGCTGTCCCAGGCCCTCACCCAACCGGGGCCGGTCACGGTAGGCCTGGTGTTCGCCGGCGGTGCCCTCACCAGCCTCGGCCCCTGCTCCCTCTCCCTGCTGCCGGTGACCCTCGCTTACCTGGCGGGCTTTGAAGGGCGCCAGGCTCCCTGGCAGCGCAGCCTGCTCTTCTGCTCCGGCATCGTGTCGGCGCTGGTGATTCTGGGGAGCCTGAGCGGTCTGCTGGGGCGCATCTACGGACAAGTGCCCGATGCGCTCCCCACTGTGGTGGCCGTTCTCGCCCTGGTGATGGGCCTGAACCTGCTCGGCCTGGTCCGACTCCCCCTTCCGGCAGGGCCCGATCCCCAGCACTGGTCTCAGAACGTGCCGGCCCCTCTGGCCCCGATCGCGGCAGGACTGGCCTTCGGCCTGGCCGCATCGCCCTGCACCACCCCCGTTCTGGCGGTGTTGCTGGGCTGGATCGCGACCAGCGGCAGCCCCCTGATCGGCGTGGTGTTGCTCACCAGCTTCGGCTTCGGCCAGGTGATGCCCCTGCTCCTGGCTGGCAGTGCCGCCGCCAGTGTTCCGGGTCTGCTCGCCCTGCGGCCGATCAGCCGCTGGGTTCCCCCCATCAGCGGCATGGTGCTCATCGCCACCGGTGCTCTCACCCTCTTCTCCCACTGGATCTGAACCGATGACTGCCATGCGCCGCCTGGCTGCCCTGCTGTCAGACCTGCGACTGGCGATCGGACTGCTGCTCCTCATCGCCCTGGCCAGTGCCATTGGCACAATCCTGCCCCAGGGCGAAGCCCCTGCGCTCTATCTGGAGCGCTTCAACGCCACCCCCTGGCTCGGCCTGATCAACGGCGACTGGATGCTGACGCTCCAGCTCGACCACGTGTACAGCAGCACCTGGTTTCTGGGACTGCTGGCCTGGCTGGGTCTGGCGCTGATCCTCTGCAGCTGGCGCCGGCAGTGGCCGGCCCTGCAGGCGGCTCTGCGTTGGGTGGATTACCGGGAACCACGCCAGTTGAGCAAGCTGGCGCTGGCACAGAGCGTCAGCCTGCCCGATCCCGATGCGGCCCTTCTGAGGCTCAGCCACACGTTGCGGCAATCGGGCTGGCAGGTGCAGGAGGGAGAGAAGCGCATCCAGGCCCGTCGCGGCACCATGGGCCGGGTCGGGCCCCTTCTGGTGCACACCGGCCTGGTGCTGCTCATGCTGGGTGCCGCCTGGGGATCCCTGGCTGGTCATCGGCTGGAACGCTTCCTGGCTCCCGGCCGGAGCCTCGACCTGCTCGACCGCGCCGGCAACAGCCAACTCACCCTCACGCTGGAAGACTTCGCGATCGATCGGGACCCGGCCGGCCGGCCGGAACAATTCCGCTCGCAGCTGCTCCTGCAGGGCCCCGACGACATCAACAGCGAACGGCAGATCAGCGTCAACCATCCGCTGCGCTACCGCGGCATGACGGTGTATCAGGCCGATTGGTCACTGGCAACGATCACCGTGCAGCTGGGCAACAGCCCGAAGCTGCAGCTGCCCCTGCAGAGCTTTCCCGAGCTGGGGGAACAACTCTGGGGCCTGGTGCTGCCGACCCGGCCGGATGGCAGCGAACCAGTGCTGCTGACAGTGAGCAGCGAACAGGGGCCGGTGCAGGTGTTCGGCGCAGGAGGGGAGGCCCTCGCGACCCTGCGCCCTGGTGGCGATGCCGCGGAGATCAACGGTCTGCCGGTGCGGGTGTGGAGCATCCTTCCCGCCAGCGGGCTCTTGCTCAAGCGCGATCCAGGTGTTCCCCTGGTGTATGCAGGCTTTGCCATCACCCTGCTCGGGGGCGGCCTGAGCATGGTGGCCACCCGACAGCTGTGGGCGATTCAGGATGTTGATGGGCGTCGGCTGCATGTGGCTGGCCTCTGCAACCGCAACCTTGGGGGCTTCGCCCGGGAGCTGCCGGAACTGATCAGCACGGCTGTCGCGAGCCGTGCGTGACGCGCACCACGGTGTGCACATTGCCCCGCGGATGAAAATCTGCCTCCAGCTGCATCCAGACCGGGTCGCAGGCCGTCACCAGGTCGTCAAGGATCCGATTCGTCACCTCCTCATGGGAGATCGTGCGATCGCGATAACTGTTCACGTAGAGCTTGATCGCCTTGAGCTCCACCACGCGGGGCCCGGGCTGGTAGAGCAAGCGCAGAACGGCGAAATCGGGATAACCGGAAAACGGGCAGAGACAGGTGAACTCCGGCAGCTCGATCGCAATCTCATAGGGCCGGCCGGGTCGGGGGTTGTCAAAACAGATCAACTCCGCGTCGGCGATGGCGCGTTCGCCATACAGGGGCGTGCGCGTGGACGAGGAGCCTGAAGAGGAGTGAGAAGCAGAGTCAGAGGAGGTGGACGAACTCATCACGCAGACGCAACAGCATCAGCACGCTACAAACTCACAAACTTTTCACAAACAAACAGGCAAACCGTTCACCATGAACAGCGTCGATGGGGTAGAAGTGTATTGAAGGACAAAACGTTGAGCTTGACGGGTGCTCCGCATCTGTCGTTCAGCCGGAAGTAGCCCCTCCGCAAGGCGAAGCAACGCTCCTTCCATCGAAGCGGCCCCGACCCATCGGGGACTTTCCAACCCTTCGAGGCTCCCACCATGACCGTTCAACAACGCACCTACCGCGGCGTCGCCTACGACGCCAGCCAGCACGAGCAACCCAGCAAGCAGGCGGTGGATCACACTTACCGCGGCCAGCACTACGACGCCCCCCTGCGTCATGACGCCGCCGCTGCCGAGACCGGCGTTGAGCTGCACTATCGCGGCGCCACCTACGAGCACCGCCAGGCTGAGGCCCAGAACCAGGTCAACTCCTGATTCGGTTGCAAAAAGCACAACTCAGACCCGGGCGAAGCGCCGTAATGGATTCATCGCCTGGGTCTTTCATGGATCTTTGCCTCTACAGCTCCAACCCATCGATCCGACTGCGCCCGGGGACCGTTCACGGCATGCTCTGGCTCCAAACCCATTTTGAAGCGGAGCACTGGGATCTTCTCGCCGATGGGCTGGTCACTCTCCCCTCCGCCGATGCGGAAGCCCTACGCCACGACGCCATTGCAGCAGGTCTGCAGGTGAGTCAGCTTCCGGCCCTTTCAGCAACGAAACGGATCTGACACACTGCCCCTGACTGAACGCCACCCCACCTGAAATCACATGAAAAAAGTTGAGGCGATCATCCGCCCTTTCAAGCTGGAAGACGTGAAACTGGCCCTGGTCAACGCCGGGATTGTGGGTATGACCGTGAGCGAAGTCCGTGGCTTCGGCCGCCAGAAAGGCCAGGTGGAGCGGTATCGCGGTTCGGAATTCACCGTTGAGTTTCTCCAGAAGCTCAAGGTTGAGGTTGTCATTGACGATGCAAGGGTTGACACCGTGGTGACCGCCATTGCCGAAGCCGCCAAAACCGGCGAAATCGGCGACGGCAAGATTTTCATCTCCCCGATCGACACCGTGGTGCGCATCCGCACCGGCGATCGCGACGGCTCCGCTCTCTGAGCGTCAACCGTTATCCAGCCAGCGTGGTGCGCACGAGCGTCTCGATGGCCTGGAGCTGAAGGGGAGTCTGGGGCTTCCCTTCAGCCAACCAGAGCAAATATTCATGGTTACCGGCGGGGCCGGTGATCGGGGAGGCCACCAGACCGTGGGGACTCCAACCCAGTGGCTCCGCTGCTGCGATCACCCCCTGCAGGGCCACAACGTGGGCGTCGGGATCACGCACAACACCACCTTTACCGACCCGCTCTCGCCCCACTTCAAACTGCGGTTTCACCAACACCACAGCCTCGGAGCCCTCAGCTTGCAGCAGGCCTCGTAATGCCGGCAGCACCAAACCCAGTGAAATGAAGGACACATCCGCAACCGCCAGAGTCGGTCGCGGATCCGCTGGGTCGAACAGATCCTCCGGTGTCAGCCGCCTGAGATTGGTGCGTTCCCGCAGGATCACCCGATCATCGGTGCGCAGGCTCCAGGCCGTCTGCCCGTAGCCCACATCAATGCCATAGACCCGAGCAGCCCCATGCTGAAGGAGGCAGTCGGTGAATCCGCCGGTTGAGATGCCGCCATCGAGGCAGATCCGACCCTCCAGCTTCAGGGGAAAAGCCTCGAGGGCAGCCAGAAGCTTCTCACCACCGCGGGAGACAAAGCGTGGTGGCTGCTCGACGTGCACCTCCAGATCCGTCGGCACGTCCTGACCTGGTTTATCGAGCAACTGACCGCGGCCATCCCGCACCCGACCGGCACGGATCAACTGCTGGGCCTGCTGACGGGACGGCACCAGCCCCAGCGTCAGCAGATGCAGATCCAGGCGGTGTTTACGGGCCATTTCGTCATAAAAGCAGAGGGGAAAACCGAACAAAAGCAGAGGTTCCCCTCAGCACTGCTGGAACCACCGGGAAGATCAATCCAAGCCGCCCGCAGGGACGTGTCCGCTCAACAGCCCCCCCGATCCAACCAGCGTCGTCGCTCGTCCCATCGGCCCCATCTGCAGAGCGTGCCGCACCAAGAGGCAACACCCGTTCTCGAACTGCTCGCTCCAGGCACGTTCGTGACTCTCGACAACCACCCCAATGATCTCCCTCCCTTTCAGGTGATCCAATGCCGGGGAGGGCGATGCTGGGTGCGCCAGCAGGCTTGGGGACACCATGTGCAATGGGAGGTGGAGCACAACCGCCTCACCTCGGCCTGACGTCACAGCCACGATCGTCCGCCTCAGGCCACGCCATACATTGGTTGAGTTGTTGCCACGCGCTGGCCCTTGATCGAGCGCTACACCCTGCCCGAGATGGGCGAGCTCTGGACGGACAGGGCCAAATATCAAAGCTGGCTCGACGTGGAAGTCGCCGCCTGCGAAGCCAATTGCAGCCTCGGTCGCGTCCCCGAGTCAGCCATGCAGGAGATTCGCGCCAAAGCGTGTTTCGAGCCCGAGCGGATCCTCGCCATCGAAGCGGAAGTGCGTCATGACGTGATCGCCTTCCTCACCAACGTCAACGAACACGTGGGGGATGCAGGCCGTTACATCCACGTGGGGATGACCAGCAGCGACGTGCTCGACACCGGTCTGGCGCTGCAGCTGAAAGCCTCCGTCGCCCTGCTGCGCAAGGAGCTGTCGGCACTGGATCAGGCCATTGCCGCGCTGGCTGCCGAGCACAAAGGCACCGTGATGATCGGCCGTTCCCACGCCATCCATGGCGAACCGATCACATTCGGCTTCAAGCTGGCCGGCTGGCTCGCGGAGACGCGGCGCAACGCCGAGCGCCTCGAGCGGCTGGAGCGGGATGTGGCCGTCGGCCAGATCAGCGGCGCGATGGGCACCTACGCCAACACCGATCCCGAGGTGGAGCGCCTCACCTGCGAGCGCCTCGGCCTCAGGCCAGACACCGCCAGCACCCAGGTGATCTCCCGTGATCGTCACGCCGACTATGTGCAGACCCTGGCGTTGGTGGGCGCATCCCTCGATCGCTTCGCCACCGAAATCCGCAACCTGCAGCGCACCGACGTTCTGGAGGTGGAGGAAAGCTTTGCCAAAGGCCAGAAGGGCAGCTCGGCCATGCCCCACAAACGCAACCCGATCCGCAGTGAACGCATCAGCGGCCTGGCTCGGGTGCTGCGCAGTTATGTGGTGGCAGCCCTCGAGAACGTAGCCCTCTGGCACGAGCGTGACATCAGCCATAGCTCCACCGAGCGGATGATGCTGCCTGACTGTTCGGTGACCCTGCATTTCATGCTGCGGGAAATGACGGCTGTTGTGGCGGGCCTCGGGGTCTACCCCGACAACATGCGCCGCAACATGAATGTGTATGGCGGCGTGGTGTTCAGTCAGCGCGTGTTGCTGGGCCTGGTGGACGCCGGCATGAGCCGGGAGGACGCCTATCGGGTGGTGCAACGCAACGCCCACTGCGCCTGGAACAGCAACGGCGGCGACTTCCGCGCCAACCTGGCGGCGGATCCGGAGGTGACCGGCAAACTCAGCGCCGAGCAGCTAGCTGACTGCTTCAGCACCGACCTCCATCAGGCCAATCTCGGCGTGATCTGGGATCGCCTCGGCCTTTGAGTCGCACAAGGCGATGTTCTGGACCCCCTACGCCGACTGGATCTACGTGGGCATCAGCCTGAGCGGCCTGGTGCTGATCATCACGCTGGTGCTGCGGAGCAACCCGAAGCCATGACGCATGCGATCCGGACCGATCACGACAGCATGGGGCCAGTGGAGGTGCCAGCTGAGGCTCTCTGGGGCGCTCAGACCCAACGCTCGCTTCAGAATTTCGCCATCAGCCAGGACACCGTTCCCCTGGAACTGATCCACGCCCTGGCACGGATCAAACAGGTGGCCGCCGTGGTGAACACCCGCCTGGGCGTTCTCGATCAGGAGCGTTGCGCTCTGATTGTGGAGGCGGCGGAGGCGGTAGCCGAAGGCCAGCACGATGCGCACTTCCCCTTACGGGTCTGGCAGACCGGCAGTGGCACCCAGACCAACATGAATCTCAATGAGGTGATCAGCAATCTCGCGTCCCTGTCCGCTGGCGAGCCCCTGGGAAGCAACAGACCGGTGCACCCGAATGATCACGTCAATCGTTCGCAATCGACCAATGACGCCTTTCCGGCCGCCATCCACGTTGCAACCGCCGAAGGGATCAGCCGCCGCCTAGTGCCTGAACTGCAAAGGCTGAACGCGGCCTTAGCCAGGAAAGCCGACGACTGGAATGCGATTGTAAAAATCGGCCGCACCCACCTGCAGGACGCGGTGCCGCTCACCCTGGGCCAGGAAGTGTCCGCCTGGCGCGACCAGATCGCCACAGCCACTGAGCGGATCGATGCCTGCCTCGCCGAAGTGCTGCCTCTACCCCTTGGCGGCACGGCTGTTGGCACAGGCCTGAACGCACCCGATGGCTTTGCGGAGCAGGCCGCCGCCGAGCTTGCACGCCTCACCGGCCTGCCCTTCCGCTCAGCGGTCAACAAGTTCGCCGTGATGGCCAGCCATGACGGCCTGGTGCATGCCATGGGTCAGCTGCGGCTGCTGGCGGTGACACTGCTGAAGATCGCCAACGACATCCGCTTGCTGGCTTGCGGCCCCCGCGCCGGCCTGGCCGAACTCCATCTGCCGGAAAACGAACCCGGCAGCTCGATCATGCCCGGCAAGGTGAATCCCACCCAGTGCGAAGCGATGGCGATGGTGTGCACGCAGGTGATCGGCCTCGATGCCGCTGTGGCCATGGCGGGAGCCGGTGGGCACCTGCAGATGAACGTCTACAAACCGCTGATCGGCTTCAATCTGCTCCAGGCGATCACCCTGCTCACGGATGCCTGCCGCTGCTTCCGGGTGGCGATGGTGGAAGGGATGGAACCGAACCTCAGCCGCATTCAACGCGACGTCGAGCAATCCCTGATGCTCGTGACGCCCCTGGCCCCGGTGATCGGCTACGACAAAGCCAGTGCCATCGCGAAATACGCCCATGAGCAGGGTACGAGCCTTCGCGATGCCGCCCTGGAGCTGGGCTACGTCAGCGCTGATGATTTTGACCGGATCGTTGATCCGGCCGCGATGACCATGCCGCACGGATGACCCCTCAGGCGGCCCGTTCCGTCGCCGGATTCAGACCACCCGCCTCCGTCGCCTTGAGCAGATCCTCGGCTTCCGCCACCGGGAAACGGTTGATCGCCTTTAACGCCTGACGGGCATGGCGCCGCAGCTGCTCACTGATCGCTTCGCAGTAGGGCACCTGGGCGAGCAGATCCACCGTGCGCCGCATGATCCTCACCACATCGCCCTCATCCAGGGAAGTATTGGCAATCAGATCGTTCCAGGCCGTACCGCTCGCCCAGGCCTCCACCAGTCCCATCAGCTCCGGTTCCCACCAGGCGGGCACCACCACCTGGGCCCGCTCCTGGGCCCGCAAGAGCTCACGACGGATCCCCATCAGGTCATGCAGAGCCTCCTCAGCCCGCGGCGGCGGCGGAAAACCGCTCCATAGATCGGGGCGGTTCACCTCCGTGCTGATCGCCTCGAACACCGCCGCCAGTTCCGCTGGCTGCAGCTCATCCAGGTGCCCACTCATCAGCGCCAGGCCCAACCAGAGTTCGTTGTCACCGCGCAGGGCCGCCACGGTCCGCCCGATTTCGGTGGGTTCCAGATCATCCAGGCAGCCGAAGTGCTGCAGGATCTCAATCAAGGCCAGAAAGGTCTCCCAGTGCCGGTTGGCCCGGTGGTGAAGCATCTGCTGTCGCTCACGGATTTCCAGCTCCAGTTCCTCCATGCGGCGCCGATGCTTCTTCAACTGACGGCGATCACCCCAGCGATGGGCCGGATGAGCCTCCAGATCAGCCTCCAGCTCCTCCACCAGACGCGCCTGGGAGAGCACCTCACCGGCCAGGTCGTACTGGGGCGTGGTCATGTCGTGGCGTTGGGCCATGTGCCCCACCGCCAGGGCCAACCCACCGCTCTGCTGATCACCATGCCGCAGTTCACCGGCACGGCGCAGCTCCGGTGGACTCACCCCCTCCACCTGAAGGCAGCTCAGTTCCGCATGCAGGCTCACCACGGCCTGGCAGGGCAGCAACAGCCAGACGTTGTCGTCGGTGAGGCACAGCAGCAGGGGGAACTGACCGGGGCCATCGCATTTCTCGACGATGACCGCGGGCGTGACCACCCCCCGAAGTTGGGGCGCCTTGAGGCTCACCAAGGTGCCGACACTGGCGAACTGCAGCGCCAGTGTGAGCTCGTGGGCCAGGGTTTCTTCCGCCTGTTGCTGCAGGATCCTGAGCAAGCGACGCTCCTCGCGCAAGCGACCACGCCGTTTCTCGTAGTCCTCGAAGTCTTCCCAGGGCACATCGCCCGCCGAGCCCTGCAGCTGACCGAGCTGGAGACGCAACTGGGTGAGGATCTCCTCCTCCTCGACCAGATCGAGGCTGGCGAGGTAGCGGCCGAAACTGCGCTCCACCAGCTCCCGCGCCTTCGCCAGATCGTGGCGCTGCAACAGATTCAGCACCATGCCGTAACTCGGGGTGAACTGACTCACAAGCGGATCGGAGGGGCTGGTGGCCAGCTGCCCGGCCTCACGCACCCCCTCAAACCGGCTTTGCACCGTCACCACATAACCCTGGGAATCGAGACCACGCCGACCGGCGCGACCGGCCATCTGCAGAAACTCACTTGCCATCAGTGGCCGATGGCCCCGCTCGGTGCGCTTGGACAACGCCGCGATCACGGTGCTGCGCGCCGGCATGTTGATGCCGGCCGCCAGGGTTTCCGTGGCAAACACGACCTTCACCAACCCCTCCTGGAAGAGCTCCTCGATCAGCTCCTTCCAGGCGGGAAGCACGCCGGCATGGTGAGCGGCGATGCCGCGCAGGAGAGCGTCCGCATGCACCCCATCGCGCACCGCCTCCGGATTGGCGCTGGCATAGGCCTTGAAGCGCTCGCGGATCCTCGCCTGCTCGTTCTCATTCACGAGACATTGCACGCCGAGATCGCGCACCGCCTTGTCGCAACCGCGCCGGCTGAAAATGAAATAGATGGCAGGAAGCATGTCCCGTTCGGCCATCTGGGCGACCACGAAACTGATCGGCGGTGGCTCGGGCTGGGGCGGCTTGGGGGAGCGGCCTTTGCGTTTGCTCCCTTTTGGAGCACGCCAGACCTTGCAGTTGGGATGGAGACCGGTGCCCTGATCGTTCAGCAGCGGGTGCAGACCCTTGGCACTGCAGAAACTGAACTGCAGGGGGACGGGCCGATGATCACTGAGAACGAGCCGGGTGGGGCCGTGCACCCGCTCGATCCAGTCGGTGAGTTGGCCGGCATTGGCCACCGTGGCTGAGAGGGCCACCAATTGCACCGAAGGTGGGCAGTGAATGATCGACTCCTCCCAGACCGTGCCCCGCTGGGAGTCGTTCATGTAGTGGCACTCATCGAGCACCACCGCCTCCACATCCGCCAGTGGATCGTCACTCTCATCCGCCTCCGCGTAGAGCATGTTGCGGAAGATCTCGGTGGTCATCACCACGATGGAGGCCTCCCGGTTGACGCTGAGATCACCGGTCATCAGGCCCACGTTCTCCGCCCCGAACTGGGCGCGGAAATCCCGCAGTTTCTGATTGGACAACGCCTTGAGCGGCGTGGTGTAAAACACCTTTTGGCGATGCGCGATCGCCCGATAGATGGCGTATTCCCCCACCAGGGTCTTGCCCGATCCCGTCGGTGCGCTCACCACCACGGAATGGCCCTGATTGAGGGCCTCGATCGCCTCCAGCTGGAACTCATCCAGGGGGAAGGGAAAAATCTGCGCCGGATCCGGCGACCCCACGCTTGCGGACTCTGCAGCCAGGGTGTCGGTTTCGGCCATAGGGCCGATCCTAGGGACGCCGCCGCCACCAGGCCGCCAGGGCACTGCCGAGCAGGGAATGCACCACAGCAGAGATCGCCCCGGGCAGGGCCGTGAGCGGACTGGCGAATCCTCCCGCCCGGGCCAACACCACCGCCAGGCCTGAATTCTGCATCCCCACCTCCAGGCTGATCGTGCGGCTTGACGACGCCCCGTCTCCAAGCAGTGCCGGCACCAACAACCCCAAGGCAAAACCGCCGGCATGGAGAAGCACTGTGGCCAGAAGCAACAGCACGCCCTGACTGAGCAACGCCTGGCGCTGGCCTGCCAGGATCCCGGCCACGATCAAGGCGATGGCGACCACGGCAATCGGCGGCATCAACGGTTCGATCCGCCGCGCCAGCCCCGGCTGCCCCTGCTTCAAGGCAACACCGAGTGCCACCGGCACCAGCACCACCTGCAGCACATTGATCAACAGAGTCCAGCCCTCCACTGGCACGTAACGCCCGGCCAGCAGGCTGGTGAGCAACGGCGTCAGCACCACCGCCAGGCCCGTGCTCAGGCTGGTCATCACCACCGAAAGGGCCACATCAGCCCTGGCGATCAAGGCCACCACGTTGCTGGCCGTGCCACCGGGGCAACACCCCACCAGAATCAATCCCACCGCCAGAGGGGGTTCCAAGCGCAGGCCCCAGGCCAGAAGGGCCGCCAACGACGGCATCACCAAAAACTGCAAGGCCACACCGATCAAGGCGGAGCGGGGCCGAGCCAGCACCCGACGAAAGTCAGCCGGGGCAAGCCCCAGCCCCATGCCGAGCATGATCAGAGCAAGGCCCCAGGTGATCACGGGCCCCGCCACCCAGGCGAACAAGCCCGGCACCGCCAACGACAGCAGGGCCGCCAGCAGGGTCCAGAGCGGAAACAACAGGGTGAAACGCTCCAACGACGGCAGCGACGGGGACGACGACACGAGCTCGGAGCGGTGACATGCCATCCTGCAGGCCGCGGTGATCGCCAGACAGGTCGGCATGTCGATTACTCCGGCCCGTCGTCGTCGCTTGCGCAGCTTCATCAGCCCGCCCGGCAGCAGCCGCCTGCAGGTTGAAGGCTGCCATGACAGCGACTCCGGGCTCGTGGATCTGGCCAGCAACGACTATCTGAACCTGAGCCGCGACCCCGCCCTGATCGCCGCGGCCCAGAGCGAACTGGAGTGCAGCGGCGTCGGCGCAGGAGGCTCGCGTCTGATCAGCGGCAGCAGGCCGGTGCATACCCGCCTGGAATCGGCCTTGGCCGATTGGCTCAGCCGGGAGCGGGTCCTGCTCTTCCCCAGTGGCTTCCAGGCCAACCTGGCCGCCATCGCCGCCCTGGCCGACCGGCACACCACCGTGGTCGCTGACCGGCTGATTCACCATTCCCTGCTGGTGGGGGTTCGGGCCAGCGGCGCCCGGCTGAAACGCTTCGACCACAACGACCTCCAGGCCCTGGAGCGACGGCTGCAGGCCTGTGGACCTCACCACCAAGGGCATCCGCCCCTGGTGGTCACCGAAAGCCTGTTCAGCATGGAGGGCACCAGCCCGCACCTGGGGGCCATGCTGGACCTCTGCCAGCAGCACGGAGCACGCTTGCTGGTGGACGAAGCCCATGCCCTCGGCGTGCTCGGCCCCGAGGGACGAGGGCTGGCCCATGGCCTCCGCGAGGTGGCGATGCTCAGCGGCACCTTCGGCAAGGCCTTCGGCAGCGGGGGGGCCTTTCTGGCCTGTGATGGCGCCCTCGGCGAGGCGCTGCTGCAGAGCAGCGGAGCCTTCCGCTACACCACGGCACTGGCCCCACCCCTGGCGGCGGCAGCCCTGGCGGCGCTCAGCCAGATCCAGGCGAACCCCCAATGGGGCGAGCAGCTGGTAGCCCGGAGCGAACAATGGCGAGACCGACTCCAGACCGCCGGTTGGCAGCGCCCTGGCGGCCAGGGGCCGATCCTGCCGCTGCTGGTGGGTGATGACCAGGCAGCCCTCGATCTCCAGGCGCAGTTGGAGCAGGCCGGGCTGCTCACGGTGGCGATCCGCCCACCCACCGTGCCGGAGGGAACGGCACGGCTGCGCCTGGTGCTGCATCGCCACCAGAGCGATGAGACATTGGAGATCCTGCTGAAGGCGCTTGCGTGTGGCTGATCCAGCGCACAACCAGGTGATCGCCATGCACGGCTGGAGCGGCGACAGCTCCGCCTGGCAGCCATGGCAACGCCATTTCGAGCACCATGGCTGGCAATGGCAGAACGGCGAACGGGGCTATGGAGCCTTACCCCCCGTACGGCCCCGCTGGCAGGAGACGACTGGCTGCACCGCAGCGCAGCGGGTGGTGATCGGTCACTCCCTGGGCCCCCATCTCGTGGATGCCGAGGTTCTCAGCAGCGCCACGGGTGTGGTGTTGCTCACCAGTTTCGGTCGCTTCGTGCCAGCCGGAGCCGCCGGCCGCGCGCTGCGCTCCGCCCTGATGGGGATGCACAACGCCCTGGGGAGCGATGGGGAGCGGGCCATGCTCGAACGCTTTCTGGCGCGGGCGGCCCTGCCCGCCCCGGCGTCGGCCCTGCCGCCGGGGCCATTGCAGACAGGGCTGACCCCGGACGGGCGGCGACGCCTCGATCAGGACCTGCAGCGGCTGCTGCACACCAGCGGCTTACCGGAGGGATTCCCCAGGACGGCTCGGGTGCTGGTGGTGGACGCAGCGGATGATGCGATTGTGGCGCCGGAGGCCCGTCTGGAGCTGCTCAAGCGACTTCAGGACCATCTCGATCGCCCCCCCGAGCACTGGACACTGCAGGATGCGGGCCACGCTCTGCTGGTGCCCGACCTGCTGGTTCGGGTGCAGCACTGGCTGGACTCGCCGCCGGCGACGGGGCCGACGACGTGATGGAGCTCTCCCCCGGGGAGCAACCCTGGCGACACCAGGTGCTGCAGCGTTTTGACCGGGCTGCCCCTCATTACGTCAAGCATGCCGGACTGCAACGGGCCGTGGCCTGGCGTCTGGCCGGCCTCTGCCGCCGCCGACCGTTACCACGAGGACGCTGGCTGGATCTCGGAGCAGGCACGGGGATGCTGGCCGATGCACTCGAAACCTTGCATCCGGGCCAGTCCGTTGGCCGCCTCGATGGCAGCGAAGCGATGCTGGCGCGCCAGAGCCAGCGGCCTGACACGCAGAGGTGGGACCTGCAACAGGGGCTCCCACCCTGGCCTGCCCCCCCCCAGGTGCTGGCCTCCAGTTTCTGCTTGCACTGGCTCGACGATCCCTGCCTGCGCATGCAGCAGTGGTACGAGGCGCTCGCCCCTGCCGGCTGGCTCGCCCTCGCCCTACCGGTTCACGGCAGCTTCAGGCAATGGCATCAGGCAGCCAGTGCATCCGGCCAGACCTGCACCGCTCTGCCTCTGCCAACCGCCACCAGCCTGCTCGAAGCTGTCCCGGCCAGAGCCGTGCGGCACCGATCCCTGCATCACTTCACCACACAGGCCCGAAGCGTGGCCGCCCTGCTTCGACCGATGCGCCGCGTTGGAGCCGGCAGCACCCCGGTGGAACCGCTGGGGGTGCGTGCCTGGCGACAGCTGGGCCGTCACTGGCCCGTCTCGGAGTCCGACGGACGGTTCAGACTGACCTGGACGATTCAGATCCTGCTGCTGCAGCGATGAGTGAGCGCCCTCGCTGTGATCCCCGGCTGGTGGTGTGCGGCACCGACACCGATGTGGGCAAAACCGTGGTGAGCGCGCTGCTGGTGCAGGGGCTGGAGGCCTGGTACTGGAAACCGGTGCAGAGCGGCCTGGAGCAGGGGGGGGATCGCGCCTGGCTGACGGCTGTGCTCCAGCTGCCGGTGGAACGGCAGCTGCCGGAAGCCTATGCCTTTCACGCAGCCGTCTCGCCCCACTGGGCTGCCGAGATGGAGGCACAGACGATCGATCCGGACCGCCTTGTGCCACCCGAGACGAACGGCCATCCCCTGGTGATCGAGACCGCCGGGGGACTGCACGTGCCCCTCAATCGCCACTGGCTGCAGATCGATCAGCTGGAACGGTGGCAACTGCCGGTGGTGCTGGTGGCGCGCAGCGGCCTCGGCACGCTCAACCACACACTCTTGAGCCTGGAAGCACTGAAGCGACGCTCGATCCCGGTGCTGGGCCTGTTCCTCAACGGCCCGCTGCATGCCGACAACCCCCGCACCCTGGAACAGTTCGGCGGCGTTCCGGTGTTGGCCCAGATTCCCAGGCTTGATCCTCTCGATGCCGCCAGCCTGCAGGACACATGGCAACGGCAGGAGCTGGGGCCTAAGTTCGAGCGACTTCTGCTCTGACAGCACCCTCTGCCATGACCAGCCGCCAGACCTGGGCCACCGTGGCCGTGATCCTTCTCTGCGGTGGCATTCTGGTGCTGTTCACCGACGTGGAGATCGGCCTGGTTCGCTGGTTCAACTGTGGGCCGCTGTCGACCAGCTCCGAAGACAGGAGCGAAGTCTGCCGCTGAAGCGCTCAGCCCAGAGGTCTTGAGCGCAGTGGACAGGCCCCATGGCGCATGGCCACGTGGCGCACCGCCATCGGCAGCGTCCAGCCCTGGCGCAACTGTTCATGGATCTGGTCGATCTGGGACGGTGACCAACCGGCCATTTCCAGGCGCACCTTGATCGAGGGCCAGAGGCCCTCAGCAAAAACATCCCGCCGTCCGAAGACGCCAGAATCCAAATGACGTGCCGTGCTCGCCACCCGGGCGGCGGGCGTGACGAACCGCTTGGACAGGCGCGGGGAGGTTGTGGTTGCGGCCATGACACTCGGCCCGATCAAC
The DNA here is from genome assembly GCA_937930135.1 of uncultured Synechococcus sp. Lineage (GTDB taxonomy): Bacteria > Cyanobacteriota > Cyanobacteriia > PCC-6307 > Cyanobiaceae > Synechococcus_C. The sequence goes on along the minus strand of CALGVO010000186.1, from coordinate 24,723 downwards.
GCCCCCATCATGACGCCCCGATCAGGGACCGGCCCGCATCGCCGCCTCCACATCCAAACGGGGCAATCCGTAGGGGAAGGTTCGCTGTGAGCCATGGCCCGAGGCCTGCCAACTGACGCAGAGATCCTCCTGCTCCAGACGAATCTCCGCCGACCACTCCGGCTGATGCCAACGCCAAACGCAGGGATCATCACAGCTGCGGCTGGCCCCCAGGCTCTCCAACCAGAGCTCCAGAGAGCGCAGGGAATGCTGATTCAGAGGGGTCTGGCCCGGCGGCAGGGCGGTCATCACGTCGGGAAAGCGGTTCCAACTGATCCCAAGTCTGCTCCTGCTGCAGCCAACTCGGCGCCACCTGGAGCTCCACACCCCGAAGCCAGGCACCGCCCACACCGAGCAGCAGGCAAAGCAGCAGGGCCGCCACCAACATCACAATCGACAACCATTCCCCTCCAGAGAGAGGGCGGCGCACGCCGACGCTCCCCCAGCCGGAATCCGCAGAGGCGGCATCGGGAGACGGCACGGGGGCAACGCTGACCGTCGACGTCGCCTGCAGACCCGCATCGTAACGGCGGCGCTGCACAGGATCGGCAAGCTGGGCGTAGGCCTCACAGAGTCGCTGAAACTCCCGTGCCGCCTGCTCCTGGGGTAACGCGGTGGTGTCGGGGTGCAGCGCCTTGCTGCGGCGGCGAAACGCACGCCGCAAGGCATCGGTATCGGCCTCTGGCGGCACGGCCAACACGTCGTAGAGGGTCCGGTTGTCTGCCACGCCCGGCTCAAAGCCTTCCACCGGGAGGCATCCTAGGGAGAACCGCCGTACGGAACGCCATGGCGAAACCGTCCCGTTTTGACGGTCCCGGTCCCGATCTGTGGCAAGCCCTCGGCTGGACGCCGTCCCCCCGGCAGCTGGAACAGTTCGTCACCTTGCAGGAGGAATTGCGCAGCTGGAATCAACGCGTCAATCTCACCCGCCTGGTGGAGGGGGCTGATTTCTGGGTGGCCCAGGTGCTCGATAGTCTCTGGCCCCTGCTCAACGAACTCCAAGCCCCGCAGACCCCGCTCCGCTGCATCGATGTGGGAACCGGCGGCGGCTTTCCCGGCCTGGCGGTGGCGATCGCCCTGCCCGGAGCCCAGCTCACCCTGGTCGATTCCGTCGGTCGCAAGACCGCCGCAGTCATAGCCATGGCCGACAGCCTTGGTCTGGCTGATCGGGTGCAGGTGAGAACCGAAAGGATTGAGCGCACGGGCCAGGATCCCGCCTGCCGCGGCTGCTTCGATCGGGCGATGGCGCGGGCCGTCGCCTCAGCCCCCGTGGTGGCGGAATATCTGGTGCCTCTGCTGCAGAAGGACGGCGAAGCACTGCTCTACCGCGGTCGCTGGACCGAAGCCGATGCACACCACCTCGGCAACGCCCTGCAGCCGCTCAACGCCAGCCTGCTGGCTTGTCAACAACGCGACCTTCCGGCCGACAAAGGACCGCGCCACCTGCTGCGGTTGCGTCCGCTGGCGACCTGTCCAGCCACCTACCCCCGCGCCGTGGGGATGCCTGCCAAGCTGCCTCTGGGCACTTCAGCGGACTGACACCGATAGACGACGGTGCGACAGTGCTCAGGCGCTGGACAGCCGCTCGCCCACGGCACCACCCACCCGGGTCCGTAGAGACCGCAGGATGGAGGGAATCTCCCTAGCCCAGGGGCTGGCACCCAGAACAGCAAGCAACTCCGCCTCCGACACGTACTGATCGAGCGGATCAGCATTGGCACCGGGGAACCAATGGCTGCCTTTGCCGAGGAGGCCATAGCGGGCGCGGGCATAACCCTCCAGCCCCCAGGCCTCCACCAGCCCATGCAACCAGAGCAGCACCGGCACATTGATGCCTCCAGGCGTCTGATCCCAGGGCGGCAGACCCCGATGCCAGCTCTCCAGCCAGGCGGATCCGAGGGCCTGCCTGGCGGCATCCTCCAGGCGCCGCTCCACCGGGGGCAGCAGCTGATCCACCTGATCGAGCCGGGCCACCGCCTCCAGATGGAGGTCGAGATCGTCGGGACGGGCGGCGCCAACGCTGATCGTGTGAACGCGGGAATCCCGCAGGCAGAACAGATCGTTGAACACGATCGGATGCAGCGGTTCACACAACGCCTGAAGACGGGGCGATGGCGTGTGCAGATGCCCGCCCTTGTCGGTGGGGCTGATGATGAACACCCCCATGTCGTGCTGCGCTGCCGCCTCGATCGCCGGTTCGTTGTCCTGGCGGATGTAATACCAATGCAGATTCACGTAATCGAAGGCATCACTGCGAATCGCCTCGACGATCAGATCGGTGGTTCCATGGGTGGAAAACCCCACATGGCCCACCCGGCCAAGCTGTTGCCAACGCCGCACCACCTCCAGACAGCCGCCGGGACGAAGGGTCTGCTCCAAATGTTCCGGCCGGTTGATGCCATGAATGGCCAAAAGATCGATCCGGGCTCCGCCCAGTCGTTCCACGCTGAGGCTGAGCTCCTGCTCGAAGGCCGCCGCATCGTCCCCGGGGGGAATCTTGGTCTGCAGAATCCGCTCGGCATCGGGCACCTGAGGTAGCGCCCAGCCCAGCTGGCGCTCGGAGCTGCCGTAATGGCGCGCGGTCTCCACATGATGAAAACCGCAGGCCACGGCCCGGCGCAGGGTGGCCTCCAGCTGTTGCTGCGACGCGTGCGTGATCGCCTCAGCGGCGAGATCGGTCCAGCTCTGCTGAAAGCGCATGCCTCCCAATGAGAGGATCGGCATCGGTAGTTCCGTCCGGCCGAAACGACGGGTGGGCAGAGCGTGGCACCGCACGGTGTCACTCATGAAGCTCGAGGCCGTTGACGCTTCGGGCGCGCCGGCGAAGGGAGCCCCATCGGCAGCAGCTCCATGGCATCGAGGCGGGCCTTGAGCGCATCAAGCTCTTCAAAGGCGACCCAATGAATGCAGTCCACCGGGCAGGTGTCGATCGCCTCCTGAATGCACGCGGTGCTGTCGCCGTCCTGCCGGATCGCGCGGGAGCGTCCGAGCCGCGGTTCAATCACGAACGTATTGCCAGCCACGTGGGCGCAATAACGGCAGCCGATACACACCGCTTCATCCACCCAAACGGCTTTTTCCCGAAGAGCTCCTCCCAGCAGCGGCTCATGACCGCTGCGGGACTCAGGAACAGTGGCCGGGGCGCGATAGGCAGCCGAAGGATCGATTGAAGGGGACACCGAAAAAAAGCGGGCTCAGGCGTCCCAACGGGTCACGACCAGCTCGATGGAACCGTCCTGGCAGTTGCGCTGTTCACTCACCGTGAAGCCCTCATCCGTGCTGGCCGTCAGCACGGTGTTGAGGGCATACCGCTGGGTGAGCAGGGAAAGAAAGCGCTCCACCGGCACGGGCTGACGCCAGAGGTCGAGGTCCGTGACCAACTCATAGGCCCTAGTCGCGGCATTCCAACGGAAACCGAGATCACCGCCGTCCTGCAGGGTCACGGCCAGGTCCGCGTCGATGGTCTGGCCGCGATAGCCGCGCACAGGACGAGACCCGGATTCCGGCTCGTAACCCAGATCGCGCAGGGCAGCCATCAGCGGTTCACGCTGACGGAGCTCGGTTCTGACGGTGCTGAAATGGGACATCAGACGTGCTCGACAGGGACGGTTTGGATCTGTTGGGCGTTGGTGTTGTAGGCCTCAGGAGTGGATTCACGACGCACCACCGAGCCAAGTGCCGCTTCAAGGCGTTCGGTGAGAGCGAGGCAGGCCTCACCCTCCACTCCTTCGACTCGCTCTTCGACCCGACCATCCGCATGGATCCGGAATCGGAGTGTGCGCTGGGGCATGCACCATCAACACTGCAGACAGGATGCTAGGTAAACTCAACTGGGGTTGTCGCGCAGCTGTGACAGGAGCCGGCTTCGACGCCTTCCGGCTTCCTCAGGTCCGCTCAGAGCAACCCTTCGTCCACCAGAGTCTGCAGCCGTTCGAGGATGTCGGGATTCTCGAGTTGCTCCAGGGCCGTCCGAGCCTCATCACGCACCGATGTCTCCTGATCGTGAAGCAGGGCATTCACCAAGGCTTCCACCACATCAGCGCGACGCGGTTCCACCAACTGATCCACCAGACGACCCAGCGCCCAGATGCAGTTGCTGCGCACCACCGGTTCACTGTCGATCCTCAGACTGATGAGCAGCTGACCTGCGGCCAAATCGGCCTTGGCCGGTGAGGTGATGCCCGCTTCCGCCAAGGACACGGAGGCCCACAGACGCACCGAGGCCACATCCACCTGCAGGGATCGGATCAGGGGATTGAGGACGGGAGCATCGGGGTAGTTCCCCAGGCTCCAGGCCGCGGCCTTGCGCACATAGGCGTTGCTGTCGACCTCCAACAGCTGGAGCAGTGAGGCCACAGCCAGCGGTGAGGGATTACGCCCCAAGGCATACACGGCACTCATGCGCACCACCGGACAGGCCTCACGCAGCAATGGCAACAGCAGAGGAACGGACCGGGGATCCCGGTGTTCACAGAACACCCTCAGACCCTGAAGACGCTGCTCATGCCCCTGCGCAAGCCAGAGCAGGCCTTCATCGCATTCTCGGGCGCTATGGAGCGCATCATCCTCAAGGTCCTCGACAGCGATGTCGTCGAGGGGGTCCCCAAGGAGCTCCGCCGCCAACTCACGAGCCAACACATCGGGATCAATCGACAGGTTGGCCAACCCGTCATCAGCATCTTCAGTGCGTCGCTCAGCCATAGCGCTGATCGTAATCTCAGCCGATCGGGGCCGGAGCCAGCATGTCTCCGGGGAGCCAGATGCGGGCGCTCACCGCGACCAGGGCCAGGGCAAAGAGGGCCACGATCAGCACGGGCAACAGGGTGGTGCGGAAGAAACTCACGGAACGGAGGCTTTCGGCCATTCTGAGTGGTGATCAGACCATCAGGCGCCTGCGGCGGCCCGTGCGCAGCAGCAGGGTCAGGCTAATCACCGTGACCATCAGACCCAACCAGCCGCTGAGCTGCTGATGGAGCAGAAAGGCACCCGATCCAAGCAGGGCACCAAAGAGCACAGCACTGCTCAACAGGAAACGCAAGACGAGTGCCGGCAGGGACTCGGCTGTTGCGCTGGATTCCGGCTGACGCCAACGGCGCCAGCCGGGCCCGGGGGGCTGCACCTGCTGCACGAAGCGCTCGAGCACCGCCGCAGATTCCGGTGGAGTGCTCAGCATCACCACCAGCCACACCACAGCGGTCAGGGTAGTGGTGATGATCAGACGCAAGCCGTAATCGGCGATCTGGAGGACGGGAACCACCGAGGTGCTGAGGCCGATGCCGAAGCCGCAGAGCATGGCGGCCAGCTCAGCGGCGGCGTTGATCCGCCACCAGAACCAGCGCAGCACGAGCACAACGCCGGGCCCGGTGCCGATGGCGATCACCAAACGGAACACCGTGCCGATGCTGTCGCTGATCAGAGCGGTGATCACCCCTAGTAACACCAACAGCACACTCATCAGCTGACCAATCAACAGCAGCTCGCGCTGGGTGGCCCCTGGTCTCAGAAACCGTTGGTAAAGATCATGGGTGAGATAGCTGGCCCCCCAGTTCACGGAGGTGCTCACCGTGCTCATGAAGGCGGCCACCAATGACACCACAACAAGCCCGAGCACAACCGGCGGAAGGTACTGAACCGCCAAGGCTGGATAGCTGAGCTCCCAGTCGCCCTGATTCGGAAGCAGCACCAGCCCGGCAAGCGCCACCAACACCCAGAGCCAGCTGCGCACGAGATAGTTCACCACCAGGAACACCCAACCGGCGAGGCGCGCCTGCTGTTCGTCCTTCGTCGCCAGCATGCGCTGGATGAACTCCCCGCCGCCGTCACTGCGGCGGAAGCTCCACCACTGCACAGTCAGATAGGCCAGGAAGGTGGACACACTGATGCCAGCGCCACCGATCCAGTCAAAGCCTCCATTCGTCCAGCGCCAGGGCAGCAGCGACAGCAGTTCCGGACGGCCGAGGGCATCGAGGCTGCTGAGGAGGGCATCCATCCCCCCGGCGGCATGGATGGCAGCCCAGGCCACCGCCAGGGCTCCCAGCAGGGCCAGCACAAGCTGCACAACATCAGTCACCACCACAGCCCAGAGTCCACCGGCGGCGGTGTAGATGAGCACGAGGGCGGCCACAATCGCCAGCAGAAGCACGGTGTCAGAGAAGCCCGCAAAAGCGGGAAGCGGCTGACCCGAAACAATCCCGAGCGCCTCCACCACCTTGCGCATCGCGAGAAAGGCATAACCGATACCAATGCAATTGACCGGAAGCGCCAGCAGAAACGCTTTGATCCCTCGCAGCCAGGCGGCTGCCGGGCCGCCATAGCGCAGCTCGGTGAAGGCCGCGTCGGTGAGCACACCACTGCGCCGCCAGAGCGGCGCGAAGACCACGGCCATCGCCACATGGGCCAGACCGAATCCCCACCACTCCCAGTTGGCCGCAAGCCCACGGCTGCCCACAAGCCCAGCCACATAAAGAGGCGTATCGATGGAGAAGGTGGTGGCCGCCATCGAGGCCCCAGCGAGCCAGCCACTGAGACTGCGGCCAGCCACGAAATAGTCGTCCTCTCCACGATTACGCCGCGCCAGCCAGAGGCCGAGGACCAGGGTCCCCATCAGATAGAGAACGAGGATCAGCCAATCAATCGCCGCCATGGAGCCCTGCCGGATGGCGGCAGTCTCCATCAGGTGATGCGATTGCGCCGCAACTGTCCGCAGGCCGCATCCTGATCGAGACCTCGACTGGCCCGCAGGCTGACCGCAACGCCACGGCGTTCGAGAACCCGCCGGAATGCAGCGATCCGCTCAGGGGAGGGCCGCTGAAAATCCTCTTCGTCAATGGGGTTGTAGGCGATCAGATTGACGTGGCTCTGAAATCCACCGACCCGGTCAGCCAGCTCCTCCGCATGGGCTGGGGCGTCATTGAGACCGCCGAGGAGAATGTATTCAAAACTGACTCGACGCCCGGTCAGCTCCAGGTAACGGCGACAGTCCTGGAGCAGGTCCTCGTAGGGGTAAGCATGGGCGGTGGGAATGAGCTCCTCCCGCAAGGCCTGATTGGGGGCATGCAAGCTGACCGCCAGCGTGAACTGGGCCCGACCGAGGCGAGCCATCGCCAATTCGGCGAGCTGGGGCAGGGTGCGGGGCACCCCCACCGTGCTCACGGTGATCCGGCGTTGACCGATCCCGAGATCGTCATTGAGACAGCGAATCGCGCCCAGCACGGCGTCGATATTCAGCAAGGGTTCGCCCATCCCCATGAACACCACATGGGAGGGACGGCGATCCATCACCTCTCGAACACTGAGCACCTGATCGACGATTTCGTGGATGGCAAGGGAGCGTTGCAGGCCCCCCTTCCCGGTGGCGCAGAAACGACAGGCCATGGGGCAGCCCACCTGACTGGAGACACAGACCGTGAGTCGCTGGTCGGTGGGAATGCCGACTGTCTCGATCGATTCACCGTCATCCGTCTGCAACAGCAGCTTGGTGGTGGCATCCGCCGCCACACGCCGGTCCTGCTGCCGCAGTCGACCGATCCTGATCCCCTGCGCCTCGAGAGCGAGACGCCAAGCCTTTGGCAACACGGTGATGGCACCGAGATTCTCGGCACCCTTGGCGTAGAGCCAGTCATGCAACTGGCGACCGCGAAAAGCTGGCTGCCCCTGGGCAACGGCCCACTGCTCGAGTTCCTCAGCACTGCGTCCGAGCAGGGTGTGAGGCAGCACCGAAACACTCACCAGATCAGCAATCCATGCCCGAGCTTGAACTCCACAGCTACGAGGGCGATAAACCCGAGCATTGCAAGCCGGCCGTTCAATTTCTCGGTATGACAGTGGAAACCGTAACGAGGTAGACGCCGCGTCGGGCTACGTGGTGGATCAATCATGGCTGATCAGCGGCACAGATGTAAGTCTGGATTGGGCAGGAGCTCGATTGTGAGCTCCGCAGGAGAGCGGCTCACTCATCACTGAGCAGCCCCTCTTCCTGCAGGCCTTCCACCGCTTCCGCATCCACCACCTGTTCCTCAGCCAACTCTTCGTCGCCGACTGGGCGAGCGAAGGCGGCGAAATTACTGGAGGCATCGATGCCGTGGCGGCTTCGGGTCGCCTCCAGATCCTCATCGCTGGGATCATCCAGCACCGCAGAAGCATTGGTGGTGGATGCGGCCGGCATCTCCACGGTGTAATCCGGGCGCAGGTTTTGCATCCGGCGATAGCCAGCCGGATCTTCCGAGAGGATGTCGGGATGGGGGCCGGCCTCAGCACGCAACTCCTCTTCAAAGCCACTGAAGCCCGTGCCGGCAGGAATCAGGCGGCCGATGATCACGTTCTCCTTGAGACCGCGCAGCCAGTCACTCTTGCCCTCGATGGCCGCCTCAGTGAGCACCCGCGTGGTCTCCTGGAAGGAGGCCGCAGAGATGAAACTGTCGGTGTTGAGGGAAGCCTTGGTGATGCCGAGCAGCACCGGAGTGAACTCCGCCGGAGCGCCACCGGTGATCGCCATCGCCTGATTGGTGTCTTCAACCTGGCGCAGTTCAATCAGCTCACCCGGCAGCAAGGTGGTGTCGCCGGCATCTTCGACACGCACCTTGCTCGTCATCTGACGCACAATCACTTCAATGTGTTTGTCGTCAATCGACACACCCTGAGACTTGTAGACGTTCTGCACCTCAGTCACCAGGCGATGCTGAAGATTGGCAATCGCCTCCTGGGCTGCATCCATCAGAGGCTTACGACTTCGCAAATCCTCAAAGAAGCACTCGAGCAATTCATGGGGATTAATCGGACCATCGGTGAGCAACTCACCGGCCGTGACCTGCTGGCCGTCACTCACCATCACATTGCGACCGAGAAGAATCGGATACTCAGCCACAGCGTCATCGGCTTCAATCACCGTGACGGTGGTGGATTCATCGTCTTCTTCCTGCTTGATCTCCACCGTGCCGGGCTTCTTGCAGAGAATCGCTGATTCGCGCGGACGCCGCGCCTCCAGCAACTCCTCAATCCGGGGAAGACCCTGCACAATGTCGCCGGTCTTCTGACGTTCAAACACCAGCAGGGCGAGTCCGTCGCCGCGTTGCACAAGATCACCGTCACGAACGTGCAACACCGAATCGGGCGAGATCATGTAAGGACGCCCCAGGCGCAGGGTCACGGACTGCCCCTCCACAGCCTCCACTTCACCGCAGCAGCCAGCGGCTTGACCGGCGCTGATCTCGTCACCGTCGACGATGCGCTGCCCCACGGTGACGGTGGGGGTGCCAGTGGTGCTGAGGCTGACCGTATCCTCCGCCCGCTCAACGATCAGACGACGCACCGGTTCTCCATCCAGCTCCTCGGGCATCTGCACCACACCCTGCTGTTTGCAGAGAATCTGGGTGGTGGCCACCACATCGCTGGCTTTGATCGACTGACCGTCTTCCACCTGCAGCTCGGTGTGCGTCGAGCCGTGGCTGGAGTCGGAAATGGTGTCACGACGCACCAGGATGCTTTCAAGAATCACAAGCTGGAGTCGCTCGATCGTCTTGGCGCGCTTATCGGGAACTGCTTCCACATCCACCGTCATCTGCGGCGTGGTGTCAAAGGTTTCCAGCATCAGCTGAGTGCGGAGCAGCTCAACACCCTCCACCGACTTCACGAGTTCTCCGTCCTTGAACGCCAGACGCTGAGATGCTTTCACCCCTAGGTGGGGTCCCTTTGGTTGCTTCACATGAGACAACTCGGGCAATTGCGCTTCATTGGGAATGGTGTATTCCTCAACGGGCCGTAGCAGAAGACCCATCCCCTCTGGAGTTTCCACGGTCTGAACGAAGACCATGGCCTCGCTGCTGATGCCCTTCGCTATCGCCTCACCGGGATTCACCATCGCACCGTCACCCTCAAAACGCTCCAGCGCTTTCTTGTCGGCGCAGAGGTGGAAACTGCCACTACGCACAATGATCTCGCGCAGAATGTCATTTTTCTGCGTCACCGTCACAATGCCGGCGGTCTGGCTGAAGATGTCCTTCACCACCTCGGTGCCGGCTTCGATCCACTGACCATCTTCGATCATCAACAGGGAGATGTCTTTATTGATCTCGTGGGTTTCCTGAGGGATCCAGAGCAGGGTGCCTCCCTTGTTCACCTCGTAGCCGTTCTTGGCGGAACGCGCTTTCTTGATGGCCAGGCCAGGCGCAAAGCGCACAAGACCGCCCGTCTGGGTGCGGAAACGATCATCTGCCAGCTCAGCGACGACCTCACCATGACCGATCTTGCTGCCGGGAATCGTGTTCAAGCGATAGCGGGTGCCGTCTTTGGCCTCCAGATGCCAGATTTCACCGGCATGGGTGGATTCGCCCAGCAGCTTGAAATCTTTGAGCGTCATCGCCGTGGTGACGATCTGCACCTCACGTGAATCACCGAGGGAGTCGCGCAAGCGCACATCACCGCCATACTCACTGGCCTGGCTCGCTTCTGCCAACACCTGCCCCTCGGTCACCTGGGCACGAGCTTCCACAACCGGACGAGCATTGGGAGGCAGGTTGTACACATCGCCAGCCAGCACCCACAGGCGTCCCAGCCTCTGGGCCTTGCGCGTGATGTTGCCCTGACGATCCGTGACCTCTTTCGGCTGAATCGCCTTTTCGTAGCGCACCTGACCGGCGAGATCACAGATCACATCCTTGGTGGCTTTCTCCACGCTCTTCTTCACCGCACCGGCGGCGATTTGAGCCACAGTCACGTCGGAAGAAATGACCTGACCGTTATCGACGAATAGCAGAGAGCCATTGGTGACTTCGATTTTCTGCGCTTTGCCATTACCACCACTGGGCTTGATCGTGAGCGTGAAATCCACCTCGGCCTGCTGGGCATTGACGCCATGGGGTGTGCGGTAGGGGCGCACCCTGGCCTTGGGACCGAATTCCACCGTGCCTTCAAGGGTGGAGCGCACAACACCGGTTTCAGCGGTGGACACACCTCCGGTGTGGAAGGTACGCATCGTGAGCTGGGTTCCCGGCTCACCGATGGATTGGGCGGCAATGATGCCAACGGCCTCGCCGAGATCCACCAGCTCATTGTGGGCCAGTGCCCAGCCATAACACTTACGGCAGACCGAACGGTTGGCCTCACAGGTGAGGGGGGACCGCACATTCACGGCCACCACACCGGCCGCCTCAAAACGCTTGGACAGCGGGGGATCGATCTCAGCATCACGCTCAGCGAGCACCTCACCATCGGCACTCACCACCTGAGCGGCGGTCAGACGACCCACCAGACGACTGCCGAAGCGGCCGTCCTCAGCCTTCACCAGAATCGATCGGGTCGTCCCACAGTCGTCTTCCCGGACGATCACATCCTGGGCGACGTCCACAAGGCGGCGGGTGAGGTATCCGGAATCGGCAGTGCGCAGAGCCGTATCCACCAGGCCTTTCCGTGCTCCGTAAGACGAGATCACGTACTCAGTGACCGTCAGTCCCTCACGAAAATTGGTGCGGATCGGCAGGTCGATGATCTCCCCCTGCGGATTGGCCATCAGTCCGCGCATGCCCACCAGCTGACGCACCTGCGACATGTTTCCGCGGGCGCCGGAGTTGGCCATCATCCAGACCGAGTTGAGCGGATCGTTCTGGTTGAAATTCTTCTTGACCGCATCCACCAGACGCTCATTGGTCTCCGTCCAGGTGTCGATCACCTTGGTGTGACGCTCCACCTCCGTGATCTCACCGAGGCGATACGACTCCTCCGTTGCCGTGATCAGTTCTTCCGCCTGACCGAGCAGATCCTGCTTCGCTTCGGGGACCTTGAGGTCATCCACCGAAATCGAAACTGCAGCCTGCGTGGCATAACGGAAGCCCAGATCCTTCAGCTGGTCGGCCATGGCGGCCGTGGCAGCGGTGCCATGGGTTTTGTAAGCCCAGGCCACGAGCTGCTTCAAACCTTTTTTATCAACCACCCGATTGCGGAAGGGCGGCGGTGTTTTCGCCAGCGCTGGCGTGCTGGTTGTGGCAGCGACGGCTTTCGCCTTGGAGGCCTTGCTGGAGGACTTGCGGGATTTGGAGGGGGTGGAGGTCATGAGCGCGATCAGATCGGTGTGAGGAGACAGGCGTTGCGAAAGAAGGGCTTCAGGTGGCCGCCACCGCGTCGATGATCGTGTGATTCATCACCACACGGCCGACGGTTGTGAGGATGTAGCGACTGATCAAGGCACCGTCTTCATCAAATCGATCGCGACGGAAACTCCACTGTTCAAAGCGTGTGCCATCGCTGAGGGTTTCACTCTGGACGGGCTCATCACGCTCTTCATCGTCGTCCACTTCACCGTTGAAGCGGACCCAGACCCAGTCGTGCAAACCGATGCGCTTGTCTTCAAAGGCATGGATCACATCTTCAAGGCCGGCGAAGGTGCGGGAGCGATCGCCGAAAGCAACGGGCTGCTGTTCGGGTTGCAGCGCTGTGAGGTAGTAGGCACCAAGCACCATGTCCTGCGACGGCGTGATGATCGGGTCACCGGTGGCCGGAGAGAGAATATTGTTGCTTGCGAGCATGAGCATGCGCGCTTCGGTCTGGGCTTCGATCGCCAGGGGAACATGCACGGCCATCTGGTCACCGTCAAAGTCGGCGTTGAACGCAGGGCAGACAAGGGGATGGAGCTGAATAGCTCGCCCATCGACCAACTTGGGCTCAAAGGCCTGAATTCCCAGACGGTGCAGCGTCGGCGCACGATTGAGCAGGATTGGATGCCCATCGATCACCTCTTGCAACACTTGCATCACCTCATCATCGGCACGCTGAATCAGCTTTTTCGCCGCTTTGATGTTGTTGACGATGTTCTGACGGATCAGACGATGAATCACGAACGGCTGGAACAGTTCGATGGCCATTTCCTTGGGCAGGCCGCATTGATGCATCTTCAACTTCGGACCCACCACAATCACAGAACGACCGGAATAGTCGACCCGTTTTCCGAGCAGATTCTGACGGAAGCGTCCCTGCTTGCCCTCAATGATGTCGCTGAGAGATTTCAGGGGACGATTGTTGGCACCAACGACGGTGCGACCGCGACGCCCGTTATCAATCAGGGCATCAACAGCTTCCTGCAACATCCGCTTCTCGTTGCGAACGATGATCTCAGGAGCAAGAATCTCCTGTAGACGCGCCAACCGGTTGTTCCGGTTGATCACACGACGATAAAGATCGTTCAGATCGGAGGTGGCGAAACGACCACCATCCAGTTGCACCATCGGGCGCAGATCGGGCGGAATCACTGGAATCACATCCAGCACCATCCATTCCGGACGGGCATTGGTGGCGATGAAGTTGTCGATCACCCGCAGACGTTTGATCAACTTGGCACGCTTTTGACCCTTGCTGCCCGCGATCTCCTCGCGCAGCTGCTCAGCGACGGCATCAAGCTCCAGGTCTTCGAGCAGCTGCTTGAGAGCCTCAGCACCGATGCCCACAACGGGCTCGTTCTCAATCTCAGAATCCTCGGCATAGATCTCGTCTTCGATCTCCAGCCACTCGTCTTCCGTGAGCAGCTGCTTGTATTTGAGATCCTTGTGATCACCGGGATCGAGCACCACATAGCAGTTGAAATACACGATCTGCTCCACATCCCGCAGAGGCATGTCGAGCAGGATCGCCACATAGCTCGGGATCCCCTTCAGGTACCAGACGTGGGACACCGGAGCCGCGAGCTTGATGAAGCCCATGCGGTGACGACGCACCCGGCTCTCAGTCACCTCCACGCCGCAGCGCTCACAGACGATGCCGCGGTGGCGCACCCGCTTGTATTTGCCGCAATGGCATTCCCAGTCTTTGGAAGGACCGAAAATCTTTTCGCAGAACAGCCCATCCATCTCGGGCTTGAGGGTGCGGTAATTGATCGTTTCGGGCTTGGTGACCTCACCCACCACCTGGCCATTGGGCAAGGTGCGCTGACCCCACTCCATCACCCGATCGGGGGATGCGAGCGTGATTTTGACGTAATCGAAGTGGTTCTCGGTGCGGAGGTTGCTGTTGGTCATGGGCGGTTAAGGGAGAAGGAGCGGTCTGTCGGTGTGAACATCGGATCCGTCAGTCTTCGTCGTAATCCGCAACCCCGAGTGATTCGTAGGTGGGACGACTGGGGGTGCTGCGACGGGGATTCACGTCTTGCATCAGATCCACTTCCTTGCCTTCATCGGTGAAGACCGCGATATCAAGACCGAGGGACTGAAGTTCGCGCATCAGCACCTTGAAGGATTCCGGGGTACCAGGACGGGGGATCGGCTTGCCCTTGACGATGGCGTTGAGCGCCTCGTTGCGCCCCTGCATGTCATCGGATTTCACCGTGAGCAGTTCCTGCAGGGTGTACGCGGCGCCGTAGGCCTCGAGCGCCCACACCTCCATCTCACCCAGACGCTGACCACCCTGTTGGGCCTTACCACCGAGGGGCTGCTGGGTGACCAGGGAGTAGGGGCCTGTGGAGCGCGCGTGGATCTTGTCATCCACCAGGTGCACCAGCTTGAGGAAGTGGGAATAACCCACGGCAACAGGCTGGTCAAAGGGTTCACCGGTGCGGCCGTCACGGAGCAGTAGCTTGCCGGGATCATCCGGGTTGTAGATCCAGTCTTTACCGGGCTGGCTCGCAGCCTCCTTCAAGAAGGCCTCCACGGTCTGCTGCGACTTCTCAGCCCCATACATCTCGTCGAAGGGCACCACCTTGACGCGGCAATCGAGGTTGGAGGCGGCCCATCCCATCAACAGCTCGAAGACCTGACCCACATTCATGCGGCTCGGTACACCGAGAGGATTGAGAACAATGTCCACCGGGGTGCCATCGGGCAGGTATGGCATGTCTTCCCGAGGAAGGATGCGGCTGATGATGCCCTTATTACCGTGGCGTCCGGCCATCTTGTCGCCCACCTGGATCTTGCGGCGCTGCGCCACATAGACCCGAACAACCATGTTGGCGCCTGGCGGCAGTTCATCGCCCTGCTCACGGGTGTAGATGCGTACATCAACAACACGGCCCCGTTCTGTGCTGGGAACACGCAGCGAATTGTCGCGGACGTCACGAGCTTTTTCACCGAAGATCGCACGCAGCAACTTCTCCTCCGGCGGCTGGTCTGACTCCCCTTTCGGCGTCACCTTGCCCACCAGAATGTCGCCACTTTCGACGAAAGCGCCGATGCGGATGATGCCCATTTCATCCAGATTGCCGAGGCTCTCCTCAGCAACATTGGGAATCTCGCGGGTGATCTCCTCAGGTCCAAGCTTGGTCTGCCGGGCCTCGATTTCATACTTCTCGATATGAACCGAGGTGTAGAGGTCCTCATTGACCAGACGCTCACTCACCAGAATCGCGTCCTCGTAGTTGTAGCCCTCCCAAGGCATATAGGCGATCAGCACGTTTTGGCCCAGGGCGATTTCGCCACCTTCACAGGCGGAGCCATCAGCCAGCACCTGACCCACGATCACCGGGTCACCCTGCCGCACAATCGGACGCTGGTTGAGGCAAGTGTCTTGGTTGGAACGCTGATACTTCTGCAAGAAATGGGTGTGATCCACACCCTCCTCGTCACGCACAACGATGGCCGTGGCATCCACGAAGGTGACGGTGCCGTTGACGCGTGAAATCGGCACCATGCCGGAGTCACGTGCCACCTGGGTTTCAAGACCGGTGCCCACCAGTGGACGCTCGGGACGCAGCAGGGGCACAGCCTGGCGCTGCATGTTGGACCCCATCAGGGCACGGTTGGCGTCGTCGTGCTCGAGGAAAGGAATCAGGGAGGTCGCCACAGAAATCACCTGAACAGGCGACAGTTGCACATAATCCACCTGCTCCGGCGGCACTTTTTCAAAGTCCTGGCGATAACGGACGGGAATCAGATCGGCAAGGATCTGACCATCAGCGTCCGTGGCGACGTCACCGGGAGCGACCCGACACTCATCTTCCAGATCCGCAGAGAGATAGATGGGATCTCCCTGCTTGAGTACACGACCGTTGTCGACTTTCCAGAACGGGGTTTCGATGAACCCGTACTCATTCACTCGGGCATGGGTGGCGAGTGAATTAATCAATCCCGCATTGGGGCCTTCCGGCGTCTCAATCGGGCAGAGGCGGCCGTAGTGGGAGGGATGGATATCCCGAACCGCAAAACCGGCGCGCTCGCGGGTGAGACCGCCTGGGCCTAGGGCTGAAATCCGGCGCTTGTGGGTGAGCTCGGCCAGGGGATTGGTCTGGTCCATGAACTGGCTCAGCTGGCTGGAGCCGAAGAACTCCTTGATCGCCGCCACCAGGGGCTTGGGGTTGACGAGCTGGGCGGGAGTGAGCGAATCGGTTTCACCCACGGTCATCCGCTCCTTGATGATCCGCTCCAGGCGATTCAGGCCGACACGCACCTGGTTCTGGAGCAATTCACCCACCGACCGCACCCGGCGGTTGCCCAGGTGGTCGATGTCATCCAGACTGGCGCCGCCCACATCAAGCTCGAGGTTGATCAGATAATCGAGCGTGGAGAGCACATCCTCGTGGGTCAGGGTGCGCACCGTGTCGGGAATGGTGAGGCGCAGCTTTTTATTGATCTTGTAGCGACCCACCCGACCAAGGTCGTAGCGCTTGGGGTCAAAAAAGCGGGTCTGGAGAAGCTGTTGTCCCCCACTCACCGATGGAGGCTCACCCGGACGCAATTTCTTGTAGAGCTCAAGAAGGGCCTGATCTTCCGAACTGATGCCCTCATCATTCGCCGCTTCGATCGACTTCCGGTAATACTCGGGATGGCGCAGCTTGTCGACAACATCATTGTCGGACAACCCCATGGCACGCATCAGCACATGGGCATTGATCTTGCGCGTTTTATCGACGCGCACATGCAGCAGATCGTTTTTATCGGTCTCGAATTTGAGCCAGGCACCCCGGTTGGGGATCACACTGGCGTTGTAGGTGCGACGACCATTTTTATCCTGCTCATCCTTGAAATAAACACCGGGGCTCCGCACGATCTGGTTCACGATCACGCGCTCAGCACCATTGATGATGAAGGTGCCCCGCTCGGTCATCAGCGGCAGCTCGCCGATGAACACTTCCTGCTCCTTGATCTCCCCGGTCTCCTTGTTGACCAGACGGCAGGTCACATACATCTGAGACGCGAACGTTGCATCGCGTCGCTTCGCCTCCTCCACATCGTGACGGGGACGCTTGAGCCGGTACTCGCTACCGACGAAATGAAGCTCGAGCTTGCCGGTGTAATCGGTGATCGGAGAAAAACTCTCCAGCTCCTCAATCAGACCTTTTTCCAGGAACCACTTAAAGCTGGCCCGCTGCACCTCCACCAGATCGGGCAGGTAGGTGGCGGTCTTGGCGACCTGAATCGCGCTGCTGCTCATGCGGAGACCTGCAGTGAGTGAAAGGGAACAGAAGGCCTGAACGGGCAGCCGGACGATCCAGGACACGCCGAGACATCAAAGCGGCGGCAGGCTTCCTGGTGGGGAAGACACTGCCGCACGCAGGGGTCTCAGAGATCTCGGGGGCGAACGGCTGACGTCGTCAATGCACCGGAAGGGAATAAACGCCTCGGGAGCCTCAGCACAGAAAACGCGCTTTGGCCAGGCCAATAAATCATCTTACACTTCCGCGGACCCTTCCAACCAGGTCAGGGAAGGCCGAACAGACGGCGGGCATTGGCGGTGCTGATCCTGGCCACCTCCTCGAGAGACTGACCGCGGAGTTCGGCCACCCGTGCCGCCACTGACGCAACGAAGGCCGGCTCGTTGCGTTTGCCGCGCCGAGGCACAGGCGCAAGGAAGGGGCAATCGGTCTCCACCAGAAACCGATCCTCCGGCACCTGACGCGCACAGGCATGGGTGGCCTCTGCCTTGGGGAAGGTGACCGTGCCACTGAAGCTGATGTCAAAACCGAGTTCGAGAAAGGCCTCCATCTCCTCGGGAGTTCCGCCCCAGCAATGCATCACCCCCCGGGGACAAGCGGCACGATCGCGGCGTTCCCGCAGTTCGCGCAGCATCGGCTCGGCGGCATCGCGGCAGTGGATGATGACCGGCCGATCCAGCTCCACCGCCAGATCGAGCTGGGGCCTGAGAACAGCGAGCTGTTGCTCGAGGTTTGTCTCCCGATACAGGTCAAGCCCGAGCTCACCGATGGCCACCACCCGAGCATCCTCCAGAGCAGCACGGCGAAGCAGTGCTGCGGTGCCATCGGTCCAATGTTCCGTGTCAAGCGGGTGGACACCAACCGAATAGCGGAGCTCGGGAAACCGATCCGCAAGAGCGCGAATCGCAGGGATCTCACCGGGTTCGACACAGGCGTGCAACAGCGACACCACGCCAGCGTCCCGCCAGCGCTGAGCAACCTCTTCCAAGTCCTGATCAAAATTCCGAAAAACGATGTGACAGTGACTGTCAATCAGGGTGGGAGTCGTCACAAGGACCGGAAACGCGCCTTCCAACCCATTGTGACGACAACGATGCGGCGTTGAGGGAACAGGCTGGTCCCGGTCAGCCTGCGCTGGTGGGCTCGATCGCTTTCCTTACCGCCGCGCTGAGGCGCGACTTCTGGTGAGCGCCGTTGTTGCGATGGAGAACGCCGCACTTCACAGCTTTGTCGATCTTGCTGAAGGCCGCATTCATGCTGGCCTGAACCGTGGCCTTCGCCTCCTCGCCAGCAGTGGCGTCGTAGTCGGAGCAGGCGGTAAAGCAACGCTTCATCAAGGTGCGCAGCGCCGATTTGTACGACTTGTTGCGCAGGCGATTGCGCTCGGCGATCTGAACGCGCTTCTTGGACGACTTGTTATTGGCCACAGAGGCGGAGTAAGGCTCGACAATCCATAACCCTAGCTCAGCAAGGTGCCCCCTTCATGGGCGTCACCACCGGGCAAGACGAGGCAGGTTCTAGCTTGAAATGATTGCGTTCCCCTGCGTCCAGCGCCGATGACTCCAACGAGCAGCCAGGCTCCCTCCCTGGTCACCCTGCGCTGCCTCAGCGAGGCTGGCGCAGCCGCCACGGAGTTGGACCGCCTGGCGGCACGCACGGGAGGGGAGGCCCAACAGGCCGCGCAGGCCACCGTGGACTCCATCCTTGAGCGGGTGCGTCGCGATGGTGACCGTGCCCTCGTGGAACTCACTCAGCAACTGGATGGCTTCAAGCCGGAACCGCTGCGGCTGGACGCGGCCGAACTCGCGCAGGCCTGGGAGGCCACGCCCGCCGACCTGCGCGACGCCCTCGAACTGGCCCATCGCCGCATCCAGGACTTTCACGCCCGACAGAAACCCCAGGACCTCGCCTTTGAAGGGGTGCACGGTGAGCGGCTGGGACGACGCTGGCGACCGGTGCAACGGGCCGGACTGTATGTGCCCGGTGGGCGAGCCGCGTACCCCAGCACGGTGTTGATGAATGCCGTTCCCGCCCGCACGGCAGGCGTGGAGCGGCTGGTGATGGCGACACCGGCGAACCGAAACGGCGAGGTCAATCCGGTGGTGCTTGCTGCGGCTCACCTCGCCGGCGTGCATGAGGTTGTGCGGGTGGGAGGCGCCCAGGCCATCGCCGCCCTGGCCTTCGGCACCGAAACCCTGCCCCGGGTGGATGTGATCACCGGGCCGGGCAACCTCTACGTGACCCTCGCCAAGAAAGCCGTGGTGGGCCAGGTGGGAATCGATTCCCTCGCAGGCCCCAGCGAAGTGCTGATCATTGCCGATCACACCGCCAGGCTCGACCATGTGGCCGCAGATCTCCTGGCGCAGGCGGAACATGATCCCCTCGCCGCCGCCATCCTGCTCACCACAGAAGCTGACCTGGTGGCCGCCCTGCCGGCGGAACTCGAGCGGCAACTCACTGACCACCCCCGGGCGGCGATCTGTCGTCAGTCGCTCGCAGACTGGGGTCTGGCCGTGGTCTGCGACACCCTCGAGACCTGCGCAAGCCTCAGCGATCGGTTCGCACCGGAGCACCTGGAACTGCTGGTGGAGCGCCCGGAAGCACTGGCTGATCGCATCCAGACAGCCGGGGCGATCTTCATCGGCCCCTGGTCACCAGAAGCTGTGGGGGATTACCTGGCCGGCCCCAACCACACCCTGCCGACCTGCGGGACCGCCCGGTTCAGTGGTGCCCTGAGCGTGGAGACCTTCATGCGGCACACCTCGATCATTGCGTTCAACCAAGCTGCCCTGGAGGCGACCGGCGGTGCCGTGATCGAACTCGCCCGCAGTGAAGGCCTCCACAGCCATGCCGATTCCGTCCAGCGGCGCCTGGGCTGAAGCCGATCCTCAGCCTTGCCGCTCGAGCCGACGGACGCCGGCCACACCATCGGTGACCTCACCGACCAGCACCTCATCGGCCAGATCCACAAACAAGCCGTTTTCGAGCACGCCGGGGATGTTGTTGATCGTCTGCTCCAGAGCTCGGGGGTCAGCAATTCCTTCGCCGAAGCGCACATCCAGCACCAGATTTCCCTGATCCGTCACCACGGGGCCGGCTTTGCGGGTGGCCATCCGTAGCTCTGCCTCACCGCCCATGCTGGCCAGACGCGCCTGCACCTGCCTCCAGGCCCCCGGGAGCACCTCCACGGGCAGCAGAAAGCCAAGGTTGAGGCGATCCACCAATTTGGTGGCATCCACCACAACGATGAAACGCTCGGCGCGAGCGGCAACCAGTTTCTCCTGCACGTGGCAGGCACCGCCACCCTTGATCAGTTGAAATGCCGGGTCGACTTCATCGGCTCCGTCAATGGCCAGGTCGATGCGCTCCACCGCATTGAGACTGCGCAGCGGGATGCCCAGCTCCGCCGCCAACACCTCGCCTTGAAACGACGTGGTCACGCCGACAATGTCGCGCAGCTCACCGGCGGCAAGCTTGGCGCCAAGAGCCTGGATCATCAGTGCGGCCGTGGAACCGGATCCCAGGCCAAGCACCATGCCGTCCTGGATCGCATCCACGGCGGCGGCGGCCACGGCCTGCTTCATCTGAGTCTGAAGATCCACCGACGTCAAGCGGAAACTGGCGAGACCGTAGCAAGGGGTTCAGCCAAGGCCAGGAAGCGGTTCCGGGCGCACCAAGAGTTGCAACGACTCGCCGTTGCGGAGCACCTCCAGGGGCAGCGGCTCGCCGATCTCCGCCTGATCCACCTCCTGAAGCAGGGTCTGGGGATCACTCACAGGGTGCTGTGCCGCGGCTACCACCAGATCTCCGCGCCGGAGTCCCGCCCGCTGCGCCGGACTGTCGGGAAGCACGGTCTGCACCAGGGCACCGGAGCGCTCCGGCAACTGCACCAGCGCGTTGGGATCCCGGTTGTGCTCCCGCGCCACCCGGGCGGTGAGGGGAACCAGCTGAAGACCGAGATACGGGTGCACGACCTGACCATCGGCCACCAGTTGATCCACCACGCGCCGGGCCAAATTGATCGGGATGGCGAAGCCGAGACCGGCCCCGGGGCCCGATCGCACCAGGGTGTTGATGCCGATCACCTCGCCCTCAGCATTCACCAGCGGGCCACCGGAGTTGCCCGGGTTGATCGCGGCGTCGGTCTGGATCAGATCGAGGCGCTTATCGGAAAAGCCAAGGCTGCTGATATTGCGATGCAAACTGCTGACAATCCCGAGGGTGACGGTCCTTTCGAGGCCATAAGGGGTTCCCAAGGCAATCGCCCAGTCGCCCACCTGCAGGGCTTCGGAATCGCCGAGACGGGCCGCCGCCGGTCGATCGCCTGAAGGCAGCCGTACAAGAGCAAGATCCGTGACCGGATCCGTGCCGATCACCCGGCCATCCCTCTGCTCCCCATCGGGAAGGGTCACGGTGACGAGGTCGGCGCGCTCCACCACGTGGGCATTCGTGAGGATCAACCCCTTGGCGTCAATCACCACGCCCGATCCCTGGCCCCGCTCCCGTTCCGGGCCCATCCCCGGTTCGCCAAGGAGATCGCGCAGCAGGGGGTCGATCAGGGTGGGGTCGTAGGGCTGACGCTGGACGCGGCGCTCGGTGTCGATGCGCACCACGGCCGGAGCCACCTGCCGCACGGCCTCCGCCACGAAGCTATGGGGCGCATCCACCGCCGCAGCCACAGCAGCCGAGGGGCTGCCGGTGCACAGCGCCAGCGCCAGCCACAGAGCCACAAACCGAAGCAACAACCCCATCGTCAACGGCAAACACGGGAGTCACCACGCTAGGGGCCACGTCAGCGTGGACGAAATCACCCGAAGTGCCTATCCATTGAGGTTTGTTAGCCCACGGGCTTCATGGCCTTGCTCCGCCGCCCACTCCTCACGTTGATCGCCATGAGCAGCACCCTCCTCATGGCCTGCCAGCAATCCAAGGCCAGCGACACAACGCCAACTACTTCCACCAATCAAAACGCGGTTAACAGAGGACTGCTGCGCGCCGTGGTGATCGGCGATGCGCTGCCGATGGTCCGCAAGACCGACACGGGCTTCGACGGACTCAGCTTCGTGGTGCTGGAGGCGATCCGCGACCAGCTGAGTGCGGAACAAAGCGAAGACCAACCAGCGGTGACCTTGACCACCGCCAACGCCGCCGATGTAGAGAGTGGTCTGGAGATGATCCGCAGCGGCAAGGCTGACATCGCTTGCGGTGTTGGCTTCTCCTGGGAACGGCAGAAACAGTTCGATTACACGCTCCCCTTCGCCTCCAGCGGCATCCGCCTGCTGGCCCCGAGCACGATCGATGGCACACCGAAAAGCCTCAGAGGCCAGACCATCGGCGTGGTGGAGAACAGCGTGGCAGCTTCCGTTCTGGCCAACAATGTTCAGGACGTCAGCTTCAAGAGTTTCGCCACACCGGCCGATGCCCTCAAAGCCCTGGAGAAAGGCGATGTGAAACTGCTCGCCGGCGACAGCCTCTGGCTACGGGCCAACCAGAACCAGGCAGCCCCAGATGACGTGATCGTGCCGGCCGTGCCCTACGCGAGGGCGGCGATCGGCTGCATCGTCGGCGAGTCGTCCTCGTCGCTGCTCGACACCGGCAATATCGCCATTGGTCGCTTGCTGCAGGCCTACGTGGATGGCAACCCGGACGCACGCAAGGAGATCAACGCCTGGATCGGCCAAGACAGTGCCATTGGTCTCACCGACGAGCAGATCAGTCATTACTACCGCATGGTGCTTTCAACGGCAGCCGAATTCCACCAAACCCCTTGAGCCTCACTCCGGCCGATCGATTGTCGGCTCACGCCGCTTCGTCGTTTCCTTCCATCCACCACCCGCCTCAGCCATGAACAGAGTCACCCTTCTCAGCTTTTGCACCTTGATGGCAGCCAGCGCGGTCTGGCAGCAGCCGGCCTCAGGTTCCGGAGTGTTCAGCCAGCCCGACTGGAACAATCCCCTGGAGCAGCGCATCCGCCAACTCCCCATGAGCAAGCCGGGGCTCGGCGAGGCCAACACCACAACGCTGGCTCGCTACTGGGGCAATGGTGGCGGCCGGCGCTGGGGCAACGGTGGCGGCCGGCGCTGGGGGAATGGCTGGGGCAATGGTTGGCGCAACGGCGGCTGGGGCAATGGCGGCTTCCGGAATGGCGGCTGGGGGAACGGAGGAATCGGCTGGGGCAATGGCGGTGGCGGCGTGATCCTGAACTGGTGAGCCGTCCTGCAGTTCAGCCCTGGAGCAGGGTGCGGGTTGGGAACGGCATTGAAGCGCCACAGCGATCGACAGCTGCACCGATCTCGAGCAACACTTTCTGCTGCAGGGCCCACGCCTCCGCCAGGCTGGCCCCTTTGGCGTGACACACCAATCGGAGATTGAGGCTGGAATCGCCGTATCCGACGAAATTGACGGCCAGAGTGCGCTCCGGATCCACATCGACATCAGCTCGGAGCCAGGCCTCCAATTCAACTGTGAGGGCTTGGATCTTCTCGCGATCAGCATAATTCAGGCCGAATTCAACCCAGACGCGTCGATTATCAATTTCACTACTATTGACCACAGACTTGGCACTGAAGATGGCATTGGGCACAAACAGTGGCTGGCGATCCACCGAGCGAAGACGGGTGTAAAACCAGCTGATATTTTCCACCGTTCCCGACAGCCCTTCAGAGGGCAGATCGATGAAATCTCCCACCACAAAGGGGCGATTGATATAAAGACTCAGGCCGCTGAGGGAATTGGAGACGATGCTCTGGGCGCCGAAACCAACGGCAGCGGCACCAAAACCTCCAGCCGTGATCAGCACGGCGGCTGAAATCCCAAGGATGCGCATCACCTGCAGCACCAGAATCAACACCGCAAGACTGAAAAGCATCTTGCCGATCACATCCAACAGAAAAGTCCGGTCCTTGGCCTGCATCCCGGGCAGCAAGCGTTCGCCATAACGGTCGGGATAACGGCCGATCTCTGTTTTCCAACGCAGAAGAGTCCAGGAAACGCCAACTACCGCGAAGAAGGCGCGGATCCCGAGGCCGTCACGGGGAAGGTCAATGATTTCCGGGTCAAGCAAGCTGCCGACCCACCATCCCAACGCCGCCAGCGCGCAGCTCACACTCACACTGAGCCGACTGGAGAGCAGCAGATTGCGGCGCAGAGAGCCTGACGCGAAACGCCGTGCCAGCAGGTCGAGGCCAACCCAGAGAACCAGGGCCAGCCCCAAACCTGTGACGGGAATCTGTAAGTCGAAAGGTAACGGCGTCATCGCAGCGGGCCGAACGAAACGTGGGGACCCTACCAATGGCGCTCAGACCAGGGCGTGAAGTCCCTGAAGCGGAATTCACCATCAACAC
>CALGVO010000185.1 GCA_937930135.1 uncultured Synechococcus sp. | reverse complement strand
CGAGCCCCACCACCGCGCCCCGATCAGGCACCAACACCCCCTGGGCGATCAAGGGCTCCAGCAACGCAGCCAAGGCGGCCTGGGGCTGCTGGCTGAAGCTCAGGGTCGGGCTGCCGTGGTCCAGCCGCCAGAGCGGATCATCGCGGCGACGCCGGGTTGACGCCCGTCCGCCCGCACCACGCCCCGCTTCCAGCACCAGGATCGAGCCGCCGAAGCCCCTGGCCCGCAGGGCCGCCACAAGGGCACAGCCCGACAGACCAGCGCCGATGATGGCGAGATCAACAACCTGATCAGCGGTCGCTTGCATAAAAAAGACGGGTGGCGGCCCGTCTCTCAACTCCCGACATTGTTCCCGAGAAAACCCCAGGCCACTGCGTTATCGCGCAAACCCTTCAGGGGCTGCTGTAGGAATTCATACTCAAAGAGCAATTGCCAGGACCGTGGCGAGGGGTTGAGGCGCCAGATCGGGGCGGCTGGTGACCTCAAGAATCCGACCGATCGACTCCGGGGTGTCCAACGCCTCCACACAGGCCTTCGCCACCAAACGGCGGGGAATGGCGTTGCTGGTCTGCGCGTCGGGCCCCGTCCAGAGAATGCCCTCCGACTCCAGCCCGTCTTCCCGCTCGGAGAGCCCACCCGGTCGGATCACGGTCCAGTCCAGACCACTGCGCTCGAGAGCCCTCTCGCCCACGCGCTTCCACACCAGGATCAACCCGAACAGGTTGAGCGGATGGCGCCAACGACCAGCGCACAAGGAGCTCACCAAGAGCACCCGGCGCACGCCCACCCGGCGACAGCTTTCCACCTGGCGCTGCACGCCCCAGGCGTCGACCCGCATCGGACCGCTGAGATCCAGCGAAGGCCTCGCGCCAGTAGCGATCACCAGCCCATCGACTCCAGTGAGGGCGTCATCGAGGGCTACGGCATCGGAGAGCTCAAGCCGGCGCTGGTCGCAGCCCTGCAAGCTCTCAGGCAGAAGCGATGCAGGCCGAAGCAGCAGACGCGGTTGATCACCGCGCTGGAGCAGTTGTTCAGCGATGCGGTACCCGGTCTTGCCGGAAGCACCGCTGATGGCAATCGTGCGTGGAGACATGGCAGAGAGTTCAACGACCAGTGGAGGGGACCGGCTTGGTGGCGATCACGGCAAAAAAGGGATCGCCCTGACCACCGATCCAACCCAGCGGCCCCGACGCGCGCGTCGGCTCAGCGATCAGCTCCGGGCGGGGCCATCCCTGGGCGATCAACACCTCCGCCACATAGGCGAGGTGGTCACGATCGCCGCCATCGGTCCAGACCTGCGGCGCCTTGCTGAAAAACATCCGATTGCTGAAGGCCACGATCAGCTCGCCTCCCGGTCGGGTCACGCGCCACAGCTCTGCCGCCACCGCTTCCGGCTGCTGGAGATATTGCCAACCGGCCACGATCAGGCTGCAGTCGACGCTGGCATCATCCAGCGGCAACGCTTGCGATTGGTTGAGGTTCTGAACCCAATGACGATCCAGGCGCGCGTTGGCCTCCAGCTCCGAAGCATTGAGGCCATGGCCGATCACCTGCTCGTAGCGCACCTCTTCGGGCAGATGGCTCACCCAGCTGCTCATCAGATCAAGCACCACGGCGCAGCTGGGAATGCGTTGCCGATACAGCTGGGTGAGACGACGGCGGAAGGCCGCATCCAGGTGGTGCACGAAGCGAGGTTCGGCGTAGAAGAGCGCGTCATCGCTGCCGTCGAGCTTGGTGCGCTGCGCCTCCGTGAGCACCTGCACCGCCATGGCCACTCCCGTGCTGAACACTGCTGCGGAACCTAAAGAAACCCTCGAAAAAACGCGATGCGCCCCCCGTCTCCCGAGCTAGGGCAGGGGTGAACCCCACCCCCGCAGGCCCATGGTTCCCGTCGAAACCGAACTCGCCAGCACCGGCACAGCGCCGGTGGCCGAGCCCACCACCTCCACCACAACCGCCCGTCGCAACATGCGCGAGCAGATGGTGGACGTGATCGATCCACTGCAGAAGCAGCTCGACGCCAAGCTGCACGAACTCGATGAAACGCTGCGCCCTCGCCTGGAGCAACCCGTGAAGGAAAAGCCCCTGCTCGCCGTGGCCGTTTCCGCAGGTGTCGGCGTTCTGGTGGGCGCGCTCACGGTGATGGCCATTCTGGCTGGCGCCCGCTCAAAGGCCGAGTGAGGCCAACAACTCCCGCTGGGCTGCCGGTCCGGTGATGGCATGAGCGGCCATGGCGCCGCTCGCTGCCACCGGCGGAATGCCGATCCCCGGAAAGGTGCTGGCGCCGCAGTGAAGCAACCGCTTCAACGGTGTTTGCACCCCAGGGAACAGCCCCCTGGCGGCAGACAACGCCGGGCCATAGCTGCCCTGGTGCACCGAAAGAAAATGGCGATGGGTGAGCGGCGTGCCTTCCATCGCCAGATGGCAACGGCTGCGCAGGTCGGGGATGCGCTGCTCGAGCACCTGCCAGAACAGGGCACAACGCTGTTGACGCAGCTGGGCATAGGCCTCGGAGCCACGGTCAAGATCAGCCCAGAGGTGCCAGGGTTCGTTGGCCGGCGTGTAGGCATGCAACACGTGCTGGCCTGGAGGCGCCAGGGCCGGATCCAGCACAGAAGGGATCGACACCACCACGGCATTGCGCTCCGCCTGCACCCCCCGGTCCCAATCCCCCACCCAGACGGTGTGAATCGGCAGATCCCCCAGACCCGCCGCATCAAAGCCGAGATGCAGATGGAGGAAGGAGCCGCAGGCCGGCGTCTGCAGCCGTTGGCGCCGCCAGGCGGGCACCGCTGCTTCGGGCAGCAGTGCGGCTGTGCTCCAGGCATCGGCATTGCTCACCACATGGTTGGCGCGCCACTGCTCGCCATTGGCCAGCACGACGCCGACGGCGCAATCATCCTCCACCACCACCTGCTGCACCCGCGCCCCCAGACGCAGCGCACCGCCATGGGCCTCCAGCCCCCGCACCAGGGCCTCCACCACCGCCGCACTGCCGCCACGGGGAAAATCAAGGCAGGCTTCCGGATCAAACCATTCACCGAACAGGGTCGCCATCGCCGCGGCATTGGTGTCGGCCATCGGCATGCCGCTGATCAGGAAGCAGAGCAGATCCACCCAATGGCGCAGGAAGGGATCCTGCAGATGGCGGTCCACCAGCGGGCCGAAGGCACCACTGAGATGGCGCAGGGCGGGCAGGTGGGGCAACAGGCGACCACTGCGCCGCAACAACGGCCCCAAACCTTCGAGCCCATTGGCAGGAAGCGCCAAGAGGGGCAGGGCATCGGCAGCCGCAGCGATCGGCTTCAGCTCCTCCATGAAGCGACGCCATTCCTCCACCACCGCGGGCCCACGCAGCTTTCCCACCACCCGCTCAAAGCCATCCGCTCCCACACCGATGCGCAGGTGCCCCTCGGGCAGCAGCACCTCCCAGTCGCGATACGACACCACCTCCAGGGGCTGGTCCAACGCCCGCAGGATCTGCGCCAGGGGATTGGCACTCGGCCATCGGCCCAAGCCATTCCAGAGCGAGGGACCTGACTCAAAGTGATAGCCCTGGCGTTCAAAACCATGGGCGGCGCCGCCCGCATGGCCGTGCGCCTCCAACACCACCACCTCAAGGCCTGCCCGGGCACAAAGCGCTGCACAGCAGAGGCCACCGATGCCGCTGCCGATCACGATCACGTCGGTTGTCGATGCCATCGCCCCGCCACCCGCGGATCGTTCAGTCCGAGTCATAGCCGGTCATCCCTGGGCAACGAATGATTCATGCCGAGGTGGCTGGGCATCGATAGGTTCGGAACATCACAAGCAACGGGCATGGCGGGCGAATCAGAGACCATCAACAACGCAACAGGGCCATCGCTGCCCCTCTGGCGCCGGACGCCGCCGTTGGTGTTGCCCATGCTGGTATTGAGCGCCGGTCTGGTGATCGCCGGAGCGGTCGCCGTGAAAGGGATCCGCACCGCCGCCGACACGATCACGGTGACTGGAGCAAGCACGGAACGCATCCGCAGCGACTACGCCGACTGGACCGTGGTGGTGTCGGGCAGTGGCGGCAGCCAGCAGGCCGCTTACCAGAATCTCCAACCCGATTTGCAACGCACCCTCACCTTCCTGCGTGAGCAAGGCCTGCCCGACGAGGCGCTGCAGCTCGCGGTGCTGGAGTCGAACAGCAACCCCGTGCGCAACCGGGTCACCGGTGCCCTGATCAGCACGGAATGGACCGCCCGCCAGCCGATCCGGATCAGTTCCGCCGATGTCGACCGGATCGCCATGGTGTCCCGCGCCATCGGCAGCCTGATCGGCGATGGCGTCTCATTGACGATCCAACCACCGGCCTACACCTACACCAAGCTGGAGGGGAAGCGGGTCGACATGCTGGCCAAGGCCACCGCCGATGCGCGCAAACGGGCTGTGGCCATCGCCCGCCAGGCCGGCTCCGGAATCGGCGCGATCACCAAGGCCGACACCGGCACCTTTCAGATCACCGTGCCCAATTCCACCGATATGGGCAGCTACGGCTCCTATGACACCCGCACGATCGACAAAGACATCACCGCCGTGATGGGTGTGAC
>CALGVO010000184.1 GCA_937930135.1 uncultured Synechococcus sp. | reverse complement strand
ACGACCATGGCTCAGGCGGGAGTCGAGGGGAGCTGCCGGGCCGGCAGGAAGTTGGTGGGACGGCGGAGCGCCTGATACCCCATCAGGAAGCGCAGCAGGGTGCGTGTGCAGGTGAGGGCCGTGAACAGGCTGAGCAGCACGCCGATGCCCAGCGTTGCCGCGAAACCCTTCACCAGGCCGGTGCCGAGGAAAAACAAGGCGGCACAGCTGATCAGGGTGGTGAGGTGACCATCCACGATCGAGGAGAGCGCCTCGGAGAAGCCGGTTTCAATCGAGCGAATCAAGGTGGTGCCGCGCCGCAGTTCGTCTTTGATGCGCTCGAAGATCAACACGTTGGCGTCGACCGCCATGCCGATGCTGAGGATGAATCCGGCGATGCCCGGCAGGGTGAGCGTGACCGGGATGAGGGCGTAGACCGCCAGGTTGAAGAGGGCGTAGAGGCTGAGCGCGAGCACGGCCACCAGGCCGGCGAGGCGATAGACGAGCAGCATGAACAGGGCCACGAGCGCCAGGCCCGACAGGGCGGCGATCAGGCTGCGCTGCACGTTTTCCGCCCCCAGGGTGGGACCGATGGTGCGCACCTCGAGAATTTTCACCGGCAGGGGGAGGGAACCACCCCGCAGCTGCACCTCAAGATCGCGGGCTTCCTCGGCGCTGAAATTGCCCGTGATGCTGGCGGCACCTCCTGTGATCCCGGCCGCTTTGAACTGCTCCCCCACGCTCGCTTCGCTGATCGGCTCACCATCGAGCACGATCCCGAGCAGGCGACCGCTGCCGGCAATGGAACGGGTGAGGTTGGCAAACGCTTCACCCCCTTCCCGATTGAAGGTGAGCGTGACCTCCCAACCGGTGGCATTGGGCTGCTGCTGGCGCCCAGCGGTGACCAGATCCTTGCCGGTGAGAGCGGCCGGTTCGAAACGGGCGACGATCTCCTCATTGACCTTGGCCTGCAACTGCTCCAGCTGCTCCTGTTCGCTGCCGGCGCTGCCGCTCAACCCCAGCGCTTGCTGGGCCTTGGCCAGCTGCTCCTGATCCAGGGCCGTGTCGGCATCGTCTGGGGATGACTCCGCACTCCCCTCACCGCGGCGAGCCTCGCGCAGGGCAAGGATCTGACGCACCTGGTTGCGCAGTCGCAGCAGACCGCGCATCTCCTCCTCGGTGCCGGGCTTCTGGGCGCGGAATTCAAGCAGGGCTGTGCTGCCCAGCACCTTGGCGGCCCGGGACGGGTCGGTTTCGCCCGGAAGCTGCAGAACCAACTGGTCATCACCCACGGTCTGGAGCGTGGATTCCGCCACACCCAGGCCATTGACGCGGCGATCGAGCACGGCCTTCACCGCCTCGAGCTGCTCCGGCTTCACGGTTTGAATCGAGCCTCCCGGCTGCACTTCGAGGGTGAGCTGACTGCCACCGCGCAGATCAAGGCCCAGCTGGAGGGGGAAGCTGGCGAGCACCGAAGCGGCGGCGATCGCCAAGGCGAGGATGAGGGCAAACCAGCCCTGCTGTCGGGCCATGGATCAGAGCCCCTTGCGCACGATCTGCTGCGCCGCCTCAACGATCTGATGGGGCTGGATGATGGTGAGATTCTCCAGGGTGCCGTTGTAGGGCGTGGGGATGTCCTGGCTGGACAACCGCAGGGGCCGAGCATCCAGGTCGTCGAAGCATTGCTCCGTGATCAGGGCGATCAGCTCGGCACCGATGCCACCGGTTTTCATGCACTCCTCCACCACGATCACGCGGTGGGTCTTGCGGATCGATCGGGCGATCGTGTCCATATCGAATGGCTTGAGGCTGATCAGATCGATCAGTTCCACGCTGATGCCATCGGCCTCGAGTTGCTCCACAGCCTTCAGGCAGTGATGCCGCATGCGGGAATAGGTGAGGATCGTGACATCCGTTCCCTCCTGCACCAGATCGGCCTGATCGAGCGCACAGGTGTACTCGCCAGCCGGCAGTTCTTCGCTGAGGTTGTAAAGCAACACATGCTCGAAGAACAACACCGGGTTGTTGTCGCGAATGGCGGCCTTCATCAGGCCCTTGGCATTCGTGGGCGTGCTGCAGGCCACGATCTTGATGCCGGGCACCGCGTGGAAATAGGCCTCGAGCCGCTGGCTGTGCTCGGCGCCCAGCTGCCGGCCCACGCCACCGGGCCCGCGCACCACGGTGGGAATGGTGAAGTTGCCGCCACTGGTGTAGCGGAGCATCCCCATGTTGTTGGAGATCTGATTGAAGGCCAGGAGCAGGAAGCCCATGTTCATGCCTTCCACGATCGGGCGCAGCCCCGTCATCGCCGCACCCACCGCCATGCCGGTGAAGCTGTTTTCGGCGATCGGGGTGTCCAGCACCCGCAGCTCGCCGTACTTCTCGTAGAGATCCTTGGTGACCTTGTAGGAGCCGCCGTAATGACCGACGTCCTCACCCATCACGCAGACATGGGGATCACGGGCCATCTCCTCGTCGATGGCTTCACGGAGTGCATTGAAAAGGAGCGTCCCTGCCACGGCGTTGCTGTCGGTCCGGCCAGGCCGGCGTTAGCGGCCAAGCTATCTCAGTCCGGTCAGGCTCAACCGCCGGCGGCAAAGGTGGTGAGCAGCAGCACCGAAAGGAGCAGTCCTGGTGAGAGCAGCAGCACCAGTTGACCGAGGTCATGCGGAGTCATGGCAGCCACTCCCCTGAGTGCATCGCAATGGTTGGACGCTAGGCAGGGTCGGCGGGCCGGCCTGTGAAAAGACTGCGAAGAAACACCAGAGCCAGGCCCAGGCCGATGAAGGCAAAACTGAAGGTGGCGAGAAAGCACATGCCGGTGAGAAGGGTCTTGAGCGCCGAGGCAATGCTCTGGGCGATCGCCGAGCTGTAGTGGGGTGGATGCTCCGCGAAATAGAGCACCATGCGCTTGCTCAGACCAAGGCTGAGCCAGGCCAGCAGCAGGCTCGTGAGGGATCCGGAGAGAAAACTGAGCGGCCCTTTGCGCCGCGCGTCGCCCGGGGTGGTGCTGTTGGTGTCACTCATGCCAACAGCTTGGCCCCATGGGCGAGAAAGGAACAACTCCAGGCCTCCAACCCAGCGGCCTGAAACTGCTGCATCCCCTGCTCCAGGGCCCTGTCGGCCTGGGGCCGCCCCGGAAACAGGGCGAAGCAACTCGGCCCGGATCCGCTCATCGCCACCCGCAGCTGGCCGGGAAGCGCCTGCAACAGCTTGAGGGCTGTTTGCACCGCCGGCGTCTGCGGCGCCACCACAGCCTGGAGGTCATTGCGTAGTGGCGGTGGCGATGTCGGTGGTGGTGGCGTCGCGGTTTTGGCCGAAGGCAGCCAGGGAGCCTGCCGCAGCAAGGAGCGCCGTTGCTCAAACGCCGCTTCTCCGTCGAGATAGCTGGCACCGCGCTGGCGACGGCATTCGGCGTAGGCCCATGGCGTTGACACGCTGACGCCGGGATCTTTCACCAGCACAATCCCGAAACCCTCTGACGCTTCAGCCGCAGGCAGGGGCTCGAGGCGTTCGCCTCGACCGAAGCACAGCTGGGTGCCTCCCGCCACGCAGAAGGGCATGTCGGAGCCCAGCTCGGCCGCCATCCGCTCCAGATCGGCCTGGGAATGCCCCAGTCCCCAGAGCGTGTTGAGGGCCACGAGGGTGGCGGCTCCATCGCTCGAACCACCGGCCAGGCCCGCCCCGATGGGAATCCGCTTGCGCAGATGAAGGCGTGCCCCCAGCTCGGAAAAACCTGAGCGTTGGCGCAGCAGTGCGGCGGCGCGAAGAATCAGGTTGTCGGGTCCGCAACTGAGCTCGGGCCGATCGCAGCTGAGCTGGAGTGAGGCATCGGCGGTGTTCTCACAGAGCAGTTCGTCGGCCAGGTCGATGCTCTGCATCACCATCGCCAGTTCATGAAAACCGTCGGGTCGCAACCCGAGCACCTCCAGATGGAGATTGATCTTGGCGGGAGCGCTGACGCGAACCGTGGCCGTCATGGCATCGATGCGGCGGGATCGGCCTGATTCAAGCCCCTGGCCAGCGCCACCCAGGCCGCCGGCGCGATCTCCTGAGGCCGTTGCTGAAGATCGATTCCGGCGGCGGCAGCCAGATCCTGCAACTGATCCGGCGCCGCCAGGGGAGCCAGGGTGTTGCGCAGCATCTTGCGGCGCGCCAGAAACGCCATGCGCAGCAAGCGCTCCACGCCACGGGCCAGCTCGATCGGCAAGCGCTGCTCTGCAGGCAGAGGGTCGAGTCGCACCACTTCCGACTGCACCTTGGGCGGCGGCTGAAAACAGCGCGGCGGCACCGGGCAGACGCTGCGGCAATGCGCCAGCAACTGCATGCGCACGCTCAACGCACTGAAACTGCTCTGCCCGGGGCGGGCACGGATCCGCTCGGCCACCTCCTTCTGCACCAGCAGCACCAGCGACTGATAGGGCGGATCCACCGGCCGATCCAGCCGTCCGACCAGGCGCTCCAGCAAAGGGCCTGTGATGTTGTAGGGGATGTTGGCCACCACCTTGGTGGCACGGCTGCCGCCCGGGCCCTCGAGGGCCACGGCCAGCACATCCCCCTCCTGCAGGGAGAAGCGGGGCTCGGCCGCGAAGCGCTG
>CALGVO010000183.1 GCA_937930135.1 uncultured Synechococcus sp. | reverse complement strand
TGCCGAAGGGCGCCCGGGTGGAGATCGATTGCGTCGCCTACCTGGGCTGACCACCGCCGGTGCGGATTCGGCAACGGTGTCATCCAGCTCACCGCTGCCTCCTTGCCTTTCCTCTTAGTCAGAGTTCAGCTTTTGAACCGCGGTAATGCCATCACTTTCCCAAACCACCCCATGGGTGGGCAGCGGCGGGCCAGTTGAAGCTCAACTCCCTGGCCCAGAGTCAACTGCTTCACTGCTCAGCCTGGATCTCCGTGATCAAGCCGCCCGCACCCTGATCGGCCAAGGCTGGCAGCTGCTCTACTCCGGCAGCACGCCGCAACGAGTCACCACCACTCTGCTGGATCCCAGCGAAAGCCTCCAGATCAGCCTGCAGATTCCAGTTCACCAAGACGACGACTGGAATCTCTGGCTGGAGGCCTGCCACCAACAGCTCAGTGCGCCACTGCGCGACTGGCTCCAATCCCTCGGGGTGGAACGCAGCAAGCTCAGCCGTCTCAGTGGCCTGGAGCGTGGGGTGGATCACGCCCTTGATCTGAACGCCATGCTTCAGGTTGCGCGCTGGCTGCAGGGGCCGATCCAGGAGATCGAACAACTCGCCCGGGACCACCACAGCCAACTGGTGCTCCACCTCGCCGGACTGGGGCCGAACAGCTGAAGCAGGCCATCCGCCAACGGTCGACCGAGGGGCAGCCGGTTGCATAGGTTGGAGTTGCGCTGCGTGACCCCATGGCCCAGACCAAGCTGACCATCGGTGAACTGGAGGCGGGCTATCCCTTGTATTGCAAGGCGCTGCGCCGCTTGCTGAAGGAAGGTCGCAGCACCCAGGACATCCAGAAAACCGTCTGCTGGGGACACCTGGAAACCCTCAACCGCTGTCTTCCCACCCGTTACAAAGCACCCTCTTATCTGCTCGCCCTGATCCGTCGCGATCTGCAGCAACCCAAGGTCTGAGACGGCTCAGCCGCCCATCCACAACCTCAAGACGTCAACGGGCGAGCGGGATCCACACCTTCCACCTCCCCCTGAAACACCCGGCTCGCCTGGATATCGGCTGCCTCAATCGTGATCAGGTCATCGCGACTGAGCGGTTGATCCATGCGGGAAAACAACCGGTTGGCCTGGCGCAGACGCAGGCGATCCAGAGCATTGCGAATTGAGCGGGCATTGGCAAAGAACGGCAACTGGCGACGACGACGGATGTAATCCGCAAACACCTCCTGAGCATCATCGGCAAACCGGTAGCTCTGCTGTTGCAACAGGAGCAAGGCGATCGCCATGAGTTCGGCATCGCTGTAATCCGGAAAATCAATGTGATGGGCCACACGCGATGAAAGCCCTGGATTGGAGTGATAAAACTGCTGCATCCTATCTTTGTAGCCCGCAAAAATCACCACAAAATCATTGCGTTGCCGCTCCATATCCTGCAGCAGGATTTCAATGGCCTCAGCGCCATAATCCCTTTCATTTCCAGGCTTGTAGAGGTAGTAAGCCTCATCGATGAACAACACACCCCCCTGCGCCCGCTTGATCATCTCGCGGGTTTTCGGAGCGGTATGGCCCACATACTGCCCCACCAGATCGTCACGGGTCACCGTGACCACATGACCTTTGCGCAGATAACCCAGCCGGTGCAGAATCTCGGAGATGCGATTGGCCACGGTGGTTTTACCCGTTCCCGGATGACCGGTGAACGACATGTGCAGCGACGGCGCCGAGCTGGGAAGATCCAAGGAACGGCGTGCCCGATCCACCAACAACAGAGCGGCAATTTCGCGAATCCGCGTCTTCACGGGTTGTAAACCGATCAGCTCACGGTCGAGCTGCTCCAGCACCTCAGCCACGCCAGATTCGGTGAGGCTCGCCGAAAGATCAATCGAGGAGTCCATCGACCCCTGCAGCGAAGGCATGATCATCCTCCAGCAGCTTGGCGCCCTCAGACTCATCACCCGGCCGCAGCGTCAGATTCACATAGGTGCGGCCAAAGCTGATATCGGGGAAACGTTGCTGTTGCTCGCTGAACTCACCGAGTCGATCAAGAAAATCACGGGTGGCGCCGTAGGTCTTGAATTCGAGACGTCGCTCCAGACGGATCGGGCGCTCGCGCTGCTGCCATTGATGCCTTCCGGTGTGGCCCTCCCCCTGCCCATTCGCGATCGGTTGCTCCACGCTCTCCAGCCTCCCGGCTCTCTGGCTGAACCTAGATCAGGGCTTCGCGACGGGTGCCCATCAGCCGATCCACCCAGGACTGGGCATAGGCCAGGTTCGCCTCGCGGGCCTCAGGATCCTCGCTGTCAAGCGGATGGGGCATGGTGCCGGCGATCGCACCGTTGGTGACGCAGAACATCGATTTCTGGAAGCTGATGCAGATCTGCACGTGCACATCCACCTGACCGCGCCCATGGCGCTCGTACCAGGCACTGAGCTCCTCAGGCAGATGGCGATACATGTCTTGCATGCAGAGACTCGGCGGGATTCCGGCCCCCATGCTCGGCAGGGGATCGGCATAGAGCGCCCCATACCGAAAGCTGCTGGGATCGGGAGAAATCTGCTGGGCCTGGGCGTTGTACGACACCGTGCCCAGAAAGGGCATCCCGCGAAAGAACACGGCTTCCACGTAGGGCACGGCGACGTCGGCAAGAAACGTGAGGCCGGCCTCCGGCGGCAGGATCCAGATCGCTTCTCCGCCCAGCTGCACCTGATAAGTGATCGGATCGGCAGCGGCTGCCACGAGACCATCGCGGATGTGATGCACCACATCGCGCACAGAAGCCACCTCAGCGAGGCGATAACGACGGGCCAGATCGAGGAACAGATCGCTCATCACCCGCCAGAACAGGCCAAGGGCGTAGATGGTGGTCAGGGAGCGGATCGCCTCCGGGGCGAAGCCCGGGAACAGGGCGTTGACCGCAGCCAGCAGGGGATCGCGCCGGCGTTTCAGCTGGATGATGCGATCACAGACTGCCAGGAAGGGCGGACTGTCGAGATAGGCATCAAGGCCTCCGGTGCCATGCCAGAACATCGCTTTCTGGCAGTACTCGGCGTATTCAAAATTGATCCGATCCCCGGCCAGATGCTGCCAGAGGCGCGACAGGCTGAAGCCGTCGTGGAAAAAGCGCAGCACCGGGAAAGGATTGAGCAGCTGCGTCTGCCCCTGATACACCAGGTTGCGGCTGTAGGCATCAAGAACAAGGCCGTAGCTCTCGAGCACATTCACCACCTGAAGCAGATGATCCGGTGTGTCGGCAAGGAGAGGCACATCGCCGAGGAGGCGCTCGATCAGCAGCTCACGATCGGGCGGAGTCTGAAGCTGGGACTGGAGTTGAGCCATCAGGTGAAACCTCCCGGCAACGCGGTGAGAGCAAGCTGGCTGAGCCCGGTGGTGGCCGCTTCACTGATACCCACCAGGAGGTCGGGGGCCAACCCGAGCACCAACACGCCCAGGCTGAGCAGAATCGCAGGCATCTGCTCCGCCAGAGGCACGGGCAACAGGATGCTGGGGTTGGGCTGATCGCCCACAGCGATCGCCAGACGACCAAAGAAGGCGCGATTCACCAAGAGAAGGAAATACACCGCCGTCAATCCGGAGCCCACCATCGACAGCAAGGTGGCGAGGGTGAACGACGGAAGACTGCCGCGGAAGATCAGAAATTCGGAGATGAACCCAGCCATACCGGGAATCCCAGCACTGGCCATCACGCCCACAATCATCAACGTGCCACTGAGGGGAAGACCCCGCTGGGGGTTGAGCAAACCGCGCAAGACGTTGAGATCGCGGGTGCCTGTGCGCTCATACACAACGCCAACCACCAGGAAGAGAATGGCCGAAATCAAGCCGTGGCTCACCATCTGGAAGACGGCTCCGACCAAAGCGACGGGGGTGGCAGCGGCGGCCGCGAGCAACACGTAGCCCATGTGGCCCACCGAGCTGTAGGCCACCATGCGCTTCATATCGGTCTGGGCGATGGCGGCGAGGGAACCGTAGAGAACGGAAATCGCGGCCCAGATCGCCAACCAGGGGGCCGCCACGGCCCAGGCCTCCGGGAACAGACCCAGACAGAAGCGCAGAAGGCCATAGGTCCCCAGCTTGAGCAGCACACCGGCCAGGAGCACCGACACCGGCGTGGACGCCTCGGTGTGGGCGTCGGGCAACCAGGTGTGAAAGGGAAACAAGGGAATCTTGATCGCAAAGCCGATCAGGAGCGCCCCCATCAACACCAGTTGACTCAGCAGCCCCATGTCCGTGCCGAGCACGGGGTGGAGGCTGAAGTCGGCCGATCCGGTCAACACGGCCATGCCGAGAAATGCCGCCAGAATCAACACACCCGACACCGCGGTCACGATCAGGAACTTGGTGGAGGCATAGGCGCGGTTGGCACCTCCCCACACCGCGATCAGCAGCCAGAGCGGAATCAGCTCCAGTTCATAAAAGAGGAAAAACAGCAGCAGGTTCTGAGCCAGGAACGCACCATTCACGGCGCCACTGATGATCAACAGCAGGGCGAAATAAATCCGGGGGCGATTCTCAACACGCCGGGAGGTGAAGGCAGCAACAAAGCAGAGCAGCCCATTCATCAACACCAGGGGCAGCGACAGACCATCAATGGCGAGGGCGTAATCAAGGCCGAGGCTCGGCAGCCAGGGCAGGCGCTCGATCAGCTGCAAGCCCGCCTCTCCCGGCTGAAACGCCCACAGCACAGGCAATCCGAGCAGACATTGGGCCGTGAGCACAGCCAGGGCCAGGCGGCGAAACACCGGCGCATCGGAACCTGAGGGCCAGAGGCTGATCAGCAGCGCACCGGCAAAGGGGATCAGGAGCAGAAAGGTCAACATCATGGCGTTCATCTCAGCGCTGCAACCAGCTCAAACTGGACAACAGCAGAACGATCGCTGCAATCGCCGTGAGCACATAGGTCTGGCTTCGACCGCTGATGCTCAGCTTCAACCCCTCCGCACTCTGCAAGGAGAGACGGGCCATGGAATGGAGCACCCCATCAACCACCACACGGTCGAAACGATCAGCCAGTGAGGAAAACGCCGCCACAACACGCACAATCGTGAGCCGATAAAAACGCTCGGTGTAGAAATCGAAGGCGAGAAGATCCTGACACCAACGCATCACCGGGTTCAGGGAACGACTCCAGGCCTTATTGAGCGGAATCAACGCGCCGATCAGCAGCCCCAAAGCTCCACTGCCCACCACCAGAGCCGCTGCCCAGAGCGGGAAGGCCAGCATCCCCTCAAGCGATTCGAGCCGGATCAACAGAAACGGCGTGAGCAGAACGATCACCGCAAGGGCCACCATGGGCAGCGCCATCTGCCAGTTCACCTCCACCGCCCGCCGGGTCTTGAGCAGGGACGCGCCGAGAAACACATGGCGATACACACGCGTGAGGTTGAGCGCCGTGAGCGCATTGGTGAGCAGGAACACACTCAGCAAAGCGGGCGCACGGGCACCGATCAGTTCCACCGACTGGGCCAGGCAAAGGAACCCACCCAGGGGCAGCAGACCGACCAGGCCAAGGGAGCCGATCAGAAACGAGCCGGATGTGGCCGGCATCCGCGAGCCAAGACCACCGAGCTCGGTGATGTCCTGACAGTTGGTGGCCGCAATCACGCCACCCACACTCATCGACATCAGCGCCTTGGCAACCGCATGGGCAAAGAGAAGCAGGAGGGCGAGCACGGGCACCTGCAGGGCGATGGCAATGAACACCAACCCCAGATAGGCGGTCGTTGAATAGGAGAGGTTGCGTTTGATATCAACCTGGGCAATCGACACGAGGGAACCACCGAGGGCGCTGATCGTGCCGATCACCTGGAGCACCACCAAGGTGACCGGAGTCTGCTGAAGCAACGGCATCACCTTGAGCAGCACGATCGCGCCACAGGTGACGACCACCGAGTTGCGCAGGATCGAGGCTGGATTCGGACCCTCCATGGCTTCATCCAGCCAGAGGTGCATCGGAAACTGGGCACACTTGCCGGTGGGACCGGCAATCAACCCCAGGCCCAGCAAGGTGGCGGCCAGGGGAGGGAGCGTCTGCGTGGCCGACCAGGCATAGAGATCCTCGAAGCGCATCACTCCAGCCCAGGCTGCCAGGGCCACCACACCCATCAGCAGCAGCACATCGCCGACGCGCTTGGTGAGAAAGGCATCGCGGGCGGCGGTGACCACCAGGGGCTGGGCGTACCAGAAACCCACCAGCAGATAGGTCGAGAGTGTGAGCATCTCGAGCAGGAAATAGCTCTGGAAGAGGGAGTCGCTGAGCACCACTCCCGACATCGCCCCCTCGAAAAACCCGAGCAGGGCAAAAAAGCGCGCCAGCGCCCATTCCTTGTCGAGATAGCCGAGGGCATACACCTGGGCGAGCAGGCTGAGGCCGGTGATCAGCTCCAGAGCAGCCAGATTGGTGAGCGACAAGCTGATGCTGATGCTCAGATCGAGATCGGCAAAGGCCAGCCAGGGAAACTCGAACGTGGCAGGACCGGCACGCATGACCGCCTGCAACACCAGGCTCCCGTGCACAAAAGCCAAAAGGGTGAGCAGAATGTTGAGGTAGGCCGCCGGTCGGTGAGCGTCACGCCGGAACCACCCGAAGGCCCAGGGAAGAGCTACAAGCGTTCCCGCCAATCCATAGAGAGGAATCAGCCAGGCCGTTTGGATGGGCAGTGTGAAAACCGAGCTCAAGAAAGAGGAATCAAACGAAGCGAACCAAAGCCGCATTGGCCGCGGAATCTAGGCGAAAACCCCAGAACAGAGCATGACAAGGGATCAGAGACGCCTCCGGATCCCGGTGGCAACAAGGGTTGGCTCCACCTCCTCGTGAGGGCGAGCGATGATGTGTGCCGCCACTAAACCGTCGCCGACCCGCTCACAGGCATCAGCACCAGCGCGAACAGCGGCATTGACGGCACCGGTTTCGCCACGCACCATCACGGTCACATAACCACCGCCCACGTACTCACGGCAGATCAGCTGCACTTCGGCCGCCTTGGTCATCGCGTCGGCAGCTTCGATGGCCGGCACCGTGCCTCTGGTTTCGATCATGCCGAGAGCAATGCCTTGAATCGGGGCTGGTGCACTGGGGGTGGGGCTGCTGGCCGACCCTATGGAGCCACCAGCTCCGGCGGTGCCACGGGTCGAGGCACTCCCCCGCGCGCTGGTGCTGCGAACCGGTGTGCTGCGAGCGCTGGTGGAACGCC
>CALGVO010000182.1 GCA_937930135.1 uncultured Synechococcus sp. | reverse complement strand
CGAGCTTCGGCTTGATGGTGCAGCCCAGCAGGGGACGGCCGTACTTGTTCATCCGGTCGCGCTCGACCTGGATGCCATTCGGCGGGCCGTAGCAGCTCTTGATGAAAGCGATCGGGAAGCGGATGTCCTCGAGACGCAGGTGGCGCAGAGCCTTGAAGCCGAACACGTTGCCGACCAGGGAGGTCAGCACGTTGGTGATGGAACCCTCTTCGAACAGATCGAGGGGATAGGCGATGAAGGCATAGAAGGACTCCTTGTCGCCAGGAACGTCTTCGATGCGGTAGCAACGGCCCTTGTAGAAGTCGAGATCGGTGAGGAGCTCGGACCACACGGTGGACCAGGTGCCGGTGGAGGATTCCGCTGCCACAGCAGCAGCCACTTCCTCCTTGGGCACACCTTCCTGGCCGGTGCACTTGAAGCAGGCCAGGAGATCGGTATCGAGGGGAACGTAGTCAGGAGTCCAGTACGTGTCCCTGTACTCCTTGACCCCTGCGTCGTACTTCTTGCTCATGGGAAAACTCCGTTAGGTCGGTGAAGGGGAGGGTTGAGATCGCGACCTTCGAGAACCGATGGTCAGCACCGGTCGCTCAGAGGGTCAGCGTGAGATCTCAGTCCTTCTGACCCAGGAAGTTGCCGTTGCCCAATGCAGGCTCCACTTCACGGTGGGGGCGGGCGATGATATGGGCAGCCACCAGGCCGTCGCCCACGCGCTCACAGGCATCGGCACCGGCGCGAACGGCAGCGTTCACAGCACCGGTTTCACCGCGCACCAGCACGGTCACGTAACCGCCGCCGACGAACTCACGACCAATCAGGCGCACTTCAGCAGCCTTGGTCATGGCGTCAGCCGCCTCGATTGCGGGGACCAGGCCGCGGGTCTCGATCATGCCGAGAGCGATGCCCATGGTTTCGTTAGCCATTGCCTACCGGAGAAGGGGGTGGAATGTTCGCCGCTGACATTGCTCTGCCACGAGCCCAGACGTCAAGCGATCCGGCCTTGTTCGCGCATCACTGTCCATAGTGAACCTGATAAGCGCAGCTAATCAGCAAGGCCCCAACTGTTACGAACGGCTGTAGGGGTTCCTGTGAGCACACCGCCACACAGCGTTGTCAACGTCCAGCGACCGCCATAACTTCACATTCGGAGACAGAACCCTGCGCCTGCAGGGGGTGGAATGTTCAACCCGATCTGACTCCTGGCCGACGAGCGAGCGCTGAGACCCCTACCCCTACCCCACACAATGGAGGCCCCCATCTCCTCACGGATTGGCACGGCCCACCCTCACCATTGCCAGCGGCAACCCAGTCAAGGTTGCTGAAATCGAGGCGATGCTCGGCCCTCTTCCCCTGGAGGTCCGTCGTCAGCCCTCGGACCTGGAGGTGGAGGAAACAGGCGCGTCCTACCTGGAGAACGCACGCCTCAAAGCCAGGGCTGCCGCCCAACGCACGGGTCACTGGACCCTGGCCGATGATTCCGGCCTGGAGGTGGACGCCCTGGACGGTGCGCCCGGGCTCTATTCCGCCCGCTTCGCCTCCTCTGATGCCGACAAGGTGTGTCGGTTGCTGGACGCCCTCAGAGGCCACCCCTACCGCAGTGCCCGTTTTCGCAGCGCCATGGTGCTCTGCTCACCGCAAGGCGAATGCCTCGAGGAGGCGGAGGGTCTGTGCTGGGGAGAAATGCTGCAGGCTCCTGCCTATCCTGGTGGTGGCCTCGAATCCCTGTTCTGGGTGCGGGAAGCACAGTGCAGCTACGGCGAATTGAATCCGGCCCAGCTGGCTCGCCTGGGCAGTCGTGGCAAAGCGGCCAGAAGCCTGGCTCCCCGGCTGCGGCACCGGCTCGGACTGGACTGATCAGCGCGCGGCGGATCGCCGGTTGACCAACTCAATCGCCCGCATAGCAGCAGCGGCGGCCTCCTCCACGTCACCCTCGCGGCCGGCGAGGGTGAGTCGCCCGAATGCCCCCACCGCTTTCACATCCACCAGTGTGATGTTGGAGGCTTTTTCCGCTTCATTGGCGGCGATCAACACGTAACCCGCCGGCTCCGTTTCCAGGATGAACATGCTCATGCCCGCTTCGATCATCGAGCCGCGACGGTTCTGACGGTTGATCAACACGGCATGGTCGGGGGTGATCGCCCGGATCACCTCGGTCCAGCTCACATCCGCCGGACTGCGCTGCTCAACCGAGCTCCCGATCGCTTCCAGCACCACATCGCCGGAATGGAGCACGGTGCTCTGATCGCGGTGGTAGAGCGCCATGGATCCAAAGGCCCGCTCCACCACCATCTGGCCGAGCCGCACATTGCTGGCCTTGAGAGCAATGTCGGTGACACGGTGCACCGCCATCCCTGGCGACACCTCCATCCAGAGGCAGGCATCGCCGGGAATCGGCAGGAACCCCTGGCTCACCGAGCCCATATAGGCCGCCAACTGCGGCTGCAGGGAATCGATGAACACATGCGTGCGCAACTCGATCGACTGCACATGGCTGTTGAGCCGGGTCAGTCGCGGTGATTCGCTATCGGTGGTGACCACACAGCTGGGACCACCTGCGGAGGGACGAACCTCCGTGCCGGTGACGAGAGCGCTGCCGCCACGTCGCCGCTCCCGAGCATCGAAGCCGGCGAAACGATTCATGGCGCGGATCTTACCGGAAGCTCAACGACAAGGGGCCGGTGGCAATCTTGCGCAGCGGCTGGCAACCGATACCGTCCGGCCATCTGCGCTTGAATCGATGGCAGCTCCTGAGCTCAATGCGGAACAGGCTCTCGGCCTGGTGAGCTACTCGCTGATGCAACGGCTCGCCGATCAGAGCCAGGATCCACTTCCCTGGCTGAACGCCAGCCCCCTGCAAGAGACCGATGGGCTGCGCCAGCTGCGGCGGCGTCTGGAGCTGACGGCCCTTGCGATCGACACCGGCGCCCCACTGTCCACAACCGAGGTCACCCATTTACTGGGTGCCCGACCAGGAGCGGATGTGGTCGAACGGGGCGGACTTCGGGCCCGACGTGTCAGCCGCAACGTGTGGCGGCTGACACGCCTCGACGCTGACTCGCGCTCCTCGGGCGGCTTCAGCGATGACCGCTTCCGCCGCCGCCTCTGAGACTTCAGAGCGCTGAAGGATCAGGACTGACCTTTGTCACCCTCCTTGGCTTTCTCGTCGGTCTTGGCCCCGTCTTTCTTCGGTGCCGCGGTCTCGTCGATTTCCACGCACACGGTGGTGGCAGCCAGCTGCTCCTGGGCAGCCACGACAGGGGCGGCCTTGCCCTTGAGCTTCTCAGCCGCCTGCTCGAGGGTGAGCGACTTGTCTTTGCTCACCGTTTCCACTTCCTCGCGGAAGATGGCCACCTGATCGCGGTATTCCTTCACTTCAGCCTTGTTGAGCTGCTCTTCGGCGCCCTCAAGCTTGGCCAGGGCCGTCTTCAGCTGCTCGCCAGCCTTCTCGGCATCGCCGATCGTGGATTGGGGCGTCAGGCCGTTGACCGTTTCAAGGGCGGCATCCACATCGACGCGAGCGGCACAAACCGCTTCCACACCCTGGGCCACCTTCACTTCATCCTTGACCGCCTTTGTCTCTGGCGATTGACAAGCCGCCAGAACCACGGTCAGGGCAAGAACCGCAGGCAGGACGCGCAAAGGAGACATGGGAGAGGCAGAACGATTGCGGCAGAAATGT
Organism: uncultured Synechococcus sp.; assembly: GCA_937930135.1. Classification (GTDB taxonomy): domain Bacteria; phylum Cyanobacteriota; class Cyanobacteriia; order PCC-6307; family Cyanobiaceae; genus Synechococcus_C. Next base: position 57,178 of record CALGVO010000182.1, on the reverse strand, counting down.
AGACGCAGGTTCCTCCGCCCAGACCGCCTGATCCCGAAGAGTTCCTGAGTGCCGGCGCCTCAGCCGATTCCGGCGCCACCCTGAAGCCATCGACCCCGGGGCTGGATGCTCACCAACCTGCTGAAGGAATCGGGCCCAAGAGAGGTGTTCTGCGGCCTCACCTCGATCGTCTGGCTGCATCGGCGCATGCCGGATGCCTTTTTTCTGGTGGTGGGGTCACGCACCTGTGCTCACCTGATTCAGAGCGCCGCCGGCGTGATGATCTTCGCGGAGCCGCGCTTCGGCACCGCCATCCTGAGCGAGCGGGATCTCGCTGGCCTCGCCGATGCCCAGGAAGAACTGGACCGCGTCGCCCGCGACCTACTGCAGCGACGCCCCGAAATCCGCACCCTGTTCCTGGTGGGGTCCTGCCCCAGCGAGGTGATCAAGCTGGATCTGGCCCGAGCGGCGGAACGGCTCAATGCAAGCCTCTCCGGCCGGGTGCGGGTGGTGAATTACTCCGGCAGCGGCATCGAAACCACCTTCACCCAGGGGGAAGACGGTGCCCTGGCCGCCCTGGTGCCGACGCTGCCCGCTCGGGATGAGCCCCAGTTGTTGCTGGTGGGGACCCTGGCCAATGCGGTGGAAGACCGGCTGATCACCCTGTTCCAGCGCATGGGAATCGAAACGGTGCGGAGCTTCCCGCCACGCCTGTCGACCGATTGTCCTCCCGTTGGCCGCGGAACCCGACTATTGCTCTGCCAACCCTATTTGAGCGACACCAGCCGCGAGCTGCAGGCCCGCGGGGCCGAACGGATCAGGGCGCCCTATCCACTGGGGGCTGAAGGCAGTCGGTTGTGGATGGAAGCCGCGGCCAGGGCCTGGGGCATCGACGAGCAGATCATCCGCGACACTCTCGATCCCCTCAGCGCCCGGGCGCGCCAGGCCCTCGAACCCCACCGGCAGCGTTTGCAGGGCAAGCGAATCGTCCTGCTGCCGGACTCACAACTGGAACTGCCCCTCGCCCGCTTCCTGCACCGGGAATGCGGCATGGAGTTGGTGGAGGTGGGCACGCCTTACCTCCACCGCGATCTGATGGAGGAGGAACTGAGGCTCCTGCCCGCCGACACCCGGGTGGTGGAGGGGCAGCACGTGGAACGGCAGCTCGACCGGGTGCGGCAGGCGCACCCCGATCTGGTGGTCTGCGGCATGGGCCTGGCCAACCCGCTCGAAGCGGAGGGCATCGCCACCAAGTGGTCGATCGAACTGGTCTTCAGTCCGATCCATGGCATCGACCAGGCCGGAGACCTGGCCGAACTGTTCTCACGCCCCCTGGTGCGCCACGGCGCCCTCGCCTTCGCCTGACCCCCACATCGTCACCGCATGGATCTCACCCTCTGGACCTATGAAGGCCCCCCCCACGTGGGCGCGATGCGGATCGCCGCCTCCATGGAGGGTGTGCACTTCGTGCTGCATGCCCCGCAGGGGGACACCTACGCCGATCTGCTGTTCACGATGATCGAGCGGCGCGATCGCCGCCCGCCCGTCACCTACACCACGTTTCAGGCCCGTGATCTCAGCGGCGACACGGCGGAGCTGGTGAAGCGACATGTGCGTGAAGCGGTGGATCGCTTCCGGCCCGATGCCCTGCTGGTGGGCGAGAGCTGCACGGCCGAGCTGATTCAGGATCAACCCGGTGCCTTGGCTGCCGGCATGGGGCTGGAGCTACCGGTTGTGAGCCTGGAGTTGCCGGCTTACAGCAAAAAGGAAAACTGGGGGGCCGCTGAAACGCTCTACCAACTGGTGCGCGGCCTGCTCCAACACCAGCGCCCTGGCTCCACCGATCACGATCCCTGCGCCTGGCGCCGGCAGGAACGGCGCCCACGGGTGAATCTGATCGGCCCATCCCTGCTGGGATTTCGCTGTCGCGATGACGTTCTCGAGATCCGCCGCCTGCTTGGAGCGCACGGCATCGATGTGAATGCCGTGATGCCCCTGGGTGCCCGGGTGACGGATGTGGAGCGCCTCCCGCTGGCCGACGCCAATGTGTGCCTGGTTCCAGAGATCGCCGAACCCTGCTGCAACTGGCTGGAACGCCATTTCGGACAACCCTTCACGCGCACGGTGCCGATCGGCATCGGGGCCACCACCGACTTTCTGAAGGAACTGCACAACCTGCTGGGCCTGGAGGCACCGGATCCACGGGAAGCCCAGGGTCAGTCGCGGTTGCCCTGGTACTCCGCCTCGGTGGACTCCACCTATCTCACCGGGAAGCGGGTGTTCATTTTCGGAGACGGGAGCCATGTGCTTGCGGCCGCCCGCATCGCCCAGCGGGAACTGGGGTTCCAGGTGGTGGGCCTCGGCACCTACAGCCGCGAGATGGCTCGGCCGGTGCGGGCGGCCGCAAGAGAACTGGGTCTCGAGGCACTGATCACCGACGACTACCTGAGCGTGGAGGCCGCCATGGCGGACGCAGCACCGGAGCTGGTGCTCGGGACCCAGATGGAACGCCACAGCGCCAAGCGGCTCGGCATCCCCTGCGCCGTGATCAGCACCCCGATGCATGTGCAGGATGTGCCCGCTCGCTACGCCCCGCAGATGGGTTGGGAAGGGGCCAATGTGATTTTCGACAGCTGGGTTCACCCGCTGATGATGGGGCTGGAGGAACACCTGATCGGCATGTTCCGCCACGACTTCGAGTTTGTGGATGACCAGCCGAGCCATCTGGGCCATCTCGGCAGAGCCGACACTGCCAAACCATCCGGCAGCGATCTTGACGCTGCAGGCTCAGAGCCAGACCCCGCAGCGAATCTCAATGTGGAGCTGCAATGGACGCACGATGGTGAAGCGGAGCTGAAAAAGATTCCCTTCTTCGTGCGCGGCAAGGTGAAACGCAACACCGAATGTTTCGCCAGGCAGCAGGGGAAACATCAGATCGACAGCGAAACGCTTTATGACGCCAAGGCCCACTACAGCCCCTGACATCGGACACTGACCCTCAGCGTCAGCATGAACGCCTAAGCACAAATCACATCAGCTCAGCATCACTTTCCCCAAACACTCAGGAGCCCATTCAGCATGACCTCAACACTGAAACGCCCGATCGATGGTGAAGGCAGTGTGCAGGTGCACCAGGACGCCTCCATGCGCATTGAAGAGGGGGCCCTGGTGATCGCCGTCTACGGCAAGGGAGGCATCGGCAAATCGACCACCTCCTCCAATCTGTCGGCGGCGTTTTCGAAGCTGGGCCGTCGGGTTCTGCAGATCGGTTGTGACCCGAAACACGACAGCACCTTCACGCTGACCCACCGCATGGTGCCCACCGTGATCGACATCCTCGAAGAGGTGGACTTTCACAGCGAGGAACTGCGTCCTGAGGATTTCGTCTTTCCCGGCTACAACGGTGTGCAATGCGTCGAGAGTGGTGGCCCCCCTGCCGGCACAGGCTGCGGCGGTTACGTCACCGGTCAGACGGTGAAGCTCCTGAAGGAGCACCACCTGCTCGACGACACCGATGTGGTGATCTTTGACGTGCTCGGTGATGTGGTGTGCGGCGGCTTTGCAGCTCCGCTGCAGCACGCCAACTACTGCCTGATCGTCACCGCCAATGACTTCGATTCCATTTTCGCGATGAACCGAATCGTGGCGGCGATCCAGGCCAAAGCGAAGAATTACAAGGTGCGGCTTGGCGGTGTGGTTGCCAACCGCTCGGCCGACACCGATCAGATCGATCGCTTCAACAGCCGCACGGGCTTGCGCACGATGGCCCATTTCCGCGATGTGGACGCGATCCGCCGCTCACGCCTGAAGAAATGCACGATTTTTGAAATGGACGATGACGAGCCAGGAGTCAAAGAGGTACGCAACGAATACCTGCGTCTGGCCCAGACCCTGCTCGACAGCGTCGAGCCCCTCGAGGCCTCGCCACTCAAGGACAGAGAGATTTTTGATCTCCTGGGCTTCGACTGAGATCAGGCCTCGGCCGATAACCCCACCAACTGCATCGACAGGTCCCAAACCCGTTGCGCCGTGCGTGGGTCTGTGGCCTTGTCAGACAACTCCTGACTGAACTGACGACCGTCCTTCCTCTGCCGGTTGCCCCAGCTCCAATGCACTCCAGACGTGTCAAAGTCTGGATCCGCAACGACCTGGGCCACTCGCTCCCCGGCCAGGGCCTGGGTCACATAGCCCCCAGTGATGTTCTTCTGGAACCAGGGGAAGATGGTCTGAAACGCTTTTGGTGTGTTGCGAAACAGGGGTGTATCGGCCACGCAGCCTGGATACAGAGAGCTGAACACGATTCCGGTCGGCTCATGCAGGCGCCGATGCAGCTCCTGACTGGTGATCATGTTGCACAGCTTGCTGTCTTTGTAGGCCTTGCCAGGCTTGAAGGGCTTGCCGCTGGCCATGCTGATCGGAGCCTGGAACCCTTGCTCGAAGCCCGACAGGTCGCCGAGATCGGCCGGCGCGGGGATGGGAATCTTGCCGCCCAGCTCCTTGGAATTGGCGGTGACCGTGCCGAGGATCACCACACGACGTGACGGGTGACTGGACGCCTGGAGCGTGGGCATCAGCAGCTGAATCAGGAGAAAATGACCGAAATGATTCGTGGCCATCGAGATTTCGTAGCCCTGGGGAGAGCGCTCCGGCTCCTTGAGGCGGGGTTTATAGACGGCGGCGTTGCAGACCAGGGCGTCGAGTTCACCAGGGAGGGAGCCGATCAGGGTTTCAACGCCGGCTCGCACACTGTCGAGATCGCCCAGATCGATGCGCAGATGATGAAGCTGAGCGGAGGGAAGGCCCAGAGACTCCGCGGCCTGAGCGGCCCGCACCGGATCGCGGTTGGCAGTCACCACACGCCAGCCCCGATCGACCAAGGCCTTGGCGGCATTCAATCCCACACCGGATGTGGTTCCCGTGATCAGCGCCGTTCCCGGAGTGGCGGTGGGGGCAACTGAAGAAGCAGGAGAAGCAGCCATCAGGGCGGGCCGAGAACGTTCAGAGGGCCAAAGTAAACGTGTCTCGCCTGGCCGAAGCCCCTGGAAGGATCACACCGCAACACTTGGCGACTCAGCGCCAGATCACCCGCAGTCGGTTGGGTTCGATCCACTGATCCTGCTCATCCATCAAGCGCTGGTCACCACCGAGGGTGAACAGGCGATCGAAACGCTGCTGGAGATTGCGAAGTTTACCTGTTTCCACATCAACCACAGCAGCCAGTTCGCTATGTCGATCCAGTCGCTGTTGATAGGCCATGGACAGCTTGACCAAGCTGACCACTCCCAGACCGACCAGACCGAACTTGACGGTGAGTGCCAGAGCACTGCAGAGCAATTCTCGGCGCTCCGTCTCGAGTTGCAGCTCGGAAGCCAGGGATGCGGCGGCGTGGGGTCGACGCTGGGAGGCCTCGCGACCTTCACGCCGCTGACGGGACGACTGAGCCAGGGAGGACGCCACTGGTTCGTTTCGAGGATGCCCGCTTGTAACGCAGCCTGTGGGACCTGCCAAGAGGCCCGATCCCGGGATCAGGCGCGGTAGAGGCTGACGCAGAGACGCACAGCCAGCACACCGGCGTGGGCCGCCACCACCAGAGCGATCAGCACTTCAGCTTGGGTGAGGGAGCTGGCCATGACGTCGAGAGAAAAACAACACCATTCTTCTCCCAACTCCACCGCAGACGCCATCATTCGCAAAGGCCTGTCACACCGCCCATGTCTGTTCTGGTCTCGCAGGACGCCATCCGCCGCCTCGATCTCACGCCCCTGCAGGACTGGCTCCACACCCCCCTCAGCGAGCGCCTGGCCGCTGGGCCGGTGCTGGAGTTGCGTTACGACTGGCCCCGCGACGGGGACGATCCGCGCGAACTGAGCGAATGCCCGGAACCGCGTCTCTGGGCCCTGCGCGCCGATGGTCGCTGCCCCTGGCTACCGCTCCTGCTGGAGCGCCAGGGGGGCTCCCTGGCGCAGCATGTGGCCATGCTGGTGCCCCACACCTTCCGCCCTGGCGAAGGACTGCGCTTCGACCCCCAGGCCCTCGAACTCTGGATCACCCACCGCCTGATCCTGCTCGACACGCTCGCCAGATCCGAAAGCACATCCCAGCGCGGCAACCTCACCCTGATGGCCCAGAGCCTCGGCTATGAGCTTGATCCAGGCTTCTGGCAGCTGCTGGATCAGGCGCCCTGATGCAGGGCGAGCATCACGGCCCGGCGACCGCTGTCGATCGCCAGCAGCAGGGAGAGCCCTCGGAGCATCCAGGCCAGACGGGCACCGCCCACCCGATCGAGCCGGGAGGCCGTCCACTGGGCCGCCAGAGCCGCCACCGCCCCCAGGGCGAAGCCCAGCACAGGCACGCCCCGAGCTTCTCCCAAAAACTGGAGGGACGCCGCACTGGAGGAACAGGCCACTGCCAACGTGCTGAAGCGGATCGCCAGATGAATGGGTACCGCCAGTCCGCGCACCATCAGGGGCACCATCACCAGGCCGCCGCCCAGACCCAACAGCCCCCCGGCCAGCCCCGCCACCCCGCCAACGGCCGCCAGAGGCGCCAAAGGCATCGGGCGAGGGTCGACCTCCTCCGAAGCAGCGGCATCCGCCTGGATCGTGAGCGCGAGCATCAGATACAACAGGGCCTGGAGACCGAGCAGATGCCAATCCGCCGCAAAGCGGCCGAGCCGGCTGAACACCAGGGCCGCCAGAAACGCCGCCAGACCGATGGCGAGTCCAGGTCGCAGCGGCAGGCGGCGACGGCGCACATGGGAAAGCGTGCCCCCGAGGGCCGTGGGAACGATCGCGAAGGTGCTGGTGGCCAGAGCCTGATGCGGCGTCAGCCCCATCCAGAGCAACAGCGGAGCGAAGATCAGACCGCCGCCGATTCCCAGCAACCCCGCCAGGGCACCGGCCAGCAGGCCCAGGGGCACCACCACCAGTAGATCCCCGAGCTCCATGCATGCCAAGACGACGTCCGCATCCTGCCGCTCCAGCCACCCCGGGGAAGGCTGGCGACTGCCATTCCTGGAGTTGGAAGGGCCCGAGCAGATGGCCCTGGATCGGTGGTTGCTGGAGCGCAGCCTGCAGCAGGCGGAAAGCGGCCCCGTGCTGCGCTTCTACGGCTGGCGCGGCCCCTGGCTGTCGCTGGGACGTCACCAGGGCCGCCTGCCGGAGCACTGGCACGCGATGGCCGCCGCCGGCTCCGTGTCCCTGGTGCGACGCCCCAGTGGCGGTGGCGCGGTGCTCCATGCCGGCGGGCTCACCTACGCCCTAATCTGGCCCCAGGCGCCTCGTCGCCGACGCCAGGCCTACGGCCAGACTGCCGCCTGGCTGATGGACGGCTTCCGCCGACTCGGTTACCCGCTCCGGTGCGGCGAGCAAGCGGCAGAGGCCGGAGCCAGCGATTGTTTCGCCACGGCCAGCCCGGCGGATCTGGTGGACACGCTGGGGCAGAAGCGCATCGGCAGCGCCCAGTACTGGCGCCACGGCCATCTGCTCCAGCATGGTGAAATCCTGATCGAACCACCGCCGCAACTGTGGACGGAACTGTTCGGCGGTCCAGCACCGGCCCCGCTGCCAGGGCTGAGCCGCAAGCACCTGATCATGGCCCTGCAAACGAGCCTGGAAGAACGCTGGGATCCTCTTCGCTGGATCGACAAGACCCTGACGCTGGAGCAGGAGGAGCTGACCCCTTACCGACTGGAGACTCGGCCCACCTGAACGGTGCCGTCGTCGTCGAGCAGCCCCGAAGCGCGCATCGCCTCCACCGCCTGAACCAGGGGAAGCCCGAAGGGATAGGTGTTCTGTCGCCGGGCCGCCTGCAGCAGCGGTGGTGGCAATCGCAAGGCCATGGCCTTGAGCACGGCCTCTCCCAGATCACTGCGATCGAGGGTGCCACCGGGCAGCCCTGCCCGGTTGATCACCAAGAGGCGGCCCTGCGGACTGGATTCCAGCGCCGGAACCGCCTGCCAGAGCGGTGCCGTTTCAGCAATGGAGGGAAGCTCGGTCAAGGGCTGGAGGTGATCCGCCAGGCGCTGGCGGTCCCATTGCTGCACAGGCAGGTCCCTGAGGGGCGCGTCGGTGACATAACCCAGCCAACGACCGTCGCGTGTCACCAGCACCCAGTCGCCAAGTGGATCGGCTCCGTCGCTGTCATCCGCACCGGCCAGCCGCAGCTGGGACAGGCGGCGCAGGGGCTGATCAGCTTCGAGCACCCGAAACCGACGGCTGGCCGCCTCGGCCACGGTGACGCGGCGCAGCACCTGCTGCAGCGCCAGGATCTGGCTCTGACTCCGGGAGGCGCCGAGACCGAACCAGCCCAGCATCACGAGCCAGAGGGCGCCAATGCCACCTCCACGCAGAAACATCCAGGCTCCGAGCACAATCGCAAACAGAGACAGACAACGGCCCGTGGCGGTGGCCACCTGGATTCCCTTGCGCTGGCTCCCGGTCCATTGCCACACCAGAGCTTTGAGGATCAAACCCCCATCCAGGGGGAGTCCGGGCAGAAGATTGAACAGGGCGAGCACCAGATTGAGCGCTCCCAACTGGCCCACAAGGTTGCCGAGCAGGGGGCTGAAGTGACTGGCCTGATGCACGGACGAAAGGAACAGCCCAGCCAGCACAAGGCTGACCAACGGACCAGCGGCAGCCACCCGCAGGGCCCCCATCGGCGTGGGGCACTCCCGTTCCACGCTGGCGACACCACCAAGTAGAAACAGGGTGATGCTGCGCACCTTCACCCCTTCCTGCAGCGCCACGAGGGAATGGCCCAGTTCGTGCAGCAACACGGACGCGAACAGAAGCAGGGCCGTGAACAACCCCAGCAACCAGCTGAGCCAGGGACCGCTCGCCTGAGCGGCGGGCAGCAAGGAGACCTGATTCTGGAACGCGAGCGTGGCCAGCATCAGAATCACGAACCAACTGGGATGCACCCGCAGGGGAATGCCCCTGATCCGCATCAACTCCCAGCCCTGACCCACGCGTCAACCTCCACCGGGCTGTGCAGTATCCCGGAATGACTTCATCCTAGAAACAGTTCCTCCGATGTCCCGATCGCCCTTCGCCCTCAAGATCTGCGGACTGACGGATCCGGCCCAGGCCATGGCGATCGCCGCCCTCGGTGTTGATGCCATCGGTGTGATCGGCGTTCCTGGCTCCCCACGCCATCTTCCAGAGAGGGAACGTCGCGAGCTGTTCTCGACTCTGCAGCGCCACCACCCCGCAGTGCTGCGGGTGTGGGTGGTGGCGGATCTCGAGGATGAGGCCATCGCGGCCGGGCTGAGCGGCCCAGGCCGCCCGACGGTGGTGCAGCTGCACGGATCGGAGACCCCGGAGCGCTGCCTCCGGCTGAGGCGACACCACCCGACGCTGCAGTGGTGGAAAGCGCTGCGCATCCGGCAACCAGCCGATCTGGATCAGCTGATCCGCTACGCCGAGGCCGTGGATGGTTTGCTGCTGGATGCCTGGAGCCCCGAGCAATTGGGGGGCACCGGCCATCGCCTCGATCTCCACTGGCTCGACAGCCTTCAGGACCGCCTGCCAAGTGGCATGCCGTGGTGGCTGGCCGGCGGCATCAGCGCCGAATGGGTGCCGGAACTGCGCCAGCGGGTGCAACCGCATGGCCTCGATGCCTCCAGTCGCCTGGAAACGGCGCCCGGGGTGAAAGACCTGCAACGGGTCAAGGAACTGATCGATGCCATCCGCCCTGGAGCGGGATAGGTTGATCGCTTCGATTCAGCATTCGGATGGGTTCTGCCCCGATTCGCCTCGCCACCCTCGGTGTGGCGTCCCTGCTGCTGGTGACCCAGGCGAGTGCGGGCCGCAGCCAGGGCATGTTGGCCGGATGCCGCCTGGTGAACGGCAGTCTCCAATGCATACCGGGCCTCACGACAAGCCCGCAGCAGCAGATTCAGATCCTTGATGGGGAAATTAGCCAGGATCAACAGGAGGAAGGAGCGATCGAGCAGACGATCCGAAACCTGAAGCGTTTCGAACTGGTGGGGGAAGCCAGGCAGGGAGCGTTGATCCGCGCCCAGCTGATGCTTCAGGGGGACAACCTGCAGGAAGTGCACATTCACTGGTACCGGCGCCAGGGCGATGGCTCCTGGATCCTGGTGGATGACATCAGTGAAAGCACCTACCGCATCGGTCCTGATGATGCGGGAAGATCAGTGATGGCGGTGCTCACCGTCCAAACCGACGACGGAACGGTCCGACGCCTGCAAAGCAACGCCATTGGACCGGTACCGGCGATCTGAAGAACTCAGGTGCTCAGAAGTGCTTCCTGCTGACGAACGAGTTCAAAGAATTCCTGCTTCAGGCTTGGATCGTGGCGGAAATCGCCGCGCACCACCGAATTGACCATGCTGGTTTGCGGTTCACGCACACCCCGCCACTTCATGCAGTAGTGCTGGGCTTTCACGATGATTCCAAGCCCCTGGGGTTCGCAGAGTCGCTCGATCTCATCCGCAAGGATCATCACCGCTTCTTCCTGAATGTGCGGGCGTGAAAACACCCAGTCGGCCACACGCGTGAACTTGGAGAGTCCGATCACCCGACTACCTGGCTTGATCCCAATCCAACAGTTGCCCATGATCGGCACCAGATGGTGAGAACAGGCGGAGCGCACCGTGATCGGTCCAACCGTATAAATCTCATCGAGCTGTTTCACATTTGGGAAACTGGCGATCTTCGGCTGCTGGTGATAGCGACCTTTGAACACCTCGTGCAGATACATGCGAGCCACGCGCTCTGCAGTTTCCTCTGTGTTGTGATCATTCTCGATATCAATCACCAGAGCACGAAGCAGGTCGCGGACTCGGTCCGCCACTTCCCGCTCAAGCCCTTCGAGTTCTCCATCGAGAATGTGATCGGCAATGTTGTCGTTAGCCAAAAACGTAACGCCGGCAGATCTGAGTCGGGCACGAATGCGCTCAGAAATCGACTGCGACAGCAAGGGAGCTGTCTCACGGCTGAGGCCGTTGGCTGAAGCAGGAAGCGTGGAAGTCATGAAAGCCGTTTATCAGAAAGCGCCAGTCGCTGGCATCAGAGTGAGATCCTCGATCACCTGCGTGGCGGGTTGCTGGGCGAGGTGAAGAAGGGCTGCCGCCGCCTGTTCGAGAGGAAGCATGGCACGGCGGTCGAAATCGCTCTGCACCGTGGAGGAGTCCCAGAGGGGGGAATCGACAGCACCGAGTGTGAGCGTGCAGGCCCGAATTCCATGCGGGCGCTCCTCCTCCGCCAGACATCGAGTGAAGCTAGCCAGTGCAGCCTTGGTGGTGCAGTACGCACCCCAGCCGGGAAAGGCATGGCGGGCGGCATGGCTGCTCACATTGATCACCAAGCCTCCGGAGGGGCGCATCACGGGCACCACCGCTGCGCACATCTGGAAGACGCTGGTGAGGTTGAGCTGGAGCAACCACTGCCAGCGTTCGAGAGGCATCGCGAGCAGATCACCGGTCCAGGCGGCACCGGCATTGTTGATCAGCACGGAGGGGCGCAGCCCCTCACTCAAGAGGGCGGCGACACCCTCGGCGATGGCCTCGGGATCGGCCAGATCAATCGCCCGATAGCGAACGCTCCGCCCGGATGCAGACAACTCGCTGGCAAGGGATTGGAGGGCCGCTTCACTGCGGGAGACGAGAAGAAGATCCCAGCCCGCTTGAGCGAACTGTCGCGCGGCGGCGTGACCGATGCCTCGAGACGCTCCGGTGATCAGAACAGAGGGCAAGATGCCGTAGCAAGCCCCGACACCTTAGACAGCGTGATCGTTCTCCGACGCAGCCCCTGTGGAGAGAACCCGCCCCATCGCTCTGAACTTGCGGTAGCGCTGCTCGCGCAACGCGTCGACTGAGAGCCCATCGAGTTCGCCCAGATGGCGCTCGATCGCCTCCTTCAGCACCTCACCGGCCTGAAGCGGAGCCCAATTGTTCCCACCAGCAGGTTCCGGAAGCACCTCATCCACCACCCCCAGCGTGCAGAGATCGGGGCCGGTGATGCGCAGCGCCGCAGCTGCCTCCGGCGCTTTGCCGGCATCGCGCCAGAGGATGGAGGCACAGGCCTCGGGGCTGGCCACCGTGTAAACGCTGTGTTCAAACATCAGCAAGCGATCAGCAACACCGATGCCGAGCGCTCCGCCGGATCCACCTTCCCCGATCACCGTGGCGATGATTGGCACCCGCAGACGGAACATCTCACGCAGATTCACCGCAATCGCCTCTCCTTGCCCCTGCTCTTCGGCCAACAGGCCGGCATAGGCACCGGGCGTATCGATGAAGCTGAGGATCGGCAATCCGAACCGATCGGCGTGATCCATCAGGCGCAACGCCTTGCGGTAACCGCCCGGCGTGGCCATACCGAAATTACGAGCCACATTTTCTTTGGTGTCGCGTCCCTTCTGATGGCCGAGCAGAAGCACCGAACGCTCTCCAATCCGACCCAGGCCGCCAATCAGGGCCTGGTCATCGCTGCCGCGACGGTCGCCATGGAGCTCAACCCAGTCGTCACAGAACATCTGGATGAAATCCAGAGTGCTTGGCCGGTGGGGATGGCGGGCCACCTGGATTTTCTGTGCAGGGGTCAGATTGGAGAAGATCTCCTCACGACGTCGCGCCGCCAGGGTTTCGAGCTGGAGCAGCTGCTGGCTCACATCCACCTCAGAATCCCGGGCAAGCTGGCGGATCTGTTCGATCTGCTGCTCCAGTTCCACCAGGGGCTTCTCGAATTCGAGCAAGGGACGACGGGCCATGGCAGTGGGGGAAAGGACTTCAGGCGGCGGCGACCTGAACAGGAGCGCTGAGGTTGAGGGTGGAGAAGCCGTGCCGACGCGATGCCTCACCAATGAAATCCATTTTCTCGAGGGTGATGTTGTTTCTCCCCCAACTGAAATTGGTGTGGCACGATTCAAATTCGAGCAACATCGCCTCCGCAAAGCAGGCAAACATCTGACGCTGCGGCTTCTCCATTTCCGCCAGCTCCATCATGTTCCAACCGATATCACTGCCGAATTCAACGATGCCGCCCTTGAGCACATGCACGCCGGATCCGGCGATCCGGGCATCCAGATTCTTGGGATAACCGCCGTCGATCATCAGGCAGGGCTGACGCAGGCTGGCGGCATCGATTTCCAGCATCCTGGGCATGCTCGCCACCCACACGACCACATCGGCTTCGGGGAGGGCTTCGTCGAGGGAAAGGATGCGACCACCACCCAACTCGTTCTGCAGATCGAGCAGGGGCTGCGGCTGCCGCGCCACAAGCAGCAGCTCTGCCACGCCCGTGCGTTGAGACAGCCACCGACAGACTGCACTGCCGATGTCGCCCGTGGCACCCACCACAGCGACGCGGGCCTTGGAAAGGTCGATACCCAAGCGGGGAGCATTGATCTCAACCTGACGGCTGATCACCCAGGCCGTGTGGGTGTTGCCGGTGGTGAAGCGCTCCCACTCCAGGGTGGTGCTGCGCACATGTTGATGCTGCAGCAAATTGAAGTTCTCGAAAATGATCGATGTGAAGCCGCCGAGAGCCGTGATGTGGATGCCCTTTTTCTGAGCCAGTTCCATCGCGTTCAACACCTTGCGCCGAGCCGTCTTGAAGCGGCTGAGCATCTCCGGCACGAAACAGGAATCGATGTAGGCCCCCGTGATGGTTCTGCCGGTGGGGCTGGTCACATCAAAGGTTTCCACCAACTGGGGCGGGGCACTGCACCACACATCAAGATCGCCATCGGCGATGTGATCGAACCCGAGCTCGGAAGCCTTCTGCCTGGCGGCTTCAAAGCTGGTGGAGTGTCCGATCAGACCAAACATGTCCCGCCGACGGTCAAAAGAGAAAGGAACCAGGGCCTCACCGAGCGGCGGACCGGTTGGCCATGCTCCCACAAAGCATGTATCCGAAACTACGTGACAGAGCACGCAGCGGTTCAGGCAACGTGGGAGCTGGTGAAGTGGATCAGACCGCGAGGGCGGCGGCGGCCATGCGGGCAATGTCGCGGGAGCTGAAACCGATCTCGCTGAGGGCCTCCTGGTAAGCGATCAGGAAATCTTCGATCAGATCTTCCTTCTCCATCTGCAGTACGGCGGCGTCGGCGGCCACCTGCTCCAGCATGGAGCGGATCAGGGGGAGGTTGGCCTTGTTGGCCTCCATCAGCTCATCCTTGCTGGCCTCGAAGTTGGCCTTCAGCCATTCCTGGCCGTAATTGAGATGGGTGTACTCATCCTTCACCACGCCTTCAGTGATCTTGCGAGCAAAGGGATCCGCCACCGGGATGTAGATGTGATAAGCGGAAATGGCGAACGCTTCGATCAGCAGCGCCTGAATCAAAAGGCAGGTCACCACCTTGCCCTCCTGGAGAGCCGCCTGGAAGTTCCCGTGCAGAGGCGCGAAAAATTTCTTGGCAAAGGGGAGATCCGCTTCAACACCAAGATTGCGGCCGCAGGAGGTGAATCCCTTCATATGCTTCAACTCCATGCGGGCGAGACGAGCCAGCTCATCCTTCTGCTCGGGGATCAGCGTGCCGAGGGCAATGTAGTTGTCGTGCGCTTCCTGCTCACCCTCGATCACGATTGCATTGATGCGGCTGTAGGCATCCTTGTAAGCCTCGCTGGTGAAATCAGGCAGCTGGGAGCCTGCAGCCATCGAATCTTCAAGAACGGCGACCTCAGACGTCTCAAGGGTCGGCATGGGTCTCACAGAACTAGCAATGGAGCTGACTGTAACCAGCACATCCACGGTTGGACTGCTGATGCGTGGTGAGATCACCACCTCGGGACGGAGCCCGAGACTTCAGGGCGGGGTGGCCAGTCACTCGCCAGCAGCCGTTCGAGGCGATCGCACCAGTGGTCCACCAGGGCTGCCTCCAGAGCTTCCCCCAGCGACCTGGAGGCACCTCGTGTGTCACCGATCACCCCACTGTCACTGAGATCGCGGCTCATCCAGGCCCAGGGAGCATCGCCCTCCAGGCTCCAGCCAGCCGGCGGCGTCACAGCAGCGTCGACGCGCTGATGCTCCCCATCCACAGGGCGCTGCGGACCGACCAGATCCGGAGCCAACTGCAGCATCAGACTGGTTTCTGCCAGGCCGGCATGGAGACCGGTCTGCAATTCCGGAGCGGGGATCAGATCCCCGATGCCTTCGACACCGGCCCAGAGGAAACAAGGCAGCACAGCCAGGGCCGGCCGGCTGGCCCGCAGGCTGCGAGCCGCCGTCTGCAGCAGGGCGATCTGACCACCATGGGCATTGAGCAGGACCAGGCGTTGCACACCGGCATCGGCCAGCTGGCACCCCACCTCTTCCACGAGACGCATCAACAGGTCAGCCGACAGGGAGAGGGTGCCGGCGAAGCCGAGGTGCTCCGGGGAGAAACCGATCGCCTGCACAGGCAACGACCAGACCGGAAGCGCATCCGGCAGGCGTTCCAGCACCGCCTCGAGGATCCGCTCCGCGAACAGGGCATCGGTGGACAGCGGCAACTGGGGGCCATGCTGCTCGCAGGCACCGAAGGGCCAGACCACCGTGGCCCCCTCCCGAAGCAAGCCGGTGCGCACCTCCGGCCAGGCGAGACGGTCCAGGCGCCGTTTCGGCTTGGGCATCGAACAAAGGGGCGCAGGACACCCCACCCTGCCTGTCAGACTGACCGATCGACGACCCCCCCAGGGCCCATGGCCGGATCCGGCAGTCCGCAGCCCAAGCAGCCGAAGCCACCCGCTGCAGCGGCTGCGCCGCGCAAGCCCCAGCTGGTGATGCACATCAGCAAGAAAGAGGAGCAGGATCGCCTACGGCGCGAGGCGGAGGATGCCCGGGCTGCGGCCGTCGCAGCCGAACAACGAGCCCTGGAGCTCGAGCAGGCGGCCCAGGCGGCCGGTGTGGTGCCGGCAAGCGGGCCGAGCCGGCCCGTGGCGCCGAGCCGGCCGGGCAGCCCTGTCAACGCTGACAAAAACCGTTTCGACACTTCGGAGCTCGAAGGCCTGTCGATGGCGGATCTGCTCGGCCCCGCAGACCAGCAGAGACGTCCGGGAGGCGCGTCCCGGCAGGAGTCACCACGGGACGAATCGATCAGCCGCAGCGTCGACGATTTTGACTTCGATGAAGATGCCTTCCTCGCGGCACTCGATGCCAACGAACCGGTGGGAACCACCGGTGAGGTGGTCACTGGAACGGTGATCGGCCTCGAGAGCGACGGTGTGTATGTGGATATCGGCGGCAAAGCGCCGGGTTTCATGCCCAAGAGCGAGTGCGGCCTGGGGGTGATCACCAATCTCAAGGAGCGTTTCCCCAAGGGCCTGGAGGTGGAAGTGCTCGTGACACGCGAGCAGAACGCCGATGGCATGGTCACGATCAGCTGCCGTGCCCTCGCCCTGCGCAAGAGCTGGGACAAGGTGAAGGAGCTGGAGAAACAGGGCAAGGTGGTTCAGGTGAAGATCAGCGGTTTCAACCGCGGCGGAGTCACCTGTGACCTGGAGGGCCTGCGCGGTTTCATTCCCCGGTCCCATCTGCAGGATGGGGAAAACCATGAAGCCCTGGTGGGCAAGACCCTCGGGGTGGCCTTCCTCGAGGTCAATGCGGAGACCCGAAAGCTTGTGCTTTCAGAGAAGCGGGCGGCCACGGCGGCCCGCTTCGCCGAACTGGAAGTTGGCCAGTTGGTGGAAGGCACCGTGGTTGCAGTGAAGCCCTACGGCTTCTTCGTCGATCTCGGCGGCATCAGCGGTCTGTTGCACCAGTCGATGATCACCGGCGGCAGCATGCGCTCACTTCGCGAAGTGTTTGATCAGGGGGATGCCGTGAAAGCCCTGATCACCGAGCTCGATCCCGGCCGCGGTCGGATCGCCCTGAACACCGCCCTGCTGGAAGGGCAACCCGGAGAGCTGTTGATCGAGAAGGACACCGTGATGGCGGAAGCCGCCGATCGGGCCAACAGGGCTCGTAACGTCCTCAGGCAGCAAGAACAATCTGCCGGATGATCACGGCCGAACCCGCCTCCAGTGATGGCAGCGCCGATTCCCGAATCAGCCGCCAGGCCGATTGGGAGCTCGACTTCTATTCACGTCCGATCCTGGAGGCCGATGGCAAAAAACGCTGGGAGCTGCTCATCACGGGCAGTCCCGATCGTTCCGGCCGCCCTCCCTTCCGCTACGAGCGTCGCTGTCCTGCTGGAGAGGTGAATTCCACCTGGCTGGCCTCAGCCCTCCGGGACGCACTTGATCTTGCCCAGAGGGAAGGATGGTCACCCCCGCAACGGTTGCGTTGCTGGCGCAGTGCCATGCGCACCATGGTGCAGCGGGCCGGAACAGAACTCGGCCTGGAAGTCCGCCCCAGTCGGCGCACCTACGCCCTGATCGACTGGCTGGCCCAGCGGGAACGGGAGGTCTACCCGGCTGAGGAGGGCTTCATGGCCGGTCCTCTGGCACCTTCACCGGCGCCGACCCCGACCCCAGCGCTCCCCCTGCCGGAAGCGGTGCGCGGCGATGCCTGGAGCTGGGCCTCGCTGCCTCTCGGCAGCCTTCGCGACGCCGAAGACTGGTCCCTGGGCTTCCACGACCTGCTGCCGATCCCCGCTGCTCTGGCAGCGGATCACCCCGTGCCAGGCCTTCGCTTGTTCAGCCGCAGCCGCGCCCTTGCCCTGGCGGGTTGGCTCGGTGGCCTGGAACCCGTTCGCCTGCGGGTGGAGGGCTGCCAGCTGGTGCTCGACGCCGGCCAGGACGACGCCTGGCTGGTGACGGACCTCGAGCCGGAGGCTGCCAACACCACACGGCGTGAGCTGGACACGGCACGGGAGCAGGTCGGTGGTCTGCAGTTCATCGCTGTGCAGACCACGCCGGAAACGCCTCGGTTTGAGGGGTTCTGGATGTTGCGGGATCAACCGGAGCCATGACCGGCATGAGCAGCGATCCGTTGGCCCAGCCCGACAGCCGCTTCAACCCGCTCCAGGGGTGGACCTGGATCGGCTGCTATGGCGGCTACTACCTCAGCGCCGACCTGTTGCAGGAGCAGGGGTTTGAGCATGGCTTCTTCACGCGTCGCTGGCAGGGACGGGACCCTGATGCCCTGGCGGCCTATGTTTCGGCCGGCGTCAGCGTGCATCGTCCGCAGCAGGTGCATGGCGCCTTGGTGTTGGAAGCCTCCGAGGCCAAGGCGCCACCCTGGCCTGCTGCCGACGGTCTGGTGAGTGATCGGGGAAGCCAGAGCCTCTGGGTCTGTGGCGCCGACTGCACCCCGGTGCTGATCGCCGATCCAGACCATGGCCATGTGGCCGCCTGCCATGCCGGCTGGCGTGGAGTGGCCGCCGGCATCCTGCCCGAGGCCATCAGCCGACTGGAGCAACGTGGCGCCCGGCGGGAGCAGCTGGTAGTGGCCCTGGGCCCGGCCGTGAGCGGTCCCCGCTACCAGGTGGCTCTCGATGTCGCCCAGCAGGTGCTGGCCAGCGTGCCTGCGGATCACCAGGCCGGCATCGTGTCGGACGACCCGGAACCCGGGCGCTGTCGACTCGACATCCGCCAAGCCGCCACGGCCCAGTTGATCGGCGAGGGACTGCAGGCGGAACACATCAGTCGCTGCCCGCTCTGCACCGTCAGCGAACCGGAGTTGTTCCACTCCTGGCGCCGGGATCAGGTGAAGGCGGTCCAATGGAGTGGCATCGTCTCCCAGGCCGCCAGCTGACCGCTCAGCCCGACTCAGCCGCGAGGATCCGGAGTGCCACCGCTTCCGCAGCGCGGATGCCATCAATGGCTGCCGACAGGATGCCGCCGGCGTAACCGGCTCCCTCCCCCGCTGGTGTGAGCCCCAGGGTGTTGATCGATTCAAAACTTGAATCGCGAGGCAGCCGCACGGGAGATGAGGTGCGGGTCTCCACGCCGGTGAGCACGGCATCCGGATGGTCATACCCCTCCAGGCGCGCGGCGAACCGAGGGATGGCCTCCTGCAGAGCCTCGATCATCGGCGCCGGCAGGGCACTGCGCAGATCAGCGGGCCTGGTTCCCGGTTGATACGACGGTTCAATCGTGCCCAGCCTGGTGGAGGGGCGATCAGCGAGGAAGTCCTCCAGGCGTTGCACAGGAGCGCTGTGATCGCCGCCGCCGAGGTGAAAGGCCCGCTCCTCGAGCGCTCGCTGAAACGCCACACCGGCAAGCGGATCGCCGGCATAGCGGGCGAAAGCGGTCAGTTCCTCCGCATCCACCGGCACCACCAGACCACTGTTGGCATTGCGCTCATTGCGGGTGTGCTGACTCATGCCGTTGGTCACCACCCGGCCGGCCTCGCTGGTGGCTCCGACCACCAGGCCCCCGGGGCACATGCAGAAGCTGTAGACGCAACGTCCGTTGCTGGCGTGGTGAACCAGCTTGTATTCCGCCGCACCCAGCCGTGGATGGCCCGCCTGCGCCCCCCAGCGGGCCTGATCGATCAGGGGCTGAGGGTGTTCGATCCGCAGGCCGACAGCGAACGGCTTGGCGTCCATCGCCACGCCGATCCGATCCAGCATGTCGAAGGTGTCGCGCGCCGAGTGACCAGGGGCGAGCAGCAACTGGCGACAGGGAACGGTCGTGCCATCGGCCAGGCTCAGGCCCACCAGGTGCTGGACCTTGCCGTCGGCCCGGGGCTCAGGCAGGGGCTCGAGCTGGAGCTCCTCCACCTTGGCCCCGAAGCGCACCTCACCACCGAGCGCTTCCACCCTGGCTCGCAGCCCCCGCACGACGGTGGCGAGCTTGAAGGTGCCGATGTGGGGCCGATGCACCGTGAGGATCTCGGGATTGGCCCCGCACGCCACCAGCTCCTCCAGCACCTTGCGTCCGTAATGCTCTGGATCGCTCACCTGGCTGTAGAGCTTGCCATCGGAGAAGGTTCCGGCCCCGCCCTCACCGAACTGCACGTTCGATTCCGGATTGAGAGGCGTCGTTCCCCTCCAGAACGCGAACGTATCGGCGGTGCGTTGGCGCACCGGCTGGCCACGCTCCAGCAGGAGAGGCCTGAACCCCATCTGGGCCAGCACCAGGGCGGCGAAATAGCCGCAGGGTCCAGCCCCCACCACCACAGGGCGCTGCTCGATCCGATGCGGAAATCCGGCTGGCGCCTGTGCCACCGGGCGGTACGTGGTTTCAGGTGCCAACCGGATGCGCTGATCATCGCGATGCCGACGTCGCAGACCACTCTCCCCACGCACCTCCACATCCACGCTGTAGATCAGCTGGATGCGGTCGCGACGACGCGCATCGATGCTGCGTTTCACCAGGCGGTGGCGAATCAATTGCTCCGCAGGCACGCGCAACCTGCGCAAAATCGCCGCTTCCAGATCTTCGGGCCCGTGATCGAGGGGGAGCCGAACTTCGCTCAACCGCAGCACGGCCGTTGCCCGCCAGACCTACTGAAAACCTTACCGAGCGGCGATGAGGCGAGTGAGAGCTTCCCCTGAAGGCGCCTGGGCAGGCCGAAGATCGAGGCCGCTGCTCACCCCCTCCAGGCGCACAGCCTGGCCGGCACGTCGGCGCACAATCGCCTCACAGAGCGGCAGGGGTGAGGCCTCTGGATCGATCCAGCCAAGGGGATCGCGGCTGCCTTCCGAGGACACAGGGGCGGGGGCCACCGAGGCCAGCGCCAGCAGGCGGGCGGTGTCGTAGCCGGCTCCGGCCAGCTGATCGGGTTGCTGTCCGTAACGCTCCTGAAAGCGCTGGGCAAAGCTCTCCCAGCCGGGACCGACGGCGGGCCGGAGCAGGGCCAGCTGGGGCCAGGGCTGCTCCTTCAGGTCGGTGACCTGATCGGCGGAGAGCGGCCAGATCCAGGCGGGAGCGGCCGGAGCGAAGGCGCCATCGCGCTGGGCACGGCGGAGCGCTTCGGCCAGGCGCCCCCGGGGAGGCGCTGCCATCACCAGGGCATCGGGCGCCAACCAGGCCAGATCCTGCGCCAGCAGTCGCAGGCGGTCGGGATCAGCAGGGTCCACCTCCTGAACCAACGCATCGGTGTAGGAGAGCACCTGCCCCCCGTCCCCTTGCACCAGGCTGACGAAGGGGGCGGCAGCATCCGCTTCGATGGTGCCCGGATCGCTCACCACCACCATCCGGGTCCAACCGCGACGGATGGCGTCCTGAGCCAGAGCCCGCAGATCGGTGTCGCGTGAAGGCCGCAGGGGCGAAAATCTGGTGCCGGACTCCATGGCTTTGAGGCCCTGCAGTGAGGTTCCCCTCTGAAAGGGCAGAAGCACCCGGCTGTCGGTGGACTCCGCCAGCTGAGCGAAGGCACGCAGATCGGCAGCGAAGGGAGACACCAGCAGCGGAGGTGCCATGCCGGAGGGGAACGCTGAGCCGGGGTCGCTGTCCCAGGGCAGCGTGCGCCAGTCGACGCCGACGGACTGCAGGCCACAGGCCCGCACGGCCGCATCACCGAGCTGAAGACCTTGGAGGAAGGAGACCCTGGCTCGAGCCGGCCCATCAGCAAGCAGGATCGCAGCTGCCGATCGGGGACGCTGACTGGCCGCAATCGCCTGACAGCCCAGCAGACTCGCCGTGATCAGGAACAGCCTGACGAAAGACCAGCGTCGCGATGGCAGCGCCCGCAGGAACGATGCAGCCTCTGATCGCTCAGACCCCGCGGAGGCGTGATCAACGCCGGTGTGGGTTGGAGCCTCCGACGAGGCAGCCATGGCGATGCACAGGGCAGTGACACTGCAACTTAGGGAGCGGAATCAGATTCGTCGGGGATTGTGATGGAATCCCCGGGATCGGAGTCGCGTTCGGGTTCAGGCTCGGCTTCGGCTGCTGCCGGGAGCCACAGCGCCGCCAGGCCCGCCAGCAGCAACATCACGCCCAGACCCAGCGCCAGGGAGCGATTCTCACCCGCAGCATCGGTCCACACCGCTGTGCTCAGAAAAGCAGCGCCGAGCAGCACACACGGCACCATCACCACTCCGGCAGCGACGCGATTGCGACCCATTCAGAGCTTGGCAGAGGCGCAGGTGTCACGCCCGAATCCGGCGGCAACCAGTCCCTGCGAAAGATCCCTCCCATCACCGAGTGGCGTCACCCTGGCCAGCAGGACACCATCGTCGCTGCCTTCAGGGCGGAGGTTGACCCGACGCCGGCGGGGCAGCTCCTGCTTCAGCCAGGCCAGAGCTTCAGCCTCGGAGCCAGGATCCACGGCGACGCAGGCCAGGCGCACCGTGTACGTGCGGTTGTGATCGCCCACCTGCAGCAGGGATGGCGTGCGCACCTGCAGCACCTCGGCCGCTGCGGCCTTGAAGGGCATCCACAGCAGCATCAAGACGAGCACACCGGCCCCGAACCAGCGACCCATCAGAGCGAGGCCCCGCAGGAAGGGCAGAAACGGTGCTCGTGGGCGGTGGTCGCCCCACAGGCGGCACAGGAGCGGGTCGTGTCCATCGCCAGTTCTGGGTGGGCGGGCAGGCCCACCATCTGGGCATTGCTCTTGCCCGGTGGCACCATCGGGTAGCAGTTCTCGCCCCGGCGAACGTGCACATCAATCAGCATCGGCCCCGGTGCCTGGAGTGCGGCGTTCAGATCACTCCGGAGGGCCTCCCGATCGCTGATCTTCACCCCGTCGACACCGAAGGATCGGGCCAGAGCAATGAAATCAGGCATGCCATTGAGCATGTCGGAAGCGGAATAACGCTCGTCGTAGAAACTTTCCTGCCACTGGCGCACCATGCCCTGCCAGTGGTTGTTCACAATCACCACCTTCACCGGCAGGCCATAGGCCGCCAGAGTTCCCAGCTCCTGAATGTTCATCAGGATGCTGGCGTCACCGGCGATGCAGATCACCTGTCGTTCCGGGCAGGCCATCTGGGCGCCGATCGCCGCCGGCATGCCGAAGCCCATCGTGCCGAGACCTGAGCTGCTGATCCAGCCGCGGGGTCCGTTGCGCAGGTATTGCGCCGCCCACATCTGATGCTGGCCCACATCGGTGGTCACGATGGCGTCATCGGAACACTCACGCACCGCCATCAGCACCTCCTGGGGATAGATCGCCCCTTCCGGCGGGGGCACCACCAGGGGATAGCGCTGCTTCCAGGCCTCGATGCGCTGCAGCCAGGCGGCCGTTCTTGGCTCCTCGCGACGTTGCAGACTCATCTCCACCATCCGGGCAAGACTGAGGCCGAGATCGCCGAGCACGGCCACATCCGCCTGCCGGTTCTTGCCGATTTCCGCCGGGTCGATTTCGAAGTGGATCACCCGCGCCCGGGGCGCGAAAGTATCCAGCTTGCCGGTGACACGATCATCAAAACGGGCTCCGAGCGCAATCAGAAGATCACACTCGGTGACAGCGAAATTGGCGTAGGCGGTGCCATGCATGCCCAGCATGCCCACCGACAGTGGATCGTTCTCATCGAAGGCGCCCTTTCCCATCAGGGTGGTGGTGACCGGGATCTGGAACCGATCCGCCAGCACGCGCAGGCTGTCGTGAGCGAAGGCGGAAATCGCTCCACCCCCCACGTAGAGAAGCGGGCGGTTGGCCTGTTCGATCAGATCCAGAGCTGCAGCGATAGCGCCATCCTCCGGAGCGGCAGGCTGACGGAACCCGGCCGGGATCACCGAGCCGGGTTCCACAGGCACGTAATCGAATTCCTCCTGGCCCACATCCTTGGGAATATCGATCAGGACAGGACCGGGGCGACCGCTGGCGGCAATCAGGAAGGCCTGGGCGACGATCGCACCGAGATCCGCGGGGTCACGCACGACCCAGGAGTGCTTCACGATCGGCAGCGTGATGCCGAAGATGTCGGTTTCCTGGAACGCATCGGTGCCAATCGCCGCCCGGGGCACCTGCCCGGTGATCACCACCATGGGCACCGAATCCATCTGGGCCGTCGCGATGCCTGTCACCAGGTTGGTGGCTCCAGGTCCTGAGGTGCCGAAACAGACACCAACCCTGCCTGTGGCACGGGCATAGGCATCCGCAGCGTGGGTGCCGGCCTGCTCATGCCGCACCAGAATGTGCTGGACCCAACCCTGGCCTTCGGCCACGTGAAGAGCGTCATAGATGGGCAGGATGGCCCCGCCGGGGTAACCGAAAATCGTGTCGACACCATGGAGACGCAGGGCATCCATCAGTGCCTCAGCGCCGGTGATTCGGCGATGACCGACCTGATCGGATCCTTGGGAGACCGAGGGGGCGGAAGTCAGGGTCACTGCGGCATCACACGGGTCTGACCCTCAAGATTAAGGGCCCAGCCAATCCGATGCTCAGAGCAGGCCGAGGGCATGCAGGGGACCCTGACCGGTGATCAGCTCGAGCAGAAATGCCGAGAAACCAATCATGGCGAGGCGCCCATTCCACACCTCCGAGCTGTTGTTCCAACCCCACTCCCACTTCTCCTGGGGATAGAGCTTCACTTTGGTGGGCAGTTCCGCCGCCTGATCCAGATTGATCTCCGGGCCCTCGAGGCTGGCACTGACGAGATCGGCCAGACCTTCGATGAACGGGGGGTAGGTGTCGAGGGCGGGAACACGACGGAAATGCACCACGCCGGCCTCGGTGGCCAGTTCGCGGTATTCGATGTCGATCTCCTCAAGCGTCTCGATGTGCTCGCTCACGAAACTGATGGGCACCACCACCAGGTCGCGGGTGCCGGCGGCACCGAGGGCCTCCAGTGCTTCCTCGGTGTAGGGCTTCAGCCATTCCACGGGGCCGACCCGGCTCTGGTAGGCAAGGGTGTGGGGATTAGGGCGTCCGATCAGGCGCTCAAGTTCCGCCATGATCAGAGCGGTGCAGGCCTCGATCTCCCGTTGATAGGGGTCGCCGGCCTCCTCCACGTAGCTCTTCGGCACCCCGTGGGCACTGAAGAACACATGGGCCTCCTCGGGCCGCTCCGACGCACGCACCTGCTCGGCGATCAGCTCCGCCATCGCCCGCACATAGCCGGGGTGGTCAAACCAGCTGCGGATGCAGCGGATCGGCAGCTGTTGAAACGCAGGATCGAGCTGACGCAGACGCCGGAGTTCGCGAAAACTGGAACCGCTGGTGCTGATCGAGAAGTGGGGATACAGGGGCAGAACCACCACCTCATCCATGGCATCAGCTTTGATATCGGCCACGGCCGACTCTGTGAACGGGTGCCAGTAGCGCATGGCCACGTAGGTGGTGGCCTCGACTCCCCGCTGACGCAACACACTCTGGAGCTCCCGCGCCTGCTGCTCCGTGATCCGGCGCAGTGGTGAACCGCCGCCGATGGAGCGATAGGCCTCCTGTGACTTGCTGCTGCGCAGGGTGCTGATCAACCAGGCCAGGGGCTTTTGCAGGGCCGGAATCGGCAAACGGATGATCTCCGGATCCGCGAAAAGGTTGTAGAGAAAAGGACCCACATCCTGAATCCGTTCAGGTCCCCCGAGGTTGAGAAGAAGGACGCCGACCCGGGCCATGGGGGATGTGCGGGGCATGAGGGGCTTGAGCGTAACCCCCATCAACGCGATGGTGGCGGCGGCAGACCCGGGGCATGGATCTGAGCGTCGACCTGGCACGAATCAATGCCTCCCTGGCGGCGGAGGGCATCCGGCTGCGCCTTGAGCAGCGCGGACGGAAGCTCAACCTGCGCGGTCCCCTGCCCTGCCGGCAGACGCCGCATGCCACCCGAACCCAGCGCCTCAGCCTCGGGCTACCAGCGGATGCCCAAGGACTACGGGAGGCGGAGCGCACCCTGCAGCTGGTCGATCTGCAGCTGCGCCGCCAGCAGTTCCGCTGGGACCAATGGGCCGCAGACGCCAAAGGGATCGCTTCCAGCAACGCCGCGGCCGCCCCCAGGCTCGAGCACCAGCTCGAACAATTTGAGCAGGCCTTCTTTGCGGACCCGCGACGGCGGCGCTCAGCGGCGGGCAGCCGCAGCACCTGGACTGCGGCGTACCGGCCCTACCTCCGGCGCCTCAGGAGCCTGGCCAGCGAGCACAACCTCCCTCTGGGGACGGAGCTCCTGCGCATCACGCTGGAGAGTTATGGCGAGGGCAGCCGCAGCCGTCAGCAGTGCGCCACGGCCCTCCAGGCCTTGGCCGTCCACGCCGACCTCGCCTTGCCGGAGGACTGGCGGGCCCGGGCGGGGGGCTATGGCCTGCACCGCGCCCGCTTCCGCCAGCTCCCCAGCGACGCCGACATCCTCGAAGCCTTCCTGTTGATCCCCAACCGAAGCTGGCGCCTGGCCTTCGGCCTGATGGCGACCTTCGGACTGCGCAACCACGAGGTGTTCTTCAGCGACCTGTCGAGCCTGCGCGCGGGCGGGGATCGGGTGATCCGGGTGTTGCCCACCACCAAAACGGGCGAACACCAGGTCTGGCCCTTCCATCCAGACTGGGTGGAACGCTTCGATCTCCACCACCTGGGTGATGGTCACGAGGCACTGCCGCCGGTCTGCACCGATCTGCGCCGCACCACCCTGCAGCAGGTGGGCCGTCGGGTCGCGGAGCAGTTCCGTCGCTACGGGCTGCCGCTGACGCCCTACGACCTGCGCCATGCCTGGGCCGTGCGCACCATCCACATCGGCCTACCCGACACGGTGGCGGCCAGGATGATGGGGCACTCCGTGGCCATTCACACCCGCACCTACCACCACTGGATCACCCGCCGAGATCAGCAGCAGGCGGTGGATGCCGCCCTCGCTCGCCTCAAGGCCTGAGCCGGCCCGTCCCGATTGCATCCACTTCCATGAGCACTCCCCTGCGCCAGCTCGCCTATCGCCATCGCTGGCTTTACGACATGGTCACGGCGCTGTCGGCTGCAGCGGTGGGGGGTGTGGGCCGGTTGCGCCGCCTGGGGTTGGACGGCCTGGCCTCCCGATTGCCCCCCGGAGCTCCCGTGCTCGATCTCTGCTGCGGCAGTGGCGAGGCAGCCACTCCCTGGTTGGCCTGCGGGTTTTCGGTCACCGGCCTGGATGTGTCGCCAAGGGCGCTGAGCCTTGCGGCGCAACGGTATCCGGAGCTGCAACGGGTGGAAGGCCTGGCGGAGGAGCCGCCCCTTGAGAGCGAGCAGTTTGAGGGGCTTCAGATCAGCCTGGCGCTGCATGAGTTCACCCGCTCGGA
Organism: uncultured Synechococcus sp.; assembly: GCA_937930135.1. Lineage (GTDB taxonomy): Bacteria > Cyanobacteriota > Cyanobacteriia > PCC-6307 > Cyanobiaceae > Synechococcus_C. The sequence continues at coordinate 30,207 of CALGVO010000182.1, read as the reverse complement.
ACGGCAGAGGGTGCTGAAGAGCGCTTATCGGTTGCTGCGCCCCGGCGGCTGGCTGGTGATTGTGGACCTCCATCCCGCCGGAGCCTGGCTGCGACTCCCACAACAGCTGTTCTGCGCCCTGTTTGAAACCGACACCGCCCTCGACCTGCTGCAGGACAATCTGCCTGCCGAGCTGGAACGGCTTGGCTTTGGGGCGGTGGACCAGGAGCGACTGGCGGGGGATGCCCTGCAACGGATCGTGGCGCAGCGACCGCCAGCGGCCATGCTGCCCCCGGACCCCACACCAACGCCATGACCTCGGGAGAGACCGGATCCGCCCACGACCTCGACCAGTCCGCCGACGCCCTCGGGATGGGAGGGGATCTGGCACCGGAGCGGGATGCGGAGGCCTACCGGGCCAGGATGCGGCGCCGGGAGGAGGTGCAGCAGCAGCGGCTCCGGGAACGGTCACTTGAGAAGGGGCTGGTGATGGTGTTCACCGGGCATGGCAAGGGCAAGACCACTGCAGCCCTTGGTCTCGCCCTGCGCACTCTCGGGCACGGCGAACGGGTGGCGGTGGTGCAGTTCATCAAAGGCGGCTGGGAACCCGGAGAAGCACGCGCACTGCAGGCCTTCGGCGACGCTCTCCAGTGGCATGCCCTCGGGGAGGGCTTCACCTGGGTGACGCAGGATCGTGAACGGGACAGGGAGCTGGTGCAGGGGGCCTGGCAGCAGTCGCTCCACTACCTGCGCAGCAGCGAGCATCAGCTGGTGATCCTCGATGAGATCAACGTGGCTCTCAAGCTCGGCTACCTGACGCTGGAGCAGGTGATCGCCGGCCTTGACACCCGACCGGAGCTCACCCATGTGGCCCTCACCGGTCGCGGCGCTCCCTCAGGGTTGATCGACCGCGCTGACCTGGTCACAGAGATGACCCTGGTCCGCCACCCCTTCCGGGAACAGGGGGTGAAAGCCCAGGCGGGTGTGGAGTACTGAGGGGTGTTGAGAACTGAGTTACGTCTGCTCGAGATCAGCCAGCAGCAGGGTGGAGGCGGTGGTCAACACCGACAGACCACTGACCAGAAGCGCCCGATGCACGATCGGATCACGCCAACAGGAGGGATCACGGCTGGCGCGATCCAGCGCGGAGAGCGTGAGGCGGGCCATCACCCCGCTCCGTGGCTCCTGCGACTCCGGCATGAAGGCTCTGGCACTGCCCCATCCAAGCGAGAAATGGCACGCCGCACCAGCCCGTCTCCCGCGAGGGTTGCTGAAGGCTGTTGTGCTTGAAGCCTGTTGCTACTGTCATCAAGATCTGGATGCAGCATGGCTTACGCACGTGCCCTTCTCAAACTCAGCGGCGAAGCGCTGATGGGAGATCAGGGGTATGGAATCGACCCCGCCATCGTTCAATCCATCGCTGAAGACGTGGCCCGCGTGGTTGCCGGAGGCACCCAGCTCGCGATTGTTGTGGGTGGCGGCAACATCTTTCGCGGCCTCAAGGGATCGGCTGCGGGGATGGATCGAGCCACCGCCGACTATGTGGGAATGCTGGCCACAGTCATGAATGCGATCACCCTCCAGGACGGCCTGGAGCGGGCGGGGGTGGAAACCCGGGTGCAGACAGCCATCGCCATGCAGGAAATGGCTGAGCCCTACATCCGCCGCAAGGCGATCCGCCATCTCGAAAAGGGCCGGGTGGTGGTGTTCGGAGCGGGTTGCGGCAATCCCTTCTTCACCACCGACACCACCGCCGCTCTGCGCGCAGCGGAGATCAGCGCCGACGTGGTGTTCAAAGCCACCAAGGTGGATGGGGTCTACGACCGGGACCCCAACGTGCATGCCAACGCCGTGCGTTACGACCACCTCACCTTCCAGCAGGTGCTGAGCGGGGAGCTGGCGGTGATGGACAGCACCGCCATCGCCCTGTGCAAAGACAACAACATTCCGATTGTGGTTTTCAATCTGTTCGAGCCCGGCAACATCGGCAGAGCCGTGGCCGGCGAATCCATTGGTTCCCGCATCAGCAACTAAAACCTCAAACACTCCTGCACCGTCGTCATGTCGCAGAACGATCTCGAAACCAGCATGCACAAATCGGTGGAATCCACCCAACGCATGTTCAACACGATCCGCACCGGTCGTGCCAATTCTTCGCTGCTCGACCGCATCAGTGTCGAGTACTACGGCGCCGACACCCCCTTGAAGTCGCTCGCCACCCTGTCGACGCCCGATTCACAAACGATTCAGATCCAGCCCTTCGATATCAGCGCCCTGGCAGCGATTGAAAAGGCGATTGCCATGAGTGAGCTGGGATTCACTCCCAACAACGACGGCAAAGTGATCCGCATCAATGTGCCTCCCCTCACCGAGGAGCGACGCAAGGAATTCTGCAAGTTGGCCTCAAAATATGCCGAAGAAGGCAAAGTGGCCCTGCGCAACATCCGCCGCGATGCCATCGACAAGGTGAAGAAGCAGGAGAAAGAGGGTGAAATCTCTGAAGACCAGAGCCGCGATGAACAAGACAAGGTCCAGAAGCTGACGGATCGCTTCATCGCTGCAATCGAAACCCACCTCGCCGACAAAGAAGCCGACATCCTCAAAGTGTGAGATCCCTCGCATGAGCCAGTCGGTGGCCGGTCTTGACGCCGATGTTCTGATCCTCGGCGCTGGCGCCGCCGGTGGAGCAGCGGCCTTTCATCTCGCCGCTGCCGGCCATCGGGTGCTGGTGCTGGAGCGGGACGGGAACGAGCGCATCAAACCCTGTGGCGGCGGCATGGCGGCCTCCGTGCAGCAGTGGTTCCCCTTTCCCCTCGCCCCGGCGGTGGAGGAGGTGATCCGTCGCGTCGACTTCAGTTGGTGCCTCACGGATCCGGTGGTTGCCGAGCTACCCGGCAGCGCACCGTTCTGGATTGTGCGCCGGGAACGGCTGGATCAGCTGCTGCTGGAGGAGGCCATGGCGAAGGGGTGCCGGATCGAGCGCGGCTTTGACATCGATGACCTCCAGCGGGACGGTGAGCATTGGTGCGTGCGCTCCACGGACGGACGCAGCGTGCGCGGCCGAGCGGTGGTGATCGCCGACGGCTCCAGCTCCCCCTGGCCGGCGCGGTTCGGGCTCGGGCCCTCAAGCCTGCACCTGGCCAGCACCACCTCGGTGCGCCTCCAGGGGCGGGGATCGCTGCAACCCGGAGCGGCCCGATTTGAATTCGGCCTGGTGCATCACGGCTTCGCCTGGGCCTTTCCCATCGCCGATGGCGTCAATGTGGGGGTGGGAACCTTCATCGGGCGCCAGGCAGACACCAGCGACGCGATCCTGCAGCAGCTCCTGCCCGACCTTGGATTCCCCGCAGACGCAGGCCTGCGCCAGACCGCTTCCCTGCGGGTCTGGAACGGCCATGAGCGGCTCGATGGCGATGGACTCCTGGCCGTGGGGGATGCCGCCTCTCTCTGCGATCCCTTTCTCGCCGAAGGGCTGCGGCCTGCGCTGATGAGCGGCTGCGAGGCAGCCACCCACCTGAACCGCTGGTTACGGGGAGAGTGCAGCGATCTGCGCGGCTACAGCAAGGGCATGCGGCAACGCTGGGGCGACTCGATGGCCTGGGGACGACGCATCGCCCAGGTGTTTTATCGCTTTCCGAAGGTGGGGTATCAGCTCGGGGTCAAACGCCCCACAGCACCCCAACGGATCGCCCAGATCCTCTCCGGTGAAATGGGATATGGAGACATCGCCCAGCGGGTGATCCGGCGCCTGTTGCTGCAACGGCGTTAAGCCGGGTCGATGTCGACCTGGAGGCTGAGCTGACGCATCGACGCGTCAGCAACGTCAGTCCGGCGCCGACGGCGGCTGCCCCGGCCTCCCGTCGGCGCGAGCCCAGCCCGGCGGGAGCCATGGCGTTCCTGGATCGCATCGGCGATGCGATCAAAACCGGCGGCGCGACGGATCGCCCAGATCCTGTCCCGAGCCTCCCTGGCCGCCTGGGCAGGATCGACGATCGGGGCGGGATGATCACCGCCGCCCCGCCAGGGTTCATGCAGCCATACATCGGGGCGATCGGCGAGTTCCGGACACCAGCGTCGGATGAACACACCCTTGGGATCGTGGTCGAGGCCCTGTTTGATCGGGTTGTAGATGCGGATCGTGTTGATCGATGTGCTGCCGGACTGCATCTGACACTGACTCCAGTGGATCCCCGGCTCGTAATCCACAAACAACCGGGCCAGATGGAGGCCGGTTTCCCTCCAGGGGAGCCAGAGGTGATACGTGGCCACTGACATGAGCATCGCCCGCATGCGGAAATTGATCCAGCCATGGGCGATCAGGGCGCGCATGCAGGCATCCACAAACGGCAACCCCGTGCGCCCCTCTGCCCAAGCCTGATACCGCTCCGCATCCCAGGCACGGATGTCGCGCATGAAGGGATGGAAATCGCGATGCTCGATGGCCGGCTCACTCTCCAGCTTCTGGATGAAATGGCAATGCCAGTGGAGGCGGGAGCGAAAGTTGCGCACCCCCCGGCCGGCGAGGGAGGCACTGGCCTGCACCACTTCCCGCAGCGACAGGCAGCCCCAGGTGAGATAGGGCGACAGGCGGGAACAGCCGTCGAAGGCGGTGAGCGGACTGGAGATGCTGCCGGAGTAGCGCTGAACGCGACGCTGAAGAAAATCCTGCAACACCGTCTCAGCCTGCGGGCGACCACCGCGCTGACGGCAAGGACAGGGATCTGCCGCCAGACCCAGGTCTGAAGCCGAGGGCAGAGCACCGGGCTGAATCGCTGGCAACGGCGGCAGAGCAAGCGGCTCCGGCGTGAGCGGCGTCGCCATCCGCTCCTGCCAGCGGGTCGCCCAACCCTCGCGACGGCGCAGACCACGAATCACGCCGAACTGAGGACACTCGTGCCAGGGGATGCCGTGACTGCGCGCCCAGGCCTTCACCCGGCGATCGCGGGCATAGGTGAAGGCGTTGCCTGTTTCTTCATGACTCCAGAGCGCCACCACACCGAGCCGCAGGCGAGCCCGTTCCAGCACCTCCACCGCATCGCCCACCCGCACCACCAGGGGCTGACCCAGCGCAGAGAGACGCTCCCGCAAGGCTTCCAGAGCCTCACGGCAGAACGCCCACTGGCGTGCGGACGCATCAGGCTGCAACCAGAACTGCGGCTCAACGATGTAGAGGGGCAGCACTGGACCACGCTCGAGCGCCAGGGCCAGCGGCCGGTGATCAACGCTACGCAGATCCCGCTTGAACCAGACCAGCTGCAGGGGCTGATCGGCCACCGCCATCACCTGCCAAACAGAACGCCGACCCTAGGGAGGGTCGGCGTCGATCAGCGGGAAACGCTGGTTGTCGACTCAGGTGTGAGCCTTGAGCTTGAGGTCACGCAGTCGCTCATCCACCGACGCCAGCAGTTCGATGGCGAACATCGGTGCTTCCTGCACAGCAAACAGAAACTTCTCCCTGTTCATCTCGATCAGGCGACAGGAGGTCTCCGCCACGGCGGTGCCGAGACGGCGGTGATCCGGAGTGACCAGGGCGCCAGCACCGAACACATGACCAGCCTCGATCACCTCATACCCCTCAAGCCCCTTGTCGGTGAGCCAGTTCAGACGCACAGATCCTTCCAGCACACCGAACATCGAGGAGCCGCCATCACCGGCGGAGAAGATCACATCACCGGCGTTGAAGGTGTGGGACTCGCCTTTGGCGGCGAGGGCACGCATGGTGTCGAGAGCGTTCACGGAAAAGAGAAGAGGTCAAGACCCGATGGTGCTCGCACCAGGTAAAGAAGCCACTAACACGATCGCTATCAAACGGTCGTGAGCGACAGGGCCGCACCCAACCCCTGACGCACCTCATCGGGTGTGAGGCGGCCGTCATGGTCTTGATCCAGGGCATCGAACACGGCATCGCTGCCGAGCCATTCATCCCGCGTGATCGAGCCATCACCATTCATGTCGTTGAGCAGGAAGATCTCCTGCACGGCATGACGGAACGCTGAACCGCCCTCCAGTTCGGCGAGGCGATGGGCGAGCTGCTGTTCGAGGGTTTCGATCGCCTTGCTGAAGCCCTTGATCCCCTCACCCAGTTTGTCGCTCGCCATGCGGTCGTCGCGCATCAGGGCATCGAAGCGCTCCCGATCGACGTGAATCTGCGGCTCGCTGCTGGTGGGATTGGCGCCATCCAACTTGCGGGTCAACACGGCGTCACTCTCACGCAGCTGATCGAGCAGCTTGGGAGAAATGGTGAGCAGATCACAGCCAGCCAGTTCCACGATCTCGTCGGTGTTGCGGAAGCTGGCCCCCATCACCTCGGTCTTGTAGCCGTAGGTCTTGAAGTAGTTGAAGATCCGCGTCACCGAGAGCACGCCTGGATCCTCCGGACCCGGATAGGAGTCGCGCCCCGTCTCCGCCTTGTACCAATCGAGGATGCGGCCGACGAAGGGAGAGATCAGGGTGACGCCGGCTTCAGCGCAGGCCACCGCCTGACCGAAACCGAACAGCAGGGTGAGGTTGCAGTGGATGCCTTCCTTCTCCAGAATCTCAGCTGCCTTGATGCCTTCCCAGGTGGACGCGATCTTGATCAGCACACGATCGTTGCTGATGCCGGCATCGTTGTAGAGCCGCATCAGTTTGCGCCCCTTGGCGATCGTGGCGTCGGTGTCGTAGCTGAGGCGCGCATCCACTTCCGTCGACACCCGGCCGGGAACGATCTTGAGGATCTGCTTTCCGAAGATCACACTGATCTCATCCAGCGCCTCGTGCACCACATCTTCCACGGGTGCGTTCTCACCGATGAGCTTGCGAGAGGAGCGCAGGGCCTCATCGATCAGGCTCTGATAGGCAGGAATCTGTGCAGCAGCGAGGATTAGCGAAGGATTCGTGGTGGCATCCCGGGGAGTGAATCGACGGATCGCCTCAAGGTCACCGGTGTCGGCCACGACAACGGTCATGGCGGACAACTGCTCGAGAAGGGTGGCCATGGGGTTGAGAAAGGCTCAGTGCCCGTAACGTAGCGGCGGTTTTCGAACTGACAGCCTCCTGAATCACCCGCGTTTGGCGGTGGCGGGCACCTGGGGTGGAATCTGTTCCAGGACCAGCAGACCATCGATGATCTGTTTGGCAACAGGCACGGCCACCGTGGAGCCGTAGGCATTGCCGCCCTGCGGTTCGTCCACCACCACCAGCACCACGAAGCGAGGATCATTCACCGGCAGGGTGGCCACAAAACTGCAGATCCGGGCGCCGGGGATGTACACCCCGTTGCGCGCCTTCTGCGCCGTGCCGGTCTTGCCGCCGATGCGATATCCCGGCGTCTTGACCCCCTTGCCACTGCCCTGATCGACCACCGACTCCATCCAGGCCATCACGGTACGGGTGACCTCAGGCTTGAGCAGCTGCTGACCTTTCGGCGGACTCGAGCCGGCCAGAGCATCGCCGGAGCGGAGACCGCGGGTGATGTGGGGGCTGACCAGGCGACCTCCATTCGCCAGCATGGCGTGCAGCTGGGTGAGTTTCAGGGGAGTCAGGGCGAAGCCCTGACCGAAAGCGGCGGTGGCCGGTTCGATCGGCTGACTGGTGAACTGCTCTTTCGTCTTCAGCTGACCGGCCTGGGCCCCGGGCAGATCGGTATCGGGTCGCGCTTCCAGCCCCAGCCGTTCCAACCAGTCCCAGTAAAGGGAAGGTTTGAGGTTGCGCATCGCCTGCACCATCCCCACGTTGCTCGACACCTGGAGCAAGGTGGGGAAATCGATCACGCCATTGGCCTGTCGATCGTGGTTGAAGATCGGCCAACCGCCGATCTGCAGCTGCCCCACATCATTCACCGATCCTTTCGGTTGAATCACCCCCTCCTGCAGGGCGATAGCCAGGTTGATCGGCTTGAACGTCGAGCCTGGTTCATAGAGATCCTGCACCGACCACTCGCGGAAACGCCCCGGAGCGAACGACCAGTAACGATTCGGGTCGTAGGTGGGGGTGGAGGCGAGCGCCAGCAGTTCGCCGTTGCGCACATCCATCACGATTGCCACACCTTTCTTGGCCTTCCACTGCTTCACCTGGGCGGTGAGAGCCTTGGCCGCCAGCTGCTGCAGGCGGGCATCGAGGGTGAGCTGGAGACGAAGATCATCGCCAAAGAACACCCCGGGGCTGAGGTTGTCGGGCAGAGGCGTGCCATCGGCTCCTCGGCGCAGGCTGCGCGACTGCTCGTGGCGCAGCAGGTCGTCATGTCGGCTCTGTTCCAGACCCGCCTGAGGCACGCGCTCCTGATTAAGAAAACCCACCACATTGGCGAACAGATCTCCCTGGGGATACACCCGATAGGGATAGGCCTCGAGATCAAGACCACTGATGCCGAGACGTCGAATTTCGGCCGCCGTTTCCGGATCGATGGCTTCGGCCAGGCGAATGCCCGATGGGCGGTCTCCCATGCGCTTCATGAGCTCCGCCATCGGCACGGCCAGCAATCCCGAGAGGCGTCGGGCCACATCCAGTGGAGGGCGCACCTGCTGGGGATCGTCGCCGGGAAAATTGAAATAACGAGGGTGGGCCCAGAGCCGAAACCGTTCCTCATCCAGTGCCACCAAGCGGCCTGAGCGATCGACGATCGGTCGACGCTTCCCCAGAGGATCGGTCGTCTGGGTCTGAAGGGAACGGGCCCGGGCCTCCAGGGCATCGCTCTGCACCACCTGGAGCCAGGCCATCCTGCCGATCAGGCCCACCAGACCCACGCAGAGGAGGGCAAAGACCAGACGCATCCGACCAGCAGGGACGGGCTCGAGGCGCACGACCTGCTGGCGGAGCCGCCGCTGCGGACGGGCCCGGCGCTCCGTCGAGACAGGCATCAGCTCAATACCCCTGATGGATGGGTTCCTCCATCCAGGCGCCGATCATCGCCAGATGGTCGACCTTGGGCTTCGAGGCCGGCTTCGGGCGTTCGAGATACACGAGATTCGACACCTTGGTGGGCACCAGGGTCTTGGGGAGACGCCCCTTCTCAAGCAGATGCCGCTCCAGCATGGCCGTGGACTCGGTGAGGCGGTGGGACAGGGAACGGGTGTCGTCCAGCCGTTGAAACGCCAGGGTCCAGCGGTGCTGCCAATGCAGCGTCAACCCGGTGAGCACCAGCACAGCCGCAAACACCCCCACCAGGCTGCCGTCAGCGGCACGATGCAGTCCTGCCAGCAAGGGGGATCGCCGGGCCACTTTCTGCGCCGACAACGACCCTTGAATCAACTCCAAGGCATTGTTCGTGTTGCTCCGCGCAGCAGACGCAGATCGAGGTTGGGGAACGGCAGTCACGGCACAGACCGACCAATGGGCCAGTGAACCATTCCGAACGTACTGCCGCAAGCTCGAAACATCAGATGCTCACAGGCCCGTTCCCCTTCAGGCCAACAAGATCAGATTGAGGAAGGTGGCGCCGTTCCAGAAGGCATGCATCACCACGCAGGGGAAGAGTCGACCGCTGCTCAGTCTCAGAAGCCCCAGCCCCAGCCCCAACACGAGCAGCGGCGGCAACTCACCGATGCTGAGATGGGCCACAGCAAAGACGAGCGCACTCAGAAGCACGCTCCAACCGCGACCGATGCTGCGCCCCAGCACCGGTAGCAGCACGCCGCGGAACACCATTTCCTCAAACAAGGGGGCCAGCAGCACCGCGGTGGTGGCCAGGAGGGCCAGGGCCCAGCCATCCCGACTGCGCAACACCAGCTCAAGCAAAGGGTTGCTCCCACCCTGATCACCGAGCAAGCGCCCCATCAACCAGCCGGTCAAGGCCACCGGAGGCATCACCATCAGCCAGGCCCTTCCGCCCTGCACGAGGCCCTGGCTCACCGGCTGCAGCCGCCACTGCAGCCAGCCTCCCTCCGGCGCTTCGCGGCAGTCGAGACCGCCGAGCTGCTGCTTGATGATCAGCAGCGGCGGCAAAGCCAGAGCGGAGTAGCCCACGACAACGGCGGCAGCCTGACTGAGAGGGCCGCGGAGATCGCGCGTGATCCAGCTCGTGAGCGGACTGACCACCAGGGGCAGCAGCACTTCACCGAGCACCACGAACCCTCCGGCCACCAGCAGCACCATGTCGATGAGACTGAGGGGAAGCCCCTGAAGCCTGGGCCAGCGCGGTAGGTCACGACGCCACAGCAACCAGAGATGGCGCAGGAGCAAACCGACTCCCAACAGCAGCGCGAGCAGGGGGAGCAGCTCGGCCAACAACAGACGCCGGGCGGTGGAGCGGGCGACAGCGGGCTGCTGACACTCCTGTGCCGTGCCGCCCAAGGCCAGACAGCTCACCTGCCGGAGCAGCGGGTCTGCCGGAGCCACCTCCAGGAGCCGCCGTTCAGCCGACGAGAGGCTGGTTCGGTCTGAATCGTCCGCGAGGGCCCGCTGAAGCGGATTCAATGCAGCACCACCCAGGGGAGCTGCCAGCAGCCGCTGTTGCTGCTCCGCATCGGTCTCGAGAGCGGCCAGCAGCAGACGCTGACGGTCATCGAGGCGATCCAGAGGAATCTCCTGGAGAGACTCCAGGAGGACCTGAGCAGGATCAGCCCCCACCAGGAGAGGGCGGACCGGTTCGGGCAAGGCTGGGCCCGCCAGGAGGGCCATCTCCTGCTGCTGCTGCGACAAGGCGGGGGCCACCGAAGGTCGACTGAGGCTGTCCATCAACCCCACAACCCAGACGGTCACCGCCAGCAGCAGGGACAGAACGGCCAGGAAGCCTTTGAAGGAAGCGATGCGTCCGATCGGAGGGGAGGTCAACGGACCGGCGGCAACTGGTGTCGATTCTCCCCGGCGACCGGGACATGTGGGTGACACCGTGACGGCAGAACGGGCCCATACGATGACCGCGCCTACGCCTTGATGCGGTGACCTTGCGTCTTCTCCTGGTTCGCCATGGCCTGAGCAGTTTCAATGTGGAGCGGCGCATTCAGGGCCGCAATGACCTCTCGGTGCTGACGAGCGAAGGGGAGAACCAAGCCCGTCGCACCGGCCAGGCCCTGATCGATCTCCCCCTCGACGCTGTCTACAGCTCGCCGCTTCAGCGGGCCGCAGCCACCACCGCCGCGATCCTGGGCGTGCGCAGCGACAACCTGCAACCGGTGCTGGATGAGGGACTGCTGGAAGTCGACCTGGAACCCTGGAGCGGACTGACCGCCGATGAGCGCGCCCAACGCGATCCGGAGGCTTACCAGGCCTGGAGGCTCCGGCCGGAAGAGCTGGAGCTCACCCGGGCGGATGGCAGCCGCTATCGCCCGATCCCCGACCTGATGGAGCAGGCGCGCCACTTCCTTCAGACCCTGCTGCAACGCCATCCAGTGGATGGCGACAGCACTGTTCTGGTGGTGGGACACAACGCGATCCTGCGCTGCCTGATCCTGGTGCTGCTGGGAGAACCGGAGCGTGGCTTCCGACGCCTGCAACTCGACAACGCCTCCCTGTCGGTCTTCAACCTCCAGCCGAGCGGCGAGGGGCACAGCGTTCAGATCGAGTGCCTCAACAACAGCAGCCATCTCGGTCAGCCCTTGCCGGCCAAGGGCAAGGGCGCCCGTCTGGTGCTCGTCCGCCACGGTGAAACGAACTGGAACCGGGATGGCCGCTTCCAGGGACAGATCGATATCCCCCTCAACGCCAACGGCCACGCCCAGGCGGAAGCGGCCCGCGCCTTCCTCGCACCCGTGCCGCTGCAACGGGCCTACAGCAGCTCCATGTCGCGCCCGCGGCAGACGGCGGAGGGCATTCTTCGCTCCCACCCCGGGGTGCCCCTCACCGTGACCGGGGGGCTGGTGGAGATCGGCCACGGACTCTGGGAAGGCAAGTTGGAAGCGGAGATTCAGGCCCAGTGGGGCGATCTGCTGGCGGAATGGAAACGCTCGCCGCATACGGTGCAGATGCCGGAAGGGGAAACGATCCAACAGGTGTGGGAACGGTCGGTGCACACCTGGACGACGATCGCCGCGAGCCTGGATCCAGAGGAAACGGCCCTGGTGGTGGCCCACGACGCTGTGAACAAAACGATCCTCTGCCACCTGCTCGGCCTGTCCCCAGCCGACATCTGGGCGGTGAAACAAGGGAACGGCGGCGTCACCGTGATCGACATGCCCGTCGATCCTGGCCAGCCTGCGGTGGTGACCTGTCTGAATCTCACCTCCCATCTGGGGGGCGTGCTCGACCGCACGGCCGCCGGAGCTCTCTGAGTCCATGCCGCACACCATGCTGCTGGATCCGGTCCGGATCCTGATCGGCAGCGACCAGGATCCGATTGAGCAGGGCGCCGCCCTGATCCGCGACGGAGCGCTGGTGGGGTTGGGTGACGACGCCAGACAGTTGGCCCAGCGGGAGAGCATCGAAGCGCAGGCCATGCCCAAGGCACTGCTGGCGCCTTTGCTGGTCGATCCCCACTCCGTTCTTGAGCAGCCCCTCAACGGCCAGGCGGAAACGCTGGAGAGCCTGTGCCGCGCCGCCGCTCGGGCGGGCTACGGCCAGGTGGCCCTGCTGCCTCGGGCCGAATCCTGGCGCGACAGGGTCGAACGGCTCCAGGGGTTCCAACGCCCTGAGCTGGGGGTGCGGCTGCATCTCTGGGGCGGGTTCAGTTGCGGCGGACGCGGCGAGCAGTTTTCCGCCCATGGTGACCTGCTGGAGCATGGCGCCATCGGCCTCGCCGACGATGCCCACTGTCCGCCGATTCCCCTGCTGCAGCGGGCCCTGGTGCTGGGAGAGATGGGCACGGCCCCGCTGCTGCTGGCGCCACGCGACCCCCAGATCCAGGGGAACGGCATGGTGCGCGAAGGGGTGGAGACCCTGCGGGCCGGCTGGCCTCCAGATCCGGTCGCCAGTGAAACCCTGCCCCTGGGCCAGCTGCTCGAACTGCAGCGCCAGCATCCGGAACGCCGTCTCTGCCTGATGAACCTGTCCACGGCCGCCGGCGTCAACCAGCTCAGGGCGGCGGCCGTGCAACAGCAGGCCAGCGTCTGCTGGTGGCACCTCGTGGCCGACAGCGCCAGCCTGCAGCCCACGGAGACCGGCTGGTGCATCACCCCGTCTCTGGGGGGCCCGGAAGACCGGCAGGCCCTGATCGAAGCGTTGGAGCGGGGCACCCTGACGGCCGTGGCGGTGCACGCGGTGCCGCTCGACGAGGAAGACTGCCTGCTGCCGCCCGGAGAACGCCGCCCAGGACTGGCGGGACACCAGCTGGTGCTGCCGGCCCTGTGGCAGGAGCTGGTCAACGTCCGTGGCTGGTCGGTGCGTCAACTCTGGAACGCACTCTGCTTTGGCCCCTCCCGCCTGCTCGGTCAACCGGAGGAGCGACTGGAGATCGGCAGCAACCGCTGGCTGCTGTTCGACCCCCAGCAGCGCTGGCGGCAGTCACGTCGGTCAGCCGATGCGCCCCTGGCGGCCAATCAACCGTGGGAAGGGCGGGAGCTGGTAGGACAGGTGACAGCCTGCGGCCTCATGACCCCAGAGACCCACTGCGATTGAGGGGCCAGAAACGCCACACAGCACGGCCGAGGATCTCTTTTTCAGGCAGAAAGGGGCCCCCGGGCCAGTACCGGCCATCCCAGCTGTTGCTCCGGTTATCGCCGAGCACCAGCACATGGCCCTGGGGCACGGTGACGTTGAGCGTGCGGCAACGGCTCATCCCCTGCGCATCCAGCGGGCAGTTGTTGCTCACATAGGGCTCGGGTACAGCCTTGCCATTCACACTCACCTCGCCCCGCGGATTCACCACCACCTGATCGCCGGCCACCGCCACCACACGCTTGATGTAGGCGTCACAGGCCGGATCACCAAGACCGGGGATCAGACCCAGCAAGGGAAAGTTGGCCAGGGCGCATTGCAACGGCGAAGGTGACGCAGTGGATTTCAGTGCCGGATCGAAGGAATAGGGAGAATTGAACACAACGATTTCACCTCGGCGGGGGGAACGCTGCCGGTAGGTGAGCTTCTCCACCAGCAGGCGATCCTGAATCTGCAGACCCGGCAGCATGGAACCGGACGGAATAAAGCGGGCTTCAGCAATCCAGTGCCTGATACCCAGGTAGAGGGCGAGGGTGAACAGCACCGGCCCCCAGAAATCCCAGAACGGGTGGGAGCGCCGCGGGCTCGGATCACTGGTCTGGCCCTCCGGGCTCGGATCCCTCTGCGCGTCGGACAACTCGCTACAACACGGATTGGAAACGGCAGGATAGGCGTAACCGGTGTCGGCTCCTAGGCTGGCCATCGCCAGAATCGCCCATGGTTCGACCCCGCTGGCAAGCGCTGAAACCCTCCTCAAGCGAACGCTTCTGGCGGCGCTGGGATCGACTGCTGGCGCTGATCGCCAGCGCCAACCTGGCCTGGGTGGTGTTCGATGTGACCTATGTGCCGCTGCGCACCTTCTGGCTGCAGCGCAACCTCTACCCGCTGCCGTCGGTGCCGTTGGCCGTGCCGCTGCCCTGGATCCCCGACATCACCCCGGCCTATGACCGGGTGAAGGGCATCGAACCTCATCGCGACACAGCCGCCTACATCGCCCACTTCCGCCAACTCGCGCAGGTGGCCGACCGCCAGGGCATCAACAGCCCCGCCGCGCAGCAGCTGCGCCTGGAAATGGTGGTGCGCAACAGCCAGCTCATCGACGAGAACCCCTTCATCGGCTCTGGCCAGGCCGGCACTCTCGAAAAACTGAAGAATCGTCTGCGCGCCCGCGCCGGCCTTGATTCGGCCAAACAAGCGGCCGCCCGTCTCCTGAGCGACGACCAACTCGCTGACGGCGGCTGGGAACAGGAGCATGAATTCTGGAACCGCCAGATCCTGCCGCTGGCCGCCACCAATTACTGGCGTGGCATCGATGAGAACGGGCAGCCGATCGACCACGCCTGGCGCATCGACACCCCGTTTCAGGTGTTGTTCCTCCTCGACATCCTGATCCGAGCGATTCGACTCAAACATCGCTTCCCGGCAATCACCTGGCGGGATGCCCTGTTGCGGCGTTGGATCGACCTGCCGCTGCTGTTGCCGTTCTGGCGCCTGCTGCGGATCATCCCGGTCACCGAGCGGCTGTCCAGCAGCCGTCTGATTCAGCTGGAACCGCTGCGAACGGTGGTGAGTCGCGGCGTCGTCGCCCTGCTGGCCCTGGAGCTGTTCGAAGTGCTCACCCTGCGGATCCTCGATGCTGTGCAAGGTGTGATCCGCTCGCCGCTGCTGCCCCAGAGAATCCGCGGACTCTGCAGTCACCAGTCGGTGGATGACAACGGCGAGCGGGAGCTTGCCGAACTGATCAGGCTGTGGATTCCCCTGTTGCTCGCCCAGGTGGGCCCGGGCATGCGTCCCCAACTCGTGGCCCTGTTCAGCCACGCGCTGCAGCGCAGCATGAGCGATGCCATGGTGCCGGCTCCGTTGCGTGAACTGGCGGCGGTGCAACGGGCGGAAAACGGCATCAGTCGCCAGCTGGCAACCGGCATGGTCGACGCCTTTCTCGACCTATCGCGACAGACCGGTCAACGCCTGGGACGACGGGACGCCCAGATGGACGATCTGGCCCTGGAGGCACTCGATCGTTTCTGGGAGGAGTTGGCGCGCACCCTGGAGCAGGGTCCCGTGCTGGAGAGGAGCCAGGAGCTGGTGGCGGCCTTTCTCGAGGAGCTGAAACGCAACAGCGTGCAACAGCTGCGCGATCAGGGAGGCGTGGATCAGCTGATCACAGAACTCGATGGGCTCAGCTTCACTGAGGAAGCGCCTCGCTCCACATCTCGGCATTGAAGCCGACAAGGAAACGGCCGTCAGGGAGTTCCACAAATGGCCGTTTGATCAATTTGCCGTCGGCGGCAAGGGCGTCGAGGACCTGGGCATCCGTCATGGCCTTGACTCTGGCCGCACCCAGAGCGCGATAACTCTGACCACTGGTGTTGAGGAGCGGTTGGCGCCGGCCAAACTGCGCCAGAGCACGAGTTAGCAGGTCCCGATCGGGAGGGCTCACCGTGATGTCGTGGGGGGTCACCTCAATCCCCCTCTCCTGAAGCCAGGCCAGAGCCTTACGACAGGTGGAACAGCGGGAGTAACTCCAGATCGTCAGGCCGGTCACCGGCGATCAGCGGCCGATCAGGGATTTGAGAGCGCCCAGAAGGGAGTTCGACCCCTTGCCGACACCGTCATCAGGACGGGTGCGAACGGTGACATCACCATTGACGCTGGTGCGGCAGCTGAGGCGGTAGTTGGCAGGGCGATCAGCCAGATACACCTCCTCAACGTCGCTGCGGGGCGAGAGGTTCTGAGCACCCTCCAGCACCTCCACCACACAGGTGCCGCACTGACCGACGCCGCCACAGTTGTTGAGATTGTTCAGTCCCTTGTAGGGATTGATGCCGGCATCAAGGGCCGCCTTGCGGAGATTGGCACCTTCAATGCAACCGACCTGCTGGCCTTCCTGCTCGAAACGGATGGTGGGCACGGGTCGTTCACATGCTGGGCGCGCACCAACTTACAAGCTTCCAGGCCCATCCCCGCGGGTCTGCAACGGAACTTGGCTCTTCACGCCTGAGCCGCCCGGATGCAGGAGTCCAGCAGGGGCGCCACCGCATCGGCGTCTCGCCAGCCACCGATCACTGTCACCCGGCCCTCGAGGTTCTTGTAGACACGAAAAAACTCCGCCACATCCTCAAGCTGGTTCGGTGCGATCTGGCGGATGCTGGTGATGCTCCGCTGGCGGGGGTCCGCCACAGGCACGCAGAGGATCTTGCCGTCGTAGTGGCCGGTGTCATGCATGTCGAGAACACCGATCGGCCTGGCGCAGATCAGGCAGCCAGCAAAGGTGGGCTCCTCCATGATCACCATCGCGTCGAGGGGAGACCCGTCTTCGGCAAGAGTGTTGGGAATGAAGCCGTAATCAAAGGGATATTTCACCGACGAGTGCAGGACCCGATCCAGGGCCATCACACCGGCATCGGCGAAATACTCGTATTTATTCCGGCTGCCTGCCGGGATTTCCACCAGCAGGTTCACCAAGCCGGGTGATGGCGAAGGGGGGAGGGAGCGCAGATCCATCGCGTTCCTGAACCATGGCGGGGTGGACACCTCGGGCTGGCCGGTCGATCAACACAGCCAACATCGGAACACCGACAGTGGCAACCGCAATGGCAAATCCGATGAGAACAAGTGTCGGGCCTGCGAGATCGAGGCTGTCCTGGGCCGAAAGGTCGGGTTGGGAACCGTGAGGAGGTTCGGGGTCCATGCAGGTGGATGAGGGGACATCCCGAGCGCTTCGAACCCTTGTAGAGGCTTGTGATGAGAGCGTCGAGAACCACAACTCCCGCCGTAGAGCAGAAGAGGGTTCTATTACTATGACACCTTTTTCAGACAGCTGTCGGCGAACCTGCCGCAACAACCACTGTCAGGCAGCGGAGCGATCCTGACGCTCACGCCGGGAGGCGAGGTCGGAAGGGGGCTCTTGCAGGCCTTCCAGATGAGAACGAATCAATCGTAACTCCTCAAGAATCGCCCCAAGGCATTGCTGCGTGGCCGTTGAGGGTGAATTCAGAACCTCAACAGTGACCTCTTTGATCCGCAGCACATCCTTAGCGAATCGAGCCACCTCGTTGGGGTGGAACAAAAGCGGATCTTTTTGATCGCTTCGGTATTCAGGATTGAGCTTGCGGGGATTGAAGGGGGGATTGAGATTTCTCGGATCGGTGTTGGTGTAGCGATACACCGAAGCACGGGAACGATTGAGCGATTTCTGAACATCTTCGATGCCGACAAGGGCATCGGAACGCGACATCACCGCATCCACATCGACGGAGGGGTCAACCGTGCCAGCGGGGGCGGAAAGGCTGGGGTCGACCGGCCGTGAGAACATGGAGCAAGTCCGATGGTGACTGAAGTCTCAGGGACGTTAGCAGTTGAGACTCAGTCGTCACTCCCTCCCTACCGGATCGGGTCCACTTCGCAGATCGACCCTCTCTGAGGCGGTGGTAATTTCCCGCTTCTTGCTGAATCACGCTCATGCGCGTCTCCCGCCTGATGCTGGTGACGTTGCGGGATGTTCCCGCAGACGCTGAGATCGCTTCCCATCAGCTGCTGCTTCGAGGTGGATTCATCCGACGGGTGGGATCTGGCATCTATGCCTACCTACCGCTGATGTGGCGCGTGCTCCAGCGGATCAATGCGATCGTGCGTGAGGAAATGAACGCCGTGGGGGCCCTCGAGACCCTGCTGCCCCAGCTCCAACCGGCTGAGCTCTGGCAACGCAGCGGTCGCTGGCAGGGCTACACCGCAGGGGAGGGAATCATGTTCCATCTCGACGACCGGCAAGGACGTCAGCTCGGCCTGGGGCCGACCCATGAGGAGGTGATCACGGCACTGGCGGGTGAACTCCTGCGGTCCTACCGGCAACTCCCCGTGACGCTGTATCAGATCCAGAGCAAGTTCCGCGATGAAATCCGCCCCCGATTCGGGTTGATGCGCGGTCGTGAGTTCATCATGAAGGATGCCTATTCCTTCCACGCCGACGCATCGGATCTACAGGCCTGTTACGGGGCCATGGATGGGGCCTATCGCAGGATCTTCGACCGTTGCGGCCTCCAGACCGTGGCGGTGGAGGCCGATAGCGGCGCCATCGGTGGCGCCGCCTCCCAGGAGTTCATGGTCACGGCTGAAGCCGGAGAAGATCTGATCCTGATGAATGAATCCGGCAGCTATGCCGCCAACCTCGAGAAGGCTGTCTCGATCGCGCCTGACGCCATTCCACTGCCCGAGGGCGACAGCCGGTCCATCAACACGCCCGGACAGCACACGATCGAGGCTCTCTGCAGTGCACAGCAACTCGAGCCCTCCCAGGTCGTGAAGGTTCTCGCGCTGATTGCCCGCATGGACTCCGGCAGCGAGCGCCCCGTTCTGGCCTGCCTTCGGGGCGACCAGGAGCTGAACGAGGTGAAGCTGATCAACGCCCTCACCGCTGCACTCGGTGAAGGGGTGCTGGATCTGGGCGCCGTCACTGCCGAACAGCTGGAACGGCAGGGACTGCAGCCCTGGCCCTTCGGAGCCCTCGGCCCCGACCTGGAGGACAGCCGACTCGTGGGCGCGCGCACCTGGGCCCCCACGTTTCTGCGCTTCGCCGACCCCACCGCTCTGGCGCTCGATCGATTCGTGTGCGGCGCGAACACCCCCGACCAGCACCGTTGGGGGTGGCGTTGGCGTGACTGCCAGGTGCCGCCTCAAGCGGTGGATCTACGCAATGCCCGGGCCGGTGATCGCTGCCAGAGCGATCCGGAGCAGACCCTGGTGGCGCGGCGAGGCATCGAGGTGGGTCACATTTTTCAGTTGGGCCAGAAATATTCGCTAGCGATGGACGCCAGCTTCACCAACGCTGATGGGGGGCAAGAAGCGCTCTGGATGGGCTGCTATGGCATCGGTGTGTCTCGCCTCGCCCAGGCGGCCGTGGAACAACATCACGACGACGCCGGCATCTGCTGGCCGCTGGCGATCGCTCCATTCCAGGTGATTGTGGTGGTGGCGAACCTGCAGGACGCAACGCAACGCAGCCTCGGTGAGGATCTCTACGCCAGGTTGATGGACCAAGGCGTGGATGCCCTGCTTGATGACCGTCAGGAGAGGGCTGGGGTGAAATTCAAGGATGCGGATCTGATCGGTATTCCCTGGCGGATTGTGGTGGGTCGCGCCGCCGCTGACGGACAGGTGGAACTGGTGGAACGGGCGACCCGCCAGGCCGACGTGTTGCCGGGCGACGCCGCACTCGAGCGGGTGCTCGCTGCGATTGCCGCCGCCTGAACCGGGCGCATCCAGGCCTCTTCGCCGACACCCTTACAGTCCTGTGAGCTCATCCGTCGCCATGCTCACCGCCCTGCTTCGCCTGACGAACAAGTTGCTCAAGGCGGCAACGACGGCAGCACTGGCCGTCACCCTCAGCGTTGCCCTGCTGCTCACGGCCTGCTCGGGGGCCTCAGCCTCCGGCCTCAGCGGTGATTACGTCGAAGACACCGTGGCGGTGGCCCACACACTGCAGGCCACCATTGCTCTTCCGCAGGATGATGCCCAACGGTCAGAAGCGGAGGCGGAAGCCCGCACGCTGATCAACGACTACATGTCGCGGTACCGGCCGCGTCCCCAGGTGAACGGACTCGCGTCCTTCACCACCATGCAGACGGCCCTGAACTCCCTCGCCGGCCACTACAACACCTACGCCAATCGCCCTCTGCCTGAGGGCCTCAAAGAGCGGGTCGACAAAGAGCTCACCAAAGCGGAGCGGGCGGCCGTGCGCGGCAGCTGAGCACTGCGGACCACTGGCTTTCTTTTGACCGAAGGGTGGTGGATCTGTAAAGCTGTCGGATTGTGCAGATTGGCGGCTTCGGGCCGCAGTGTCTTTGGCCAACGTTGTCGTCATCGGTGCGCAGTGGGGTGACGAAGGAAAAGGGAAGATCACCGATCTTCTGAGTCGTTCCGCCGATGTGGTCGTCCGCTATCAAGGGGGTGTCAACGCTGGCCACACCATCGTGGTGGACGGACAGGTGCTCAAACTGCACCTCATTCCTTCCGGCATTCTCTATCCCGACACCATCTGTCTGATCGGTTCAGGAACGGTGGTGGACCCCAAGGTGATGCTTGGGGAGCTCGACATGCTGATCGAGAACGGCATCGATATCTCCGGCCTGCAGCTGGCGTCGACGGCCCACGTGACCATGCCGTATCACCGCCTGCTGGATCAGGCGATGGAGATGCAGCGCGGTGATCGCCGCATCGGCACCACCGGTCGGGGGATTGGCCCGACCTACGCCGACAAGTCACAGCGCAGCGGCATTCGCGTGATTGACCTGCTGGATGAACAGCGGCTGCGGGATCGCCTCGAAGGCCCCCTGAAGGAGAAGAACCAACTCCTCGAAACCATTTACGGCATGGAACCCGTCGACGGGGAAGCGGTGATCGACGAATATCTCGGCTACGGACGTCGCCTCGCCCCCCATGTGGTCGATTGCACCCGGGCGATTCACACGGCGGCACGGAATCGCAAGAACATCCTTTTCGAAGGAGCACAGGGAACCCTGCTCGACCTTGACCATGGCACCTATCCCTACGTCACCTCCTCCAACCCGGTGTCCGGAGGTGCCTGCATCGGCGCCGGCGTCGGTCCGACCCTGATCGACCGGGTGATCGGTGTAGCCAAGGCCTACACCACCCGCGTTGGTGAAGGGCCTTTCCCCACCGAACTGAGCGGCAGCCTCAACGACCAGCTCACCGAACGCGGCGGTGAATTCGGCACCACCACCGGCCGCCGCCGTCGCTGTGGCTGGTTTGACGGGGTGATCGGTCGGTATGCCGTTGAGGTGAATGGGCTCGATTGTCTGGCGGTGACCAAGCTGGACGTGCTCGACGAGCTGGATGCCATCCAGGTGTGTGTGGCTTACGAGCTCGACGGGCAGACGATCGAATATTTCCCCAGCTGCGCCGAGGAATTTTCCCGTTGCAAGCCGATCTTCAAAACCCTGCCGGGCTGGCAGTGCTCCACAGCCGATTGCCGCAGACTGGAGGATCTGCCTGAAAAAGCGATGGCCTACCTGCGTTTCCTCGCCGATCTGATGGAAGTGCCCATCGCCATCGTCTCGCTGGGCGCCAGTCGGGATCAGACGATCGTGGTGGAGGATCCGATTCACGGACCGAAACGGGCCCTGCTCAGCGCCTGACCGACCGCCGCAGCGCCCGAAGGGCGATACTGCCGCTGTTCCGCGCCCTGATGGCCCCATGACGACACCCCGATTCAGCAACCACGACTGCTCCCTGGATGTGGTGGGAATCGGAAACGCGATCGTGGACGTGCTCGTGCAGACCGATGACAGCTTTCTTGAGACGCACGGTCTGAACAAGGGCGCCATGGCTCTGGTGGATGAGAACCAGGCCCATGCGCTCTATGAAGCCAGCGGCAGCGGTCTGGAGACCTCGGGTGGGTCGGCGGCCAATACCCTCGCGGGCCTGGCGCAGCTGGGCAGCCGCGCCGGCTTCATCGGCAGGGTCCGCAACGACCAGCTGGGCGAGATCTTCAGTCACGACATCCGCGCCGTCGGCACACGCTTTGACACCCCTGCAGCGATCGATGGCCCCAGCACCGCCCGCTGCCTGATCCTGGTCACACCCGATGCCCAGCGCACGATGTGCACTTACCTCGGAGCCTCGGTGCAGCTCGAACCGGAAGACCTGGACCTCTCGATGGTGCGAGACACCAAGGTGCTCTATCTGGAGGGCTATCTCTGGGACAGCCCCGCCGCCAAACGGGCCTTCATCTCCGCTGCGGAAACCTGCCGGCAGAGTGGAGGCCAGGTGGCCCTGTCACTCTCCGATGGCTTCTGCGTGGATCGGCACCGCGACAGCTTCCTGGATCTCGTGAACGGTCATGTGGATGTGTTGTTCGCCAACGAGAGTGAGATCACGTCGCTGTACGGCACAGACGATTTCGACGCCGCCCTGGCCCAGGTGAAGGGGTGTTGCCACGTGGCCGCCCTCACCCGCAGCGAGAAGGGTTCCGTGGTGCTCAGCGGTGATCAACGCTGGGACGTTCCCGCCTACAAGCTGGGGGATCTGATCGACACCACCGGCGCCGGTGACCTCTATGCCGGCGGCTTCCTGCATGGCTACACCCAGGGGCTCGATCTGGAGACCTGCGGCCGGATCGGCTCCCTCTGTGCCGGGCAGGTGGTCACCCAGCTCGGCCCCCGCTCCCAGGTGTCACTCCAGACGTTGGTGCGGGAGCACCTGGGGAGCTAAGGCCTCCTGCAGCCAGCCCCCATAGGCGGCTGATGCTGATGCAGTCCAGTGCAGGCACTCGGGTGTGTCGTAACTGTGCAGCGTGTCGAGGGCCTGCCGGAGCGGGGCCAGGCCCTCAGGTGAGGTCTTGATCAGGAGCTGCACCTCCTCAGCCCGTTCAACATCACCGTTCCAGCGGTAGCAGGAGCGGATCGGCATCAGGCTCACGCAGGCGGCCAGGCGGCGCTCCACCAGGGCTGAGGCCAGGGCTTCCGCCCGCTCACGATCCGCTTCGGTGGTGAGCACCAGCGTGATCGGTGCGGCCTCGGATCGGGAGTCCATCAGCGACAAGAAGGGTCAGGCCAGAGCAGCCAGAAGCGCCTCCACGCTATGCACAACGGAAACCCCGGCGGGCGGCGCTGGCCGCCGGAGCAACCAGAGCCGCAGGCCCAGCGCCTCGGCAACCCGATGCCAGCAGCGTTCGCTGGCTCCACCAGACTGGCGGCAGAGCACATCGGTGATCTGCCAGCGGCGACAGAGAGCCAGCTCCAGAGCCCCGGTGCGACCTTCCGGGCCAAGACGCTGCAAAGGGCGGAGCAGGGCGAGCTGCTCGGGCGGAATCCCCGCTGCCCGAGCTTGACGCAGAGCGGCGGGGGTGGGCAGCACGCGGGCGAACAGCTGGGGTGGCGGTGGCGGCAAAGCCGCCACGACAGCCAAGAGATGGCGCGCCCCCAGGGCCAGCAGCAAGCGCTCCGCACGCAGAAACTGAACGTTGTCGATCAAGTGCACCTGCGCGACCGCTGCTGGAGCGATCGGTTCCAGCCACCGCTCGAAACGCACCAGACACCCTGAGGATGCGCCGCAGGCCTCCACCAACTGGCGGCTGATCAACGTGGCGAAGGGATGGGTGGCATCCACAACCCGATCGATCCTCTGGGTCGCCAGCCGGTGCCGTATCGCCGCCACGTCAGCCAGCGGGCCCACCCAGACATGGCTGAGCGGCAACTGGCGGTAGGCCGCTGCAGCGGCAGGCGTCACAACGCTGACGCTGACCCGCCAGCCCTGCTGGAGCAGGGCGCTCGCGAGGCCTGGTCCCTCCCCGGTGCCGGCCAGAAGCCACAGATGCCCCTGGCGATTGTGCGGGCCGTGCATCAGGATGGCGGCTCCATCAAGGCGTCAGACGGCGATGAACCACTGCGTGCTCGAAGTGGAGGTGCTGGAGGCCCCCACCCTTCGCTACACCCAGGACAACCAGACGCCGATTGCGGAGATGGAGGTGCGGTTCGATGCCCTGCGCGCCGACGATCCCGCCGGTCAGATCAAGGTGGTGGGCTGGGGAAATCTGGCCCAGGATCTGCAGAACCGGATCCAGCCAGGACAACGCCTTGTGATCGAGGGACGCCTGCGCATGAACACCGTGCCGCGGCCGGACGGCATGAAAGAGAAACGTGCCGAATTCACGCTCTCCCGCCTGCATCCGGTGGGAGCCGCAGCCGCCGGCGCTCCGCCCGCCAGCCCTTCCGCAATGGGCGGCAGGCCAGCCCAGCCCATCCGTCAGGTCTCCGCCAACCGCCCCCCAGCGCCTGTGCAGGACGACGCTGCCACCTGGAACAGCGCACCGCTGGTGCCCGAGACCGACGACATCCCCTTCTGATGGACGATCCACTCTCCGCTTGACCACCCGATCGATCAGGTGGTCGGCTCGAGTCGCTCCGAGGCCTTGGCGAGCAACTGACCCAGTTCCCGCTCCAGGGCCGCGAGATCGAGACGCAGATCCGACCAGCGACCGCGGTCAATCTGTTCGAGCAGCCAGGCCCGATCCTGATCGAGCTGGGCGATCAGCTCGGTCAGCTCCGGGGTCACCTCTGCGGCCGTGCCGGGCATGTCTGACGCAGGACGGTCCATGGGCGGAAGCATCGTGATCCCCATTCTCCCTATGGCGCCACGCCATCGCGATCGACACCCTTGCGTTCAACACCCTTGCGTTCGTCACCATCACGAGGCACCAGGGGCATGCAGCAGAGTGCAGACATGAACAACCTGCTTTCCCCAGGCAATCTGATCACCGTGGCCGGTGGCGTGCTCACCGTGGTGGGCGCCGTCGCCTACGGCAGCGGCAATGCCAACCTCAGTTTGCCGACGATCTTCTACGGGATCCCGATCCTGCTGGGAGGCCTGGCCTTGAAATCCTCGGAGCTGCCTCCTGCCAAGCGGGTGACGCCGGCCAGTCAGCTCAAGAACGAACGTGCCGCCGGCGCCCCGGAACTGGCCAAACTGCTCAGCGATGTGACCCGCTGGCGCTACGGCCAGAAGGCGCATCTCGAATCATCCCTGGAAGCCCTGAAGCTCTGGAATGAAGACGAACCGCCCCAGCTGCTCGAGATCGAAGAACTGCACGGCCCATCGGGATACGGGCTCAGGCTGCGCTTCGAGCGTGGCAAGGTTCCCCTGGAGCAGTGGCAGGAGAAGCAGGAACGACTCGGTCGCTTCTTCGCCAAGGGGTTGCAGGCCCAGATCACCGCGCTGGGATCCTCTCGGCTGGACCTCACCCTGCTGCCCGCCACAGGCGAGCATGGTCAGCAGTGACCGCGAGCGATGGCCAGCGACGACGCCCTGAGGGTTTCGGTTCTCAGTGAAGCCCTTCCTTACATCCAGCGCTTTGCAGGGCGCCGGATCGTGGTCAAATACGGCGGTGCCGCCATGGCGCATGCCTCGCTTCAGGAGGCCGTGTTCCGCGATCTGGCCCTGCTGACGAGCGTGGGAGTTCGCCCTGTCGTGGTGCACGGTGGTGGCCCGGAGATCAACCACTGGCTGAAAAAGCTTGAGATTCCCGCCGAATTCCGCGACGGACTGCGGGTCACCGACCCTTCCACGATGGATGTGGTGGAAATGGTGCTGGTTGGACGGGTCAACAAGCAGATCGTGAATGGTCTCAATCGACTGGGTGCCCGTGCCGTGGGCCTCAGCGGCAGCGATGGGGGCCTGGTGCAGGCCCGCCCCTGGGGGGACGGCAGCCACGGGCTGGTGGGCGATGTGGCCAAGGTGGACCCCGACGTGCTTGAACCCCTGCTGGAGAAGGGCTATGTGCCGGTGATCTCCAGCGTGGCGGCCACCAGCGATGGCCGTGCTCACAACATCAATGCCGACACGGTGGCCGGCGAACTCGCCGCGGCCCTCGAAGCGGAAAAGCTGATCCTGCTCACCGACACTCCCGGCATCCTGCGGGATCGGCAGGATCCCGAGTCGCTGATCCGCCAACTGCGCCTGTCGGAAGCGCGGCAGCTGATCGCCGAAGGGGTGGTCGCCGGCGGCATGACCCCGAAAACCGAGTGCTGCATCCGCGCTCTGGCCCAGGGGGTGGCCGCGGCCCACATCATCGATGGCCGCGTCCCCCATGCCCTGTTGCTGGAGGTGTTCACCGATGCGGGAATCGGCACCATGGTGCTGGGTCGCGGTTGATCGATGAGCACGCCCACGGCAGCGGCGGAGGCCGCCCTCGAACGGGGGGATTACGGCCAGTGCCTACAGCTGTTGGAGCCACTCGCAGCGAAGCACCCGATCACGGATCCCCTGGGCGCCCATCTGCGCATGCTGATGGTCACCGCCTGGATGGGCCAGGGCCAGGAGGAGAAAGCCCTCAGCACCTGCCGGCTGCTCACCCGATGCAAAGACAGCGAGATGCGCAACCGCGCCCGCCAACTGCTCACAGTGCTGGAGGCGCCCAGCCTGCAGAGACCGGCCCGCTGGTCGATGCAACTGCCGACACTGGCGATCGATCCGCAGCTGGGGGCACCCCCCAAGTCAGCACGCCGCCGTCGTCGTCAGGTCCCGGCCGCTCCACCGCCGCCTCCCACAGGGCCAACCCAGGCGGCGGCTCCCGGTTTTGCTCTGGTGGTGCTGGCCGTGCTGCTGGGGCTCACCCTGCTGCTGGGGGGCTGCGGTCGCCTGACCGCAGACATCCACCTCCCCGGACCCGACCGGATCCAACTGGGCTGGAGCACCGCCAGTGACAGCGACCAGCTGCTTCCCTGGCAAGAGCGGCTGGCGGCCAGTCTCGACGTCACAGGGGATGACTGGACGCTGCACAGCAGCGACCACGGGCACCAGCAGTTTGCAAGCCGCACCCTGCGGGGGCAGGAGGCTGAAGCGCTCTGGCAACGCAGCGTGGCGGTCGCCGCAGCAGCGACCGGACTGCGGCTTCCCCCACCGCAGCTGAGCCTGCAGGAGCGCAACTGGTTCCTGGGGGTGCAACAGCGGCTGGAGCTCAGCGTTGATCTGAGCCCGCTGCAGGACTTGCCCCTGCCTGCCCTGGACGTGCGCATCCAACCGGCTCCATCGCCACGGGCCCAGCACGGTGCACCGAATCCAGCGGAGCGCCAGGGCAACGCCCTGATCTGGCCCCTGGAAGCGGGCCGGGTCAACCAGCTGTCGATGCACCTCTGGCGCTGGAATCCGCTGGGGATCGGCAGTGTTGCCGTGGTGCTGCTGCTGGCGATCAGCCTGCTGTTGCAGCGGCTGAGACTGACCATGGGATTCGGCTATCCGGAACTCCCCTCGTGATTCAGAGGGCGAGCGGGTCGGGGTCCACCGCCAGGGCCACATCCGCGGGCAAGGTCTCCCAGAGAGCCGTGCCGGCTGGAAGGGGCAGGTCACTCCCCTGCGGGCCGTGGAGCAGCAGCTGCCAGCGACTGCGTCCCGCCACCCGGGCCACCGGAGCCGGCGCAGGCCCGAGCAGCTGCCAATCGGCGGCGGCGCAGAGTGGGCGCAACCGTTCGGCGAGAACGCTGGCGGCGGTGGCGGTGCCTGAAGCCGAGGGCCCCGACAAGCGCAGCAGGCAGGCCCGACTGAAGGGCACCAGGCCCGCCTGCTGCCGCACGGTCTTCTCCTCTTCGAGAAAGCGCTCATAGCGTCCATCCACCAGATGGCGGATGACGGGATGGTCGGGGGAGTAGGTCTGCACCAGCACCTGACCGGGTTTTTCGCCGCGGCCGGCCCTGCCGGCCAGTTGCAGGAGCAACTGCAGGGCCTGCTCTCCGGCGCGCAGATCGGGGCGATGCAGCAAACCATCCGCAGCGAGCACCGCAGCGAGGGTGACGCGGGGCAGGTCCATCCCCTTCGCCAGCATCTGGGTTCCCACCAACACATCCGCCTCCCCTGCAGCGAACTGCTCCAGCAGACGGCGATGGCCGTCGCGCCCACCGGTGGTGTCGCGATCGAAGCGCAGCAGACGCAGCCCCTCCAGTTCCTGGGACAGCTGCTCAAGAACCCGCTGGGTGCCGGCGCCGAAAGGCTTGAAGGCGAGGGAACCGCAATGGCGACAGGACGCCTCCACCTCGGCGCGATGATCACACCAGTGACAACGCAGCCACTGCCTCCCGGGCTGGCTGCCATGCACCGTGAGGGCCACATCGCAGTGCGGACACTGCACCACCTCACCACAGCTGCGACAACTGAGAAAGCTGCTGTAGCCCCGCCGAGGCACCAGCACCACGGCCTGCTCCCCCCGCTCCGGCAGCACCGCCAGGCGATCCATCAAGGCACGACTGATCAAGCGCCGATGGCCGTCCTGCAGTTCTGCGCGCATGTCGATCACATGCACCGGTGGCAGGGGTTGGCTTGAGATGCGCCGGCTGAGGCGCGCCAGGGCCAGAGGACCAGCGGGCGCCAGCTGCAGCCAGGTTTCCAAGGAGGGTGTGGCGCTGCCGAGAAGCAGCCGGCCGCCCAGGTGCCGCACACGCTCCAGGGCTAAATCCCTCGCGTGGTAACAGGGCATGGGCGACTCCTGCTTGTAGGAACTGTCGTGCTCCTCATCCAGCACGATCAGCCCGAGCGGTTCCAGGGGAAGGAACAGCGCAGAGCGGGTCCCCACCACCACAAGCGACGTTTCCGCCTCGAGGCTGCGGCGCCAGGTGAGCACACGCTCCCGCTCTCTGCAGCCGCTGTGATACTCGAGAACCTGGCTGCCGAAACGACGCCGACAGCGATCCACCAGCTGGGGAATCAGGCCGATTTCGGGAGTGAGCAGGAGCACGTGGCGACCAGCGGCCAATTCACGGGCGGCCAGCTGCAGATACACCTCGGTCTTGCCGGAACCGGTCACCCCCCACAGCACCATCCCCCCGCCTGATGGCTGCTGGGCAAAGGCCTCGAGAACCTGCTGCTGTTCGTCGGTGAGGGTGCGGCCCCCAGCATCCGAAGCAACGGACGTGATCTCAAGCGCAGGAGCCGGGCGCCGCTCGCGCCGCACCAGGCCGCGGCGCTCCAGGGCCTGAATCAGATGAGGGCCGAATCCATCGGCCTGCAGCTGCCGCTGCCAGGCGCCGCCGCACTGCCTCAGGGCCGAATAGAGCGCCGCCTGGCGTGGGGGCAGTGCCATCGCATCATCCTGAGGTCGCATGTCGGCGTCGACGGGCGGAGGCAGGGGCTCCACCCACCAGAACTCACGCGCCGCACTGACCTTCGCTGGGCGCTGCCCAAGCCAGCCAGGCGGCAGGGCCGCCTTGAGCATGCGAAACGAACTGGTGTGACATCGCACCGCCATGGCATCCAGCCATTGGCGCCAGCGGGGCTCCACAGCAGCGCGCTGCAGCAGCGCCTCAACCGGTTGCAACGCCGGAGGAGACGAATCTTCAGGGGGCGACAGCGATGAACCAGAGGGGCGACAGGCGATCACCAGTCCCTGCAAAGGGCGCCCACGCAGGGACACCCGCACGAGATCACCCGGGCCCACCCCCAGCCCTCTGGAGTCGACGTAGGTGAAGCTGCGGCCGTCGCGCCCTGCTTCCAACCAGACATCAACCTCTGTCATGGTGGAAGATATGGAGCACGGCCTGGGGGCTGGGGGTTGCCGACGCTACAAGTATTTCTTAAACTAAGAGTGTTGGACAGCAATGAGCTGTTGTCGGAACCGCGCAGAGTTCCGTCCAGAGGGAAGATACGAAGTTCGAGCCACAGGAGTTCACTCCAGCATGGCCGACCGGTCTGAGAAAGCCCCTGACAGCCCTGCACCGGTCCCCGGCCCACCCCCCCTTGTTGATTCAGACACGCCTCGGCTCCCGTCAATTTCTGATAACCGCCTGATCGCGATTCCGCGGATGGGTCATGCCCAAAGGCCCGTTCGGCGATGTCTTGCCTTGATGCCCGCCCAACCCCTTCTTCTGCCATGAGCCCTGCTGCGACGAAATCCGCTGCGGCCAAACCCGCCATCGTGATGGTGGCCGATGCCGACGGAAAGCCCAAAACGGTGAAGGCAGCGGAGAAAAAGTCCGCAACATCAAAAGGGAAGGCGGCCGCCAAGTCGACGACCAAATCCAGCCGCAGCCGCTCGGCAGGTCTCAAGCCTGGCGACAATCTGAATGCTGCCGCCGATGCCCTGCTCGCTGCGGCTGATCAGAAATCCGCCAGCAAGGCCACCGGCAAAACTGCGGCCGCCAAGACCGCCTCAACCAAAAAGGCCAGCACCAAAGCCGCCGCTGCCAAAGACGCTGCGGCCAAAGACGCTGCGGCCAACGAGGT
>CALGVO010000181.1 GCA_937930135.1 uncultured Synechococcus sp. | reverse complement strand
TCTTCAGATTGGTGCCAGCCATCACCACACCGCTTTTGGAGACCGTCGCCTCCCCATCCAAGATAAAGCGAGCATCGAGGGTGCTTTGCCTGAGACGGTTCGGATCGTCCGCGGTCACCACTCGCCCCTCAGGGGTGAGGGACACCAGTTGACGGGTGATGTCGTCGACCTTGACCAGACGGACCGAGCCATGGGGCTGGTTTCGGATCACAATGCTGGTGCGGCCGTTGGCGAGCGCCTCCTGAATCAACTTGGAGGGATCAGCCGCGGGCACACCGCGCACATCCACGCTGATCTGCACGGACTTCACGGAGCCGGTGGCGCGAGCGACGGTGTTGCTGAGCTTCGGACTCCAGAGCACACCGGCCAGGGCAGCAAGGCCGACCACGGCAGCGACGCCATCGATGACGCTGATCGATCTGAAGCGGGGTCCGCTGGCCATCTGCAGTGCTCTGGAATTGACAGGTTACGGAGGTCAGCCCCAGGCTTCAAGGGCCAGGGGCGATCAGCCGCTCAGGTCTTTGAGGAAGCGATCCATGGCCCCGATCTGTTGCCCCAGAGCTGCTGCACCGTCGTGGAGAGCGCTGTCGATCTGATCCGCGTCGGGACGTTGATCAAACCTGGTGACCTCGCGGTAGCCATCGGCGTCCTGTCGGAACAGGGTCCAGCACGCGGGGTAGCGCCCGAGCAATGCCGCTCCGGCCAAGGGCTCGAGCCAGTAGGCCACCTGCCAGGTGGCGACAAAACCGCGGCGGCGGGCTCGGGCCACACTGCCGATCCCCACGGCGGCATCTTCCAGGCGACCGTTGAGCATCACCACAGGACCAGTCCAGCGTTCACACACCTGCTCCAAGGTGTCGTAATCGCTCGGTTGGGGGGTGACGGCAATCAACAGATCACCCTGGCGCTGATCCATCCGACCGGCAAGCACATCCTGCAGCGAGGCATTGGCGCTCGCCAGCGCACCGCCGTCACGGCGCGCCAGGGCCGCCGCACCGGCATCGGGCCAGACCAGCAGCGGTGTGAGCTCCTGGTCGGCGAGGGCCTGGGCAAAACGAAGCGCTACAGGAAGAATGCGCAGACCTTCAAAGCGCCATTGCACCGACCAACGCCGTTGCTTCGGCTCGGCGAGAGCCTCGAGAAGGGCCTGCTGAGCCTGATCTTCAGCCTCGAGCAGATCGGCAGGAAGGCGAAGACTCACGGTCTGATGCAGGCTGCAGGCCGGAGGGTACTGCGGCTCAAGGCGGCGCCGACGTGGCGGCGACCCGATCAAGCGCGCCTTGCACCTGTGCTGCCACACCGTTGAGATCGGCATCGCTGAGCCAGGGGCCAAGGCTGAGGCGAAGGCCGGAACGACACCAATCCGGTGCGATCCCCATGGCCGCCAGCACCGGGCTGCCGCCATCGCGGCCGGAAGCACAGGCACTGCCACTGCTGATCGCCACACCTTCGGCGGCCAGAGCCCTCACGACGGCCCGTCCAGGCAGCGGTCGCCCTTTTGGATCAGTCGCCAGGAAGGCAATGTGGTGCGGCAGACGCTGCACAGGAGCACCGAGCAGCTGGAGTGGGGCGAGGTCGAGCAACTGCAGCAAGAGCCGATCGCGCCGTTGCTGCAGGGCGCCTGTGCGGCTGAGGCCTTGATCGACCTCAGGCGCCTGCGGATCAACCCAGGGCTCCAACAGGCTGATCGCCCGCGCCATCCCGGCGATGAGGGCCACCGGCTGGGTTCCGCCCCGGAGCCCCCCCTCCTGGCCACCACCAGCTTGGATAGGGCCATGCCTCTCCTGGAGAGCCCGGCGTCGCAACAGCAGGCCCACCCCTTTCGGACCACCACACTTGTGGGCTGAGGCACTGAGCAGATCCACGGGCAAGCTGCGCCAGGCGGGCCGACCCTGGCTCACCACCTGGGTGGCATCCACATGCAACGGAATCCCCCGCGCACGACAGGCTTCCCCCACCCGCTGCACCGGTTGGAGCGTTCCCACCTCGCTCTGCCCCCAGATCAACGACACCAACCGCGTCGGCGGCGCCAGCAGGGTCTCGAGCTGATCGAGGCGAACGGTGCCCTCTTCATCCACGGGCCAACGGGCGATCTGCCAACCCCGCTCCACCATCCGGGAGGCGGCAGCCTCCACCGCCGGATGCTCCACCGCGGAGATCACCAGCCGTCCTGGAGGTTGGCAGCGGGCGACACCGAGCAGGGCGAGATGGATCGACTCGGTGGCGCCCGACGTGACGATCACCTCATCCACATCGGCCTCGAAGGCCTGGGCGAGCTCGAGGCGTGAGCGCTCCAACTGCTCTGCCGCCTGAAGCCCCTGGGCGTGCAGGCTCGAGGCGTTGCCCCAGGCCGATCGCTGCACGGCCGCCATGTGCTGCAACACCTCAGGCCGGGGAGGCGCGGTGGCACAGGCATCGAGGTAAAGACCGGGTCCCAGGTCTGGGCTGAACTCAATCACCACGATCCCGATCCATCCGCGCCCGCGTGCGCTGCTCCAGGCTCTCGCCGGCAAGATTGATCATGGCGTCGAGTGACATGGACGACAGCAGCGATTGCACCTCCTTCTGCGCTTCCTCCCGCAGACAGCGCTCCGGTTGCTGACAGGTGTCGCTGCAGTCGCGGGCGCAATCAAGTGAGCTCGCCGGGGCTGCGTCAGGGATGGGCACATCGACGGGCACCAGCTCCGGCACCAGAACGCCATCAAACACCGCCTCTGCCGGACCGGTCATCAGGATCGAACCGGAGCGATCCGGCCAGCTGATCGTGAGCGGGCCGCCGGGGAGCAGCACCTCCGCTGTGGCCTCCGCCACACCGAGCAGGTGGGCCGCCACGAGGGTGGCACAGGCTCCGGTGCCGCAGGCCAGGGTCGGGCCCGCACCTCTTTCCCAGACCCGGATCTGCAGGCGGCTGGGGGAGAGCACCTGGAGAAAATGCACGTTGGTCTTGGCTGGGAAGAGGGGATCCATTTCCAGGGCCGCCCCCCAACGCTCCCAGGGGATCTGCTCCAGGTCGTCAACCGGCA
Organism: uncultured Synechococcus sp.; assembly: GCA_937930135.1. Classification (GTDB taxonomy): domain Bacteria; phylum Cyanobacteriota; class Cyanobacteriia; order PCC-6307; family Cyanobiaceae; genus Synechococcus_C. The sequence continues at coordinate 14,208 of CALGVO010000181.1, read as the reverse complement.
CCACCACGTGGGGATTGCCCATCCCGGCGGCCGCCAGTGCCAGGCGGTGTCCATCCAGCTCCACCTCACCCTGCGGCAGGCCCGCAGCCCCGACCGGCAAGGTGGTGGGCACCTGCTCCGGCAGCAGACAGGGGCGCCCCATGTCCACCTGGATCTGACCATCGGCCAGCAGGGTGGGAATGATCATTCCGGCGGCGGTTTCGATCCGCCAGGTGCGACCGGCGCCATCGCCGTCGCTGTCGGCGAGGAAGCGGGCGAGGCAGCGGATGCCATTGCCACACATCTCGGCCTCACTGCCATCGGCGTTGAAGATGCGCATCCGCAACTCACCAGCCGCCGCTGGGGGAAGCGCCAGGATGAGTCCGTCGGCGCCGATACCGAAGCGGCGGTCGCACAGACGTCGCACCCAGGCGGGGTCCGGCTCACAGATCGCCGCAGACAGCTCTCCCGAGCGCCCCTCGAGCAGGATGAAATCGTTGCCGAGACCCTGATACTTGCTGAACTGGAGCATGATTGTTCGCGGCGGCAGGATCGATGGAGTCCACCAGTTTCGACCCCAGTCTGCCGGGGGTGCGACTGCTCCAGGACTGGCTGCGACAGGGCCGTGTGCTTCGCATTGAACTGAACGACGGGCAATGCCTGGAGGGATCCCTGCGCTGGCAGGACCCGGAATTTCTCGCGCTCAATCGCTCAGACAGTGACCAACCGGTGCTCCTCAGTCGCCGCGCCATCGCTTTGATCCGCACCCTCGGCTGACGCGAAGGCGCTCGCTGCTGGCGGCCCATGGGGGCGGTGTGCGGTTGTGTCACGATCGCCCCAGGTGAGCCCTGCCCGTGACCGCCGCGACCCCGTCGAATTCCACCCCAGCCCAGCCCGGTGGCCAGCGCTACACCCCCCTGGAGCTGGAGGAACGCTGGCAGCGTCAATGGAAGGCCGACGGGCTTGATCGCACCGAGGAGCCTGCCGAGGGGCAGAAGGCCTTCTATGCCCTCTCGATGTTCCCCTATCCCTCGGGAACGCTGCACATGGGGCATGTGCGCAACTACGTGATCACCGATGTGATCGCCAGAGTTCAGCGGATGCGCGGCGATGCGGTGCTTCATCCGATGGGCTGGGATGCCTTCGGACTGCCGGCCGAGAACGCAGCGATCGAGCGCGGTGTGAATCCGGCCGACTGGACCGATCGCAACATCGCCCAGATGAAAGCTCAGCTGGATCGGCTCGGCCTCTCGATCGACTGGGAACGGGAACAGGCCACCTGCCATACCGACTACTACCGCTGGACCCAGTGGTTGTTCCTCGAGCTGGAGGCCGGCGGGCTCGCTTATCAGAAGGAAGCGACGGTCAACTGGGATCCGATCGACCAGACCGTGCTGGCCAACGAGCAGGTGGATGGCGATGGCCGCTCCTGGCGCTCCGGCGCCCTGGTGGAGCAACGCAAACTGCGTCAATGGTTCCTGCGGATCACCGACTACGCCGACGCCCTGCTGGACGATCTCGATCAGCTCCAGGGCTGGCCGGAACGGGTGCGCACCATGCAGGCGAACTGGATCGGTCGCTCCCGCGGAGCAGAAATCGACTTCGCTGTGGTCGAGCCGGGCGGTCCCACGACAGGTGAACGCATCACCGTCTTCACCACCCGCCCCGACACCCTGTATGGCGCCAGTTATGTGGTGCTCGCTCCCGACCACCCCCTGGTGGAGGCCCTGACCAGCGAGGCCCAGCGTGACGCCGTCACCGCCTTCCGCGACCTGATGGAGACCCTCTCCCAGGACGAGCGCACGGCGGAGGATCAACCCAAACGCGGCCTGCCGCTCGGCAGCCATGTGATCAATCCGGTCAACGGCGAACCGCTGCCGATCTGGATCGCTGACTACGTGCTGGCGGACTACGGCACCGGCGCTGTCATGGGGGTGCCAGCCCATGACCAGCGCGACTTTCTGTTTGCGCGGCGGCATCAACTGCCACTGCGCCAGGTGGTGCAGGCCCCCGGACAGGAGGGTCCTGACCCCCTGGGTGAAGCCTGGACCGAAGCCGGTGTGCTGGTGCACTCAGGCCGGTTTGATGGCCTGGCCTCCAACGACGCCAAGGCAGCCATCACTGCCTTTGGCGAAGAGCAGGGCTGGGCGCGGTCGAGGGTGCAATACCGGCTGCGTGACTGGTTGATCTCCCGCCAGCGCTACTGGGGTTGCCCGATCCCGATCATCCATTGCCCATCCTGCGGAGCCGTGCCCGTGCCCCGGGAGCAATTGCCGGTGGAGTTGCCCCGCGCGGTGGAGCTATCGGGCCGTGGCGGTTCGCCCTTGGCCCAGCTCGAGAGCTGGAAAGCGGTGGCCTGTCCCTGTTGCGGTGCCGACGCGCAGCGGGAAACCGACACCATGGATACCTTCATGTGTTCCTCCTGGTACTTCCTGCGCTTCGCCGATCCCCGCAATCAGGAGAAGCCGTTCAGCGCCGAAGCGATTGCGCGCTGGCTGCCGGTGCAGCACTACGTGGGCGGCATTGAACACGCGATCCTGCATCTGCTCTATGCCCGCTTCTTCACCAAGGCCCTGCACGATCGCGGTCTGCTCACGATCCGCGAACCCTTCCAGCGGCTGCTCACCCAGGGCATGGTGCAGGGGGTGACGTATCGCAACCCAAGCACCGGTCGCTACGTGCCCGGCACCCAGGTGAGCGATCCTGCCGATCCACGCGATCCAGCCGACGGCAGCCGTCTGGAGATTCTTTTCGAAAAAATGTCGAAGTCGAAGCACAACGGCGTCGACCCAGCGGCGGTGATCGATCGCTACGGGGCCGATACGGCCCGGATGTTCATCCTGTTCAAGGCACCTCCGGAAAAGGACCTGGAATGGGATGACGCCGATGTGGAAGGGCAGTTTCGCTTTCTGCAGCGCCTCTGGCGCCTGGTGGATCAGGCCGCCGGATGTGGCGTGGCACTCCAAGCAATCCTGCCCCTGCCCTCCGAGCTCACTACGGTCGACCGCGATGTCCGCCGGGCCGTCCATAGCGCCATCGCCGCCATCGACGAGGACCTGAGCGGGGAGCTGCAGTTCAACACAGCGATCTCTGAGCTGATGAAGCTCGCCAATGCCCTCGGAGGCCGCCTCGAGCAGCTCTCCGAGGCCGTGCGCCAGGAGGCGCTCTCCGCGCTGATCCGCCTGCTGGCGCCGTTTGCCCCCCACCTGGCCGAGGAGTTCTGGCAGCGTCTCGGCGGTAGCGGCAGCGTGCACCGCGAACCCTGGCCCAGTCACGATCCCGAAGCCCTGGTGCAAGACAGCATCGAGCTGGTGATTCAGGTGAAAGGCAAGGTGCGGGGAAGTCTGACCGTGCCTGCAGATGCGGATCGCGACTCCCTGGAGCAACTGGCCCTAGCCAGTGATGTGGCCCAGAAATGGCTGGAGGGTCAGCCGCCCCGACGGGTGATTGTGGTGCCGGGGAAGCTGGTGAATCTGGTGCCCTGAACTCAGGCCTTGCTGAAGCGCAACGAGGCGGGTTGGTCCCAGCTGCCCTGGGCGATGTAGCCCCGCTTGTTGGCGCAGAGGTGGCGCAGAATCCAGAAAATCGGCTCCACGGAACCCTCACCGATCGCCTGCTGCACATCTGCGGCGGAGCGGCTCACACCGTCGGCGAGCAGGGCTTCCACTTCACCCTGCAATTTGAGGATGGCGGCCGCCGCTTTTTTGCCGGCCTCCACACCAGGTTGGTGATAGGCATTGATGTTCACCAGTTCGCCATAGAAGCCCACCGCCCTTTCGAACAATGCGATCAGGGCACCGAGTCGGCGAGCATCGAGGTGGCGCATGCTGATGCTGATGCTCTGGCGACCGCCCTCGGTGAGCGCCGAGCGGGTGCCCTGCAGGAAGCCATCGAGGAAATCGCCTGGGCGCTCGCCGTTGATCTCCGGGATGTCATCCACATCGGTGAGTTCTTCGATGAAGGTGACGAAGAAGTTGTCGACCCCATCGCGCAGCTGCTGCACGTAGGCGTGCTGATCAGTGGAACCCTTGTTGCCATACACCGCAATGCCCTGATGCACCTCGGCACCGCTGCGATCCAGTCGTTTGCCCAGCGACTCCATCACCAGTTGCTGCAGGTAGCGGCTGAACACCTCCAGCCGATCGCGGTAAGGCAGCACCACCATGTCGCGCTTGCCCTTGCCTTCACCGGCCACAAACCAGGCGGCGGCCATCAGAGCGGAGGGATTCCGGCGCAGATCGGCGAGGCGGGTCGCCTCATCCATCTGGGCGGCACCGGCGAGGAATTCACGAATGTTGGCGCCAATCAGGGCCCCGGGCACGAGGCCCACGGCGCTGGTGATGCTGGTGCGCCCACCCACCCAATCGAACATGTCGAAGCGCTGCAACCAGCCCTCCTGCTGCGCCTGCTGATCGAGGTGGCTGTTCTTCATCGTGATGGCCACCGCCTGACCTGACCAATCACCACCGCTGGCTTCGAGGCGGTGGCGGGCCTGCTGCATGCCCAGGTGCGGTTCCGGCGTGCCTCCGGATTTGCTCACCGTGATCACGAGCGTGGTCTTGATCGCCTCACCCAGGCCAGCCAGCACCCGGCTCATGCCGTTGGGATCGACATTGTCGAAAAAGTGAAACGGCAGGCCTTCCCCGTGGTTCTGAAGCGCCCGGATCATCAGCAGGGGACCAAGGCCACTGCCACCGATGCCGATCCAGAGCACATCGGTGAAGGCGGCACCGCTTGGAGCTTTGATCTCACCGGCGATCACCGCCTTGCCGAACTGCTCGATCTGATCGATCTCCGAACTGATGTGGTCGGCAACCTCAGGGCTGGGGGCCAGCTGGGGTTGGCGCAGCCAATAGTGGCCGACCTGCCGCTGTTCATCTGCATTGGCGATGGCACCGCCCTCCAGGTCCTGCATCGCCTGGAAGGCCTGGTCAAACTGGGGAGCAAGGGCGTCGAGGTGGGCGCTGTTCACGTGCATGCGACTCACATCGAGCCACATCCCGAGATCATCATGAAACCAGAGCAGATCACAGAAGCGCTGCCACTGCGTCTGGGCATCGCTTGCACTGAAATCCGGAAAGCTCATGGCTGGTCAAACGCTGTCGCTCACCAGCCGAAGGTATCCATGATCGGCCAGCCTGCCCATCAACTGCGACACCCCAGCTAACGTCAGCCCATGGAACGGTTGCGTTTTCATCTGCGAAGTCTGGCCCTTCCGCTTGTCTGGTCACCCCTGGTGGCCCTTCTGGTGTTGGTTCAGCTCCTGCAGTCCCTGCGCCAGCCCCAACCTCTGCCCATCGCTGCCGCTGAGGGGCTGACCACGCCCCGGACCCTGCGACCGGAAGCGGAACCCACGGACTTCTCGGCCGAGGAACTGGCCTATCTGCAGCGGCGCTTCGGGGTCCACGGCCCCCAGACCCCCCTCGCCCAGTTGTTCACTCGCGGCGTCGATCAGCTCGAGCCGCTACGCGCCAACACGCTCCTTCGTCTCAGGGAGCTGAAACCGGTGATCCTGAGGGAATCGAACCGGTTGCGGCTGAATCCGATGCTGATCAGCGGCATCCTCTACGACGAGATCCAACACTCCAAACCTGGCGAGGGTCTTCCCTTCGTGGCCCACTCCGGCCTGGTGAGCACCCTGGGCCCGGCCCAGCTTGGCATCAGCGAACTCATCCATCAGGGCAAATTGCCGCCGGAACCCAGCGATGCCGACATCGCTGCGGCTCGCGAGTTGCTGCTCGATCCCGAATCGAATGTGACGCTGCTCGCCGGCAAGATGGCGCGTCTCAAGGCCGAACTCGGCTTCTCCACCCGCTCGCCGCTGATCGCCAGCCGTTCACCGATGGAGGCGAAGGCGATCGCCACCCTGGCCTATCTTCACAACGGCAAGCTCGACTATCCGGCGCGAATCCTCCGCTACATGCAGGATCCGGCCCTGCATGGGCTCATCTATTCACAGCAGCGTTCCGCTCTCGGTGGCCTGATCTGAGGGTCTGCAACCACGCCTCATCCGGCGCAGAGATCGCCGAGAGCGGCGAGCCGCTGCTGCAGGGACGACCAGTCGAAGCTGCGCGGATCAGCCCGCTCCCCGCCCAGATCCACGTGTTGATGGGTGGTGATTGCAGCGGGCGGGATGCCGAAGGTGCGGATCCAGTCGTGCAATACCAAGGCCAGAGCGTCGTATTGCGCCTCGGTGTAACCGCTGTGGCCAGGATGATTGTGCTGACCGTCCTCCGGCGTTTCCAGGCTGAGATGCAGGGCAAAGTTGTTCACCGATCCCTGGAAGTTGGGGTTGGTGGCTGCCCATTCCCCCAGAAAAGCGGAATTTCCCGCTCCAAAGGCCCGCTTGAGCGGATCCACGACATCCACCACCGTTCCATCGAGGCCGATCAGGGTGTGATAGCTCACCTGATCTTCATCGCGAGGGTGGGGTGTGCGAAAGGTGTTGAGGGCGGATTGGAGTGAAAAGACGGTTTCATGCAGCACCACCACCCGGGGGCTGGGATTGAGGTTGCGGCCCCAGGGGTCGCGGCGGTAGCGGTCGCCGAAGTTGGTCGGATCGATGGCGATCCTCTGTCGGCGACCAGGAAACTGGCGGCGTTCCTGCAGGAGACGCTGGCGCAGCTTCGGGTCGATGCCGCTGCATTGCAGCGCAAGGGGCGATGACCAGGCGACCGTCCGCGGCTGCTTCGGTGGGGGTTGATCCGGTTGAGCTTGCTCCGGTCGCCCCTGCTCCGTGACCTCCTCCAACAACTCCAGCAGGGAGGGGCGACGCAGCTCAGCGCCCGTCTTGGGGGCCTCGGCACTGAGCCAGAGGGCTCCCATCAGGCAGATTGCCACTCCGGAGCCGACCACAGGCAACCAGCGCCACGGATCGCGACCCTCAGCGCCCCAGCCGGTACGCCAGCGGCTCCACAGCTTGGTCAAGTGATCTGGAACCATGCGTCGCGGAGTGCGCAGGCGGAAGGGGACGCCTCAGGATCACAGCGGAGTTGCCAATGGTCCAGGGTCGGTGCCGCTTTGATGAGGGTTGCTGTTGCCAACACGCCGCGACGAGCCAGCACAATCGGCAACGCATCATCGCCTCGCAGGAGCTGAGACCACTGCTCGAGATTGTGCAGACGACGACCACGGACCGCCACCAACTCATCGCCCGGCACCAGGCCAGCCGCATGGCCTGGGCTGTGGCGACGCACCCGCTCCACCACCACCATCTCGCGGTCCTGCCGCAACTGCAGCCCGGTGTCGCTCTGGACTGACCGGACCGGCTCCAGATGCAGGCCGATGGCACTGACGCAGTCCTCGATCGGCAAGGTGCCCCGGTTGTCCAACCAGCCGGGCAGGGATGCGGCGAGCTGGGGGGAGACCCGGGCGATCTGGTCCTGAATGTCGGCGCGACCGTAACCGCGACCGCTCCGGCCGAACCGGCACCAGAGATCGCGCAACACCTGGGCAAGGCTGGCCTCCGCCTGTCGCAATTGCACATCAAGGCAGAAGGCGAGGGCAGCGCCAAGCAGGTAGTAACTGATCTGGCTGTCGGCAGCGGCCGGGGTTCGTTTGTAGAGGCGCACCCAGGCCTCGCGGGAACTGTCCGCCAGGCTCTGCACCTGCAGACCGGGGCTGAGCAACACCCGGGACAGATCCCTCCCCAGATCTTTCAGCAACTGATCGCGATCGGAGCGGCCCGCCAGCAGGGGCAGGGCCAGGTCGTAGTAGCTGGTGACGCCTTCGGCAAACCACAACCCATCGGAGAGGACCGCGGCACCGTGGTCATAGGGCACGTACTCCTTCGGGCGCAGTCGACGCACATTCCACTGGTGCAGATATTCATGCCCCACCAGCTGAAGCAGCTCGTGATAGCCGCTCCCGGACGCCAGAGCCGACCACGAGAACTGGAGCACGGCGCCATGATCGTGTTCCAGTCCGCCGTAACCCTGGTCCAGCATCTGGATCACCAGCTGGTAGCGATCACCGGCCGGCGGGGGCTCAGCCATGAGGAGACAGGTGGCGGTGCACACGGCCTCAATGTCGGCCAGCAGGGTGGAGGGCCAGCCCTGGGGTGGGGCGCCGATCAGCACCAGCTCATGACGGAACCCCTCCACCTCGAAAGTCTGAGCCGGAAAGTCACCGGCATGCACCGGGCTATCCACCAACGCATCAAAATGCTCAGCACGATACAAACCCGACTCCTGCGGCAAAGGCACATGGGCCTGCCATTCGCCAGGCAATTGCAGCTCCAGGTGGTGTTCGGTCCAGCGCTCTCCCTCCACGAGCATCGCCACCGCTGAGAGGCAGAGAGAGGCGAAGTCGGGATCTAAATAGCAGGTGCGCACCGTGAGCTGACGCGCCTCCAGCTGGTAGCTCAGACGGAGCGGCGAGCCCGGCTCAACGGTTGCACTCCAATGCGAGGGGGAGCGGCGCTGCGGTGCTAGGACGAGATCACCCTGGCGCAGGCAGAGCGAATGCAAGTGCTGCACAGGATCGCGCACCGTGTAGGAGCCCGGCGTCCAGATCGGCAGTTGCCATTGGGCCTGGGCATGGCGTGGAATCCAGCTCTGCTCAATGCGCAGCGTCTGGGAGGCGGCATCCCGCAGATCGAGCCGGAGTGTGACGACAGGAGCGGCAGACAAGACTTCAGTCGACGCTGACGACAACGCGATCGTCCACGCTGTTCAAGGCCTGGATCAAGGCATAACGCCGCAAGATCTTCCGCAGCCGCACCTGGGTCGCGGCACTCCACACCTGTCGCTGCAGGTCAGTGATCAGCTCGAGGGGCTGCTCCGGCGCCGGGCGTCGCCAGGCGAGGCAGGGCCGACCGTGTCGAGACGCGAGGAGATCAACGGACAGCACGCCGGAGGCGAGCGTGGCCACCGTGCTGTTCCGGCTGACGCTGTAGCCCTCAGCTTCCAACGCTGCCGCCAGACCATCGAGGTCGGTGAGCACGGTGGGCAGGATGGAGAGATGGGACATGAACCAAATGCCCGCTTTTTCGAACCCTAGCCAGGCAGTGCAACCCGGGGATCAGGCTTCAGCCTCTCTGCTGGTGCCGGAGATCGACAACTGGCCCCAGTTCGATCCACCCTTGCGCCTCGGGGTCATGGCCTCAGGCGAGGGAACCAATCTCGAGGCCCTGGCCCTGGCCTGCAACGAGGGGCTGCTGCAGGCCCAGCTGCTGCTCCTGGTGGTGAACAAGGCCGATTGCGGTGCCAAGGCGCGGGCGGATCGGCTCGGCATTCCTTGGGTGCTGCACGACCACCGTCACTTCGAGACGCGAGAGGATCTCGATCGCGCCCTGGTGGCCAGCTTCCAGGCCGATGCAGTGGAAGCGGTGGTGATGGCGGGATGGATGCGCATCGTCACCCAGGTGCTGATCGAGGCCTTTCCGCAACGGCTGATCAACCTGCATCCGTCTCTGCTGCCCAGCTTCCGAGGTCTCGATGCGGTGGGACAGGCCCTGGCCGCCGATGTGCCGATCAGTGGCTGCTCCGCCCATCTGGTCTGTGAGGACGTGGATTCCGGTCCACTGTTGGCCCAGGCCGCCGTTCCGGTGCTTCCCGGCGACGATCCAGCCCGACTGGCGGCGCGGATCCGGGTGCAGGAACATCGGCTCCTGCCCTGGGCCGTGGCGCTCGCGGCGAAGCGCTGGCGCACTTCACCCCAAACGCCCCCCGGCCCCGCTCAGGGGTAGAAGGGTGCCAGAGGCAAGCCGGTGGCCACGGGGAGACCCGCCATCAGATTGAGGCACTGCACCCCCTGACCGGCCTGCCCCTTGATCAGGTTGTCGACAGCGCTCATCAGCACCAGGCGGCTGTTGCGCTGATCCACCTGCACCGACAGCAGCGAAAGATTGGTGTGGCGCACCCACTTCGTTGCGGGGTAGGTGCCCACCGGAAGCACCCGGATGAAGGGGTGATGGCGGTAAAAAGCCTCCAGCACGGTGGTGCAGTCTTCAGCTGTGAGGCCGGGGTCGCGCAGGCGGCCATACACGGTGGCCAGCAAACCGCGCACCATCGGCACCAGGTGGGGCGTGAACTGCAGCTGGATGCCACAACCGGCGGCCTGGCTGGCGAGCTGTTCGATCTCGGAGGTGTGGCGATGGCCGATCACGCCATAGGGCGCGATCGACTCCGCAGCCTCGGAAAGCAGCAGGTTCTCCTTGGCGGCCCGACCACCACCGGAGGTGCCGGTTTTGGCATCGATGATCAGCCCTTCGGTTTCAATCAGGCCCTGTTTCAGAAAAGGAAGCAGGGGCAACAGGCTGGCGGTGGGAAAACAACCGGGAGCGGCCACGAGCGGCGCTGTGGCGATTGCCGGCCCATTCCATTCCGGCAATCCATACACGGCCTGTTCGCAGAGATCGGCATCCTGCCGCTGGCGCTGGGACGCCTCATGCACATACACCTGACTCCATTGCTCCAGTGAGCGATAGCGATAGTCAGCGGAGAGATCCACCACCCGAACACCTCGCTCCAGCAGCGCCGGCACCAGGTCACTGGCCAGACCGTTGGGAAGACTCAGAACGGCAAAATCTGCCTGCTCGGCGATCCGATCCGCATCTGGCTTCTCGATGATCGGGTCATCCGCCAGGGGGAGAAAGGCGCAGAGTTCACTCCAGCGTTGGCCGGCACTGCGTTCACCACCGAGAAAGGTGACCACCAGCCCAGGATGGTTCTGCAGCAAGCGAAGCGTCTGCAGACCGCCGTATCCGGACGCCCCGATCACAGCAACCCTGCCAACGGGCGTGTCGGGAAGGGCGGGGGAGACGCTCTGCATGAGCCGGGCTGGACGCCGGCTGATCGTAACGGTGTCGATAATGACCACAGCGCGAACAACAGCCATTTCCTTCGATTCGATTTCCGATGCCCTGGCGGCGATCCGCAACGGAGAGTGTGTCGTTGTTGTCGATGACGAACGTCGGGAGAATGAAGGCGATCTGATCTGTGCCGCCCAGTTCGCCTCACCGGATCAGATCAATTTCATGGCCACCCATGCCCGGGGGTTGATCTGCCTGGCCATGGAGGGGGAACGCCTGGATGCCCTCGATCTGCCCTTGATGGTGGATCGCAACACCGATGCCAATCAGACCGCCTTCACGGTCAGCATCGATGCCGGCCCGGAACATGGCGTGAGCACGGGCATTTCCGCCGACGACCGCTCACGCACCATTCAGATCGCCCTGCGTCCGGATGCGCGCCCGGCCGATCTGCGCCGCCCCGGCCACATCTTTCCCCTGCGCGCCCGCCAGGGCGGGGTGCTCAAACGAGCAGGTCATACCGAAGCCGCGGTGGATCTGGCCCAGTTGGCGGGCCTCATCCCTGCCGGAGTGATCTGCGAAATTCAGAACGCCGATGGCTCGATGGCGCGGCTGCCGGAACTGCGCGACTACGCCCGCCAGTGGAACCTGCGCCTGATCAGCATTGCCGACCTGATTCGCTATCGCCTCAACAACGAGCGATTCGTGCGTCGCCAGGCCCAGGCCACCCTGCCGAGCCTGTTCGGCAGCTTCCAGGCGATCGGCTACCGCAACGAACTCGATGGCAGTGAACATGTGGCGATCATCAAGGGAGATCCGCAACAGCTTCAGGAACCGGTGTTGGTGCGGATGCACTCCGAATGCCTCACCGGCGATGCCTTTGGCTCCCTGCGCTGCGACTGCAGGCCCCAGCTGGAATCGGCCCTGGCCCGCATCGAAGCCGAAGGCGAAGGCGTGGTGGTGTATCTGCGTCAGGAAGGTCGTGGCATCGGCCTGATCAACAAACTGAAGGCCTACAGCCTTCAGGATGGCGGGCTCGACACGGTGGAAGCGAACGAGAAACTGGGCTTTCCGGCGGATCTGCGCAACTACGGCGTCGGTGCCCAGATCCTCAGCGACCTGGGCATTCACCGCCTGCGTCTGCTCACCAACAATCCGCGCAAGATCGCCGGCCTCGATGGTTATGGACTCGAGGTGGTGGAGCGGGTGCCCCTGGTGATCGAACCCGGTGATCACAACGCCGACTATCTCGCCGTGAAACGGGACAAGCTCGGCCACTGGATCCACGAGGTCTCCACGGTGATCTGCTGGGACGGCACCCTGCCGGCGGACGCCCTGCCGCAGCCCCTGGCCATGGCCTCGGAGGCCGCCGCGATCGAAGGATTGGTGCTGGTCCCCGTGCAGTCGCCCCGATTGCTGGCCCTGTGGGAACGCCCCCAGTTCGCCTGGCGGCTGGGAGATGCCACCGCAGAACCTGCGGGTGAGGGGGAGACCAGCGCCGCTGAACCCTTGGACAGACGATTGACCCGCTTGCTGAGCGCCATGGCGTCCTGGCCGATCACGCGCCGGATCGGCATCTATCACACATCAAGGCCCGACCAGCTGAACCACCCGCCCCAGACCCTGGAGCGAGAGGAACGGCAGCTGGAGGAGCTGCGGACCAGCTCGCCTGAGCGGAACGGGGCATCGCCATTGCCGCTCTGCAGCAATGACGTCGCCCTGATTCAGTGGAGCTGACCTGATCAATTGCTCCTTCTTCGAAGCAGCTCAGTCTTCGACGTTCACCTTGGTGATCCGAGAGCCGTTCTTCAGAGCCAGAACCACGGCCATGTCGCCGGTCTGGCCGAAGACGGTGTGGACCCCGTCGAGATGGGGCTGGGCTTCATGCACGATGAAAAACTGACTGCCACCGGTGTTCTTGCCGGCATGGGCCATCGAGAGAGCACCGGGCACGTGCTTGCGACTGTTGATCTCACAGTCGATCGTGTATCCAGGCCCCCCGGTGCCGGGCATGCCCTTAGCACCTTCACGGGAGTTGGGGCAGCCACCCTGGGCCATGAAGCCGTCAATGACGCGATGGAAGGCAAGACCGTCATAAAAGCCGTCGCGGACCAGTTTGACGAAGTTGGCCACGGTGTTCGGAGCGTCGGCATCGAACATCTCCAGCCGGATCAGGCCGGCGTCCGTCTCCATCAGAACAGTCGTCAAGGGGTGGGTTGCGCAAACAGCCAGCCTAAGCAGGCGATGATGGTTGCTGACGACTCGATCAGCCAATGAACGCTTCGGCAGGGACGGCGCCCCTCGATGCGGCCCGGGTGGGAGTGATCGGTGGCAGTGGTCTCTATGCCATCGACGGGCTTTCGGATGTGCAGGAGGTGGTGGTGAACACCCCCTTCGGCACCCCCTCCGACCCCCTGCGGGTCGGTCGGCTCAATGGGGTGGACGTGGTGTTTCTGGCTCGCCATGGGCGTGGGCATCACCTGCTCCCGAGTGAGGTGCCCTATCGCGCCAACATCTGGGCGCTGCGCTCCCTCAACGTGCGCTGGTTGGTCTCCGTCTCGGCGGTGGGCTCACTACGGGACCATCTGCGCCCACGCGACATGGTGGTGCCTTCCCAGTTCATTGATCGAACGATGCAGCGGCCCCAGTCGTTCTTCGGGGAGGGTTGCGTCGCCCACGTCAGCCTGGCAGAACCCTTCTGCTCCCGCCTCAGCGACCTGCTCGCCAACGCCGCCGAAGCGGAGATGCCATCCGGGCACCACCTGCATCGGGGCGGCACCTACCTCTGCATGGAGGGACCGGCGTTTTCGACCCGAGCGGAAAGCGAGCTCTACCGCAACTGGGGCTGTGATGTGATCGGCATGACCAATCACACCGAAGCACGACTGGCACGGGAAGCGGAAATCGCCTACGCCTCCCTGAGTATGGTCACCGACTTTGATTGCTGGCACAACGACCACGACGCCGTGTCGGTGGAGATGGTGGTGGGCAATCTGCGCGCCAATGCGGTGGCCACCGGTCCGATCCTCCACCAATTGATGGAGTCTCTGAAGCAGCGGCGGCCCGAGTCCTTGGCCCACACAGCTCTCAAGGACGCCCTGATGACGGCGCCGGAAGCCGTTCCCGCTGAAACGAGGCAGAGACTTGATCTGTTCACCGCCCCCTATTGGGGCCCGGTGAGCGCTGATCAGGAGAGCACCAACACGGTGAGCACCAGCTCCAATGAGGGCTAAACCACCGCGGCGCTCAGCTGTCGACGCTGCGCAGTGTGGCGCCACAGGAGGCAAGGGAGGACCGTAGTTGTTCATTGTGCTCACGCAGACAGGCTCGCGCCGGCTCCGCCTCCAGGCCCGTTGCGGCCATCAGCAAGGCGAGCTTCACCGAGCCTCCCGCTGCCTGCAGCAAGCGCTCCCCGTCCTCCCGGGGCACCCCCGCCAGATCGCGCAAGATCCGCAGGGCCCGGTCCACCAGCTTGC
>CALGVO010000180.1 GCA_937930135.1 uncultured Synechococcus sp. | reverse complement strand
GAGGGGCGCGTCGACCCGCGCAAGGTGCGCGTGATCTGGAGAACCCCCACCTACGTGGATTACCACTGGGTGGTGCGTCCGGGCCTGGATCAACGCTTCGGCAAGGGCTTCACCACCCGTCTGCAGAAGGCCCTGCTCAGCATCGATCGCACCACCGCCAACGGCAAAACGATCCTCGAACTGTTTGCCGCCGGGTCGTTCATTCCCGCCAAAGACAGTCAGTACCAGTCGATCGAACAGGTCGGCAGGCAGTTGGGCAAGATCCGTTGAGCGCTGTGCTCGCCCTGGATCAGGTGTCCGTTGTCGGCCGTGATCTGCCGCGTCTCGATGCGGTCTCCCTGGTGTTGCACCAGGGAGAGCGGGTCGCCCTGCTCGGTCCGAGTGGTGCCGGCAAGAGCACCCTGATCGCCGTGGCCAACGGCAGCCTGCGGCCCGATCGGGGCCAGGTGGTCTGGCCGCGGCAACGGCAGGGGCGGCGGCAGAGGCGGGCGATCGGCACCCTCTGGCAGGACCTGCGCCTGGTGGAGGAGCTCTCGGTGCAGCAGAACGTCAACGCCGGCGCGCTCGGCCGGCGTTCGCTGGGCTGGGCCCTGCTCAATCTGCTCCTGCCTCTCGACACGGCCGCCTGTCGCCGCTGTCTGGAGGCGGCAGGGCTGGATCCGGGCCTGCTCGAGCAGCCCGTTTCCCGTCTCTCCGGGGGGCAGCGTCAGCGGGTGGCGATCGCCCGTCTGCTGCGCCAGGAACCGGAGTTGCTCCTTGCCGATGAGCCGCTGGCCAGCCTCGATCCCGCCCTGGTGGACGACATCCTCCAGCGCCTGCTGCATCAGACCGCGTCCACGGTGCTGATCAGTCTCCACCGCCCCGATCTGGTCGATCGCTTCGATCGGGTCGTGGGTCTGCGCGCCGGATCGGTGTGTCTGGATGCGGTTCCAGCTGAGCTCAGCCCGGAGCAACTGGAGCGCCTGTATCGCCCATGAAACTGCCTTGGCCGAGTGCGCCCCTGCTGTGTCTGTCTCCGGCCCTGGCCCTCGTTCCGGTGCTGGTGGTGGTGGTGCCTGCCCTCCATGCCGGTGGTCTCGCCACCTGGGGGGACTTCCTGCTGGGCGCCCTGAGGCCCAGCCTGGAGCCGGCGGTGCTCAACGCCGTGCTTCACGGTCTTCAGGTCACCCTCGCCACCGCCTTGCTGAGCTGGGCACTGAGCGTGCTGATCGGTGCGCTTCTGGCCCTGATCAGTGCCGATGTGCTCTGGCTCAGTCAGGGCCGTTCGCCCTGGCCTGGCCGGGCTTTGCGTGTTGTTCTGGCCCTGCCCCGTTCGATCCACGAGCTGATCTGGGGGTTGCTGTTGCTGCAGGTCTTCGGGCTTCATCCCTGGGTGGCCGTGCTCGCGATTGTGATCCCCTACAGCGCTCTCGTCGCGCGGGTCTGGCGTGATCAGCTCGACAGCCTTGATCGACGCCGTCTCATCGCCCTGCTCCAGGGCGGCGCCGGCGCCCATGCCGCCCTGCTCACCGCGATGGCACCGGTGATGGCGCCGAGCCTGTTCAGCTACGGCGGCTATCGGCTCGAATGTGCGTTGCGCAGCGCCACCCTGCTGGGGGTGTTCGGCCTGGGTGGTCTGGGCACCGAACTGCAGCTGAGTCTTCAGTCGCTGCGCTTTGAGGAGTTCTGGACCGCCCTCTGGCCCCTTGTGCTGGTGAGTGTGGCCCTGGAGCAACTGCTCCGCCTCTGGCGCCTGCGCCGCGGTGGTGCTGACCGTTTCGTTGCTCAGCGCCAGCAACTCTGGTGTGGGGTGGGTCTGGTGGTCACCGTCATCGGCAGCGCGCTCTGGATGCAGCAGCTGTTCCCGCCCCAGATGGGGGCCCTGCCTTTGCAGTGGCCGCCCCTGCCGGATCGGGCGGCCCTGATCGCCGCTGCCGGCGAGCTGCCCTGGCTCTCCCTGGTGGGAGACACCCTGCTCCTCACCGTTCTGGCCGCCGGTTTGGCCATCGGCCTGCCGCCTCTGGGTCTGTTGCTCTGGCATCGCGGTGGTGGCACCACGCTGCAGAGCCTGATCTGGACGGCGTTGCGGCTGCTTCCCCCACCCCTGACTCTGCTCTTGTTGTTGCTCGCCAATCAACCGAGCCTGGCGCTCGCCGCCCTCGCCCTCGGGCTTCAGAACGCCGGGGTGCTGGGTCGGTTGCTGCTGGAGGGCCTGGAGCAGCAACCCCCTGAGCGGCGCATCGCGATCGAGGCCACAGCTGCGTCTCCGGCCGCCAGCTGGCTCTACGGATCCCTCAGCGGCCAGAGCCATGCCTACCTGGCCTACGCCGCCTACCGCAGCGATGTGATCCTGCGGGAGACGGTGGTGGTGGGCCTGGTGGGGGGCACGGGGCTGGGCTGGGCCCTGATCGAAGCCCTGAGCTCGTTCCATTGGGCCGCCATCGCCCTGCTCATTGCCGCGTTCGCCGGTCTCACCCTGGTGGGCGAGTGGCTCAGCGAGCGCCAACGGGCCCACTGGCTGGAGGGCTCCTCACCGCGGGGCACTGAAGTCCTGCTGCAAAGCTGAGCCCATCTCTCAAACAAAGCCCATCTCCCATCGCTCCCCTCATCGTTCGCCCCCTATGGAGGTTCGTCCCCGTCAACTGATCGTGATCGGCGACAGCGGTGTCTACGGCTGGGGCGATCGTGAGGGGGGCGGTTGGTGTGAGCGACTGCGCCGCGATTGGATGCAGAGTCCGCTCGCGCCGGTGCTCTACCCCCTCGGTGTGCGCGGCGATGGCCTGGAGAAGGTGGCGGAGCGCTGGCAACGGGAATGGGGCTGCCGGGGGGAATTGCGCCGTCAGCTGCCCCAAGGCGTGCTTCTGGCGGTGGGCCTCAATGACACCGCCCGGGTCGGCCGGGTGGATGGGCGCCCGCAGCTGTCGCTGGAGGCCTATCGCTTCGGCTGCGAACAGCTTCTGCGCGCCATCACGCAGCGAAGCGAAGCGATGGTGCTGGGCTTGAGTGCCGTGGATGAGGTGGTGATGCCCTTTGCCGGGTGTCTCTGGTACGCCAACGACGCCGTGGCGGCCTATGAAGCGGCGCTGGAGGAGGCCTGCCTGGTGGTGGATGTTCCTTTTCTGTCGGTTCACGCCGCCATGCAGGACGAACCGAACTGGTTGCGCTGGCTGGAGCCCGATGGCATCCATCTCAACGCCGAGGGGCACCACTGGCTGCACCAACGGTTGATGCATTGGCCGGCGTTGCAACGTTGGGCAGGTTTTGAGCCGCTGCGTCAGGGCATCCCGCTCGCGCTCTGATCGCGCTCTG
>CALGVO010000179.1 GCA_937930135.1 uncultured Synechococcus sp. | reverse complement strand
CCCTGGTGATCATGACCTCGAACATCGGTTCGAAGGTGATCGAGAAGGGTGGCGGCGGCCTCGGATTCGAATTCTCCGGCGAAAACGCCGAAGAGAATCAATACAACCGAATCCGTTCCCTGGTGAATGAGGAACTCAAGCAATACTTCCGGCCGGAATTTCTCAACCGTCTGGACGAAATCATCGTGTTCCGTCAGCTCAACCGCGACGAGGTGAAGGAAATCGCCGAGATCATGTTGCGCGAGGTCTTCTCCCGGATCGGCGAGAAAGGGATCACGCTCACGGTGTCGGATGCCTTCAAGGAGCGGCTCGTGGAAGAGGGCTATAACCCCGCCTACGGCGCACGCCCCCTGCGTCGTGCCGTGATGCGTCTGCTCGAGGACAGCCTCGCCGAAGAGGTCCTCTCGGGGCGGATCAAAGATGGAGATGCCGTGGAGGTTGACGTGGATGAGAACAAGCAGGTGGTGGTGCGTCACGGCACCAGCAGCCCCGCGCCGGCAACGCCGGAACTCGCGAGCGCTGGACTCTGACCACAGCCATGACGAGCCAATCCGCTGCATCGCTGCCCCTGGCCAGCCATGCGATTGCCCCGGCCACGGTGCTCCGTGGTCCAGGGGCCTGGTCGGATGCGCTACCCCGCATCCAGGCTCTCAGCCAGCGCCCCGTTCTGCTCGGGCGCAGCGGTGCCACCGCAGCACTGCGTCAACGCCTGGCCAGCGACCTAACCGCCTCCGGGCTGCAGGTGACGCTGGAGACACTGGAGCACGACTGCTGCGATACCGACCTGGTACGCCTGGAGGCGCGCCTCAGGGCCGAAGCCGTGGATGGCCTGATCGCCTCCGGCGGTGGCAAGGTGCTGGATGCCGGCAAGTGGTTGGCGGATCGTTTGCAGCTTCCCTGCATCACCGTGCCCCTCAGTGCCG
Source organism: uncultured Synechococcus sp. (assembly GCA_937930135.1). Lineage (GTDB taxonomy): Bacteria > Cyanobacteriota > Cyanobacteriia > PCC-6307 > Cyanobiaceae > Synechococcus_C. Next base: position 7,059 of record CALGVO010000179.1, on the reverse strand, counting down.
CCACCTGCGCCGGCTGGACGGCTCTGGCGAACATCTATTCACCGGAGGGAGCTTTCCTACGCGATCAGGCCCTCACCCGTTGCCCCGATCTCCTCGTTTTTGATCACGGTCTGGTGCGGCAGGCGCCACCCCGCACCCTCGCCAGTGGCGTCGCCGATGCCCTGGCGAAGTGGTATGAGTCCTCCGTGAGCAGCGGCTCCAGCCAGGACGGACTGATTCAACAAGCGGTGCAGATGGCCCGCGTGTTGCGCGACCAGTTGCTGATCGATGCCCGTGAAGCCTGCCGCGATCCCCAGAGCGACGCCTGGATTCGCGTCGCCGAAGCCAGCGCCCTCACCGCAGGGGTGATCGGGGGGCTGGGGGGTCCCCAGTGCCGCACCGTCGCCGCCCACGCCGTGCATAACGGCCTCACCCAGCTGCAGGCCTGCCACAACAGCCTGCATGGCGAGAAAGTGGGATTCGGGATTCTGGTGCAACTGCGGCTGGAGGAGAAGCTCGGCGGCAACCGGCTGGCGCACCAGGCCCGCCGCCAGCTCCTCCCGCTGCTCAGGGATCTCGGTCTTCCGGTCAGCCTCGCTGATCTCGGGCTCGACCAGGTGGGATTGCACGAGTTGCGCCAGGCCTGCCGCTTCGCCTGTCGCCCCGACTCCGATCTGCACCATCTGCCCTTCCCGGTGAGCGACACCGATCTGCTCGAAGCGCTGATCAGTGCCGAGGCTTTGCCGGAACCCTCCGAGACCAGCCGGAGGCGCAGCGCTTGACCAACCGGGAGCTGCTCGAGGCAGCCGCCGGCAACCTGCTCGATCCCCAGGGCCGTGCGCTGCTCCAACATCTGGAGTGGTTCACTCTCGCTGATGGCGACCGCACCCCTGACCTGGCCAGGGAGCCCTACCCCCTGATCCGGGTCGGCACAGGGCCACCGGTGCTGCTCCTGCATGGCTTCGACAGCTGCGGGCTCGAATTCCGTCGTCTGGCTCCCCTGCTCGCCAGCGATCACACCCTGCTGATACCCGATCTGCATGGCTTTGGTTTCTGTCCCAGGCCGGAACAGGGGCGCTATGGCCCCGAGGCGGTGCTCCAGCACCTGGAGGCTCTTCTGCATCAGCTGCCTCAAGACCAGCCGCTGGGCCTGATCGGCGCCTCCATGGGCGGAGCGGTGGCGATGGAGCTGGCGCGCCGCCAACCGAAGCGCATCGCGCGACTGTTGTTGCTCGCTCCGGCCGGACTCGATGGCCGGCCGATGCCGATTCCTCCCGGGCTGGATCGGCTCGGTGTCTGGTTCCTCTCCCGTCCAGGCGTGCGCCGGGGGCTGTGCCGGCAAGCGTTCGCCGATCCGGAGCGCAGCGTCGGCGACGCCGAACTGCAAATTGCCTCGCTTCAGCTCCAGGTGCCGGGTTGGGGCCCCTCCCTGGCGGCCTTCGCCCGCAGTGGCGGATTCGCCGGATGCGGCAACCCGCTGCCTCTTCAGCCTCTGCATGTGCTCTGGGGCAAGAACGACCGCATCCTGCGTCCGCCCCAACGGCGCGCTGCCATGGCCTTGCTAGGAGACAGGCTGGAAGAGGTGACAGACTGCGGCCACCTTCCCCATCTGGACCAGCCCCAGCTGGTGGCCCGCCGCTGGCGGCAACCGGAGATGCCGAGATGACCGACACCAGCGACCGCTCTGGCCCGCTTCTGCAGCTGCTTGCCAACGGCCTCGGCCTCTGGATCCGCAGCCAATGCGATGAGGTGGGGGAGTTGAACCTGCGGCTCAATGGCTCAGCCCTGCAGCTGCTGCGAGGTCGGCTTGTGTCGGTGGAGCTGATGGCACGGCGGGTGACCTTCCAGGGGTTGCCGATCAAACACGCGCAACTGCGCAGCGGGCCCCTGCACGTGCATCTGCGTCCCGGCCTGCCCCAGCTGCAGGACGCCTTTCAGCTGAACGGAGATGTGACGATGCTGGGCACGGATCTGAACCGGGCCCTGCTCAGTGACCGCTGGCGTTGGCTGGGTGACTGGCTGGCCGCCCAGTTGATGGGCCTGCCCACCCTGGGCAGCCTGACGGTTGACAACGACGTGCTCCTGCTGGAAGCGCCGGTGATCAATGCCGGTGACGCGATTCGGCGACGCTTCCGGCTGCAGGCGGCGGCGGGCACGGTGGAAATTCGCCATCTCGAGGCCGAGGATGCGGTGCAGCTGCCGATGGACCCCGGCATTCAGATCGAGGAGGCGCGGCTGCAGGGCGGACAGCTGCACCTGCGCGGCATAGCGAGCGTCAGCCCCTGAGGCGGCGGTTCCAGCTCAGGGCATCAGCGGCAACACCAGGGTGACGGCGTAGAACACCACCGCCGGAGTGAACAGGTAGCTGTCAATCCGATCAAGGATGCCTCCATGCCCCGGCAAGGCATCACCGGAATCTTTGAGTCCGGCATCCCGCTTCATCATCGATTCGGTGAGATCGCCAACGAGAGCGAACAGCGCAACCAGCGCACCGAGCACGGCACCGAGCCAGGGGGCCATCGGCCACCGCAGCACGGTAGCGAAGCCTGTACCCACAAGCACGGCGGCGATCACCCCCCCGAAGGCGCCCTCCACGGTCTTGCCCGGAGAGATCGGCGAGAGCGGAATCCGTCCGAAACGACGGCCGATCGCGTAGGAGCCGATGTCGCTGGCAACGATCATCAAGCAGGCCATCAGGGTGATCACCATGCCGGCGGTGATCCAGCCGCTGCACCAGGGGGGCAACCGGGTGAGAGCAGGGGCCAGATCAATGGCGCTGAGATTGCGCAATCGCAGCCAGTGGCTGGGAAGGAACCCCAGATAAAACAAGCCGAAGATCGAGGCGGCGATATCAGCGATCGAACCGGTGACCGGCTGGAGCAGCAACCAGCCGCAGATGGCGGCCCCGGAGAGGGGAAGGACGGCGGCGGCCAGATGGGAGGGCAGACCACCAGCCACCCCCCACTGGGTGCTGATCAACAGCAGCTGACAGGCCACCAGGGTGGTTTTCGTGGCTGGCCGGATCCCAGTGAACTGGGCCATGCGGAAAAACTCCAGCAGGCCGAGATGCACGATCACACCGAGGGCGAGGGTGAACCACCATCCGCCCAAGCCAACCACCAGCAGTCCGAACGCTCCAGCGAGGAGGCCACTGCTGAGTCGCTGCATCGGCGACCCTCAAGCCACAATCTTCACCATACCCGCGATCTGATCCGGCCAAAGCTGGCGCTGCTCCTGCAACCAGCGCAGCCTGGAACGGTCCAGCCGCTCCCCAGGAATCACCAGGGGAATCCCTGGCGGGTAGGGGCAGATCAGCTGAGCGGCGATCGCACCACAAGCATCGTCGAGCGGCACGGCGCGCTGTGGCCCCCGCCATGCTTCCACGAGGTGGCGCTCCGGTGCTCCCAGCAACGGCAACGGCGGCGACGCAAACGGGGGCAGGGGGGTGGAACTGCCAAGCGCGAGCCGGAGCTGCTCCCAGCGGCGGAGCATCCGACCCGCCAGGCCCCGATGAGGGGCCAGGCCGAGGCAGAAGGTGAGGCATCCCGGCTCGGGCAACTCAGCGATCAGCCGCCGCTGGAGGAGCCAGGCATCGGCCTCAAGGCCGTTGATGCCGGCAGCTGCCGTGTGCCAGATCAGGCGCAGGGGGTCTGGAGTGCCAAGCAGCGGCACACCGGCACGGGTGAGCCGATCCGCCAGGTCCCGCCCCTGATCCAGACGCCGCAGCAGCGCCCGGCGGCCCCGGGGCCGCTGCCATTGGCGCAGCGCCGTGTCACAGGACGCAAGCAGCAGGGCACTGGGGCTGGTGGTCTGCAGCCAGCCCAGGCAGCGCTGGACCAGCTCCGGATCCACCCGGGTGCCCTGGCACCAGAGCACGGCGGTCTGGCCGAGACCGGCGGCGGATTTGTGCAGCGAATGCACCACCAGATCAGCCCCAGCCACCAGCGACGAGGCGGGTAGGGCAGGGTCAACGCCAGGCTGGAGATGGGCACCATGAGCCTCATCCACCAGCACAGGCAGGCCGCGCTGGTGAAGCAGGGACACCAGCGGCAGCGGATTGCTGGCATAGCCGTGATAAGTGGGATGCACAAGCACGGCCGCCACAGGCATCTGACCCTGACGGTCGAGCTCCGCCAGAACACGCTCCAACCAGGCCTCCTCCAGGGCGCCCACATGACCGCGGTCGCTCAGGAAGGGCAGATCGAACAGCAGCGGCGTGAGGCCTCCGAGGGCGCAGGCCTGGATCAGGCTGCGATGGGCGTTGCGGGGCATCAGCACCGCCTGCCCCGGTGACGCCAACGCCAACAGGGCCGACTGGAGCAGCCCTGTGGCGCCATTGACGCCATACCAGCAGGCTGAGGCGCCGACCGCGGCGGCAGCTTCGCGTTGACTGGCGGCCACCGCTCCTTCGTCTTCGAGTGGACCACCGATCTGGGGCAGCTCCGGCAGATCCCAGCTGCCGGGCCGGCGCCGCAGCAGACGCCGCATCGCCGCAGGCAGACCAGCGCCCCGGCCATGGGCGGGAAGATGCAGGGCATCGATCGGGGCCGCGAAACGACCGGATCGCAGGTGCCACAGCAATGCAGCCATCCGTCTCCCCCTAGGGACCCCCAGCCGGATTTCATCATCGACCAGGGCCCTCTCACTAGATTCAGCCTGTGGGGGTGAAGGCATGACAGGCAGCAACGGAACCAGCGCTGAGCGATCGCGCTCCTGCGAGCCCGAAATCCGCTACGCCCCAGGCCGTGATGCCCGCTGGTTACTCCTGCGCCCCTGGATCGCGATTCCGCGGGTTCTCCAGATTCTCTGGGCCCTCATCGGACTGCTGCTCAGCCTCCTGATCCGCGGCGGCAGCAGCGATGCCCAGGTGCAGCGCAACCTGGCCCGCCGCCTGCTGCGCACCCTCACCGATCTGGGACCCTGTTTCATCAAGGTGGGGCAGGCGCTCTCCACCCGGCCTGACCTGATCCGGCGCGATTGGCTCGATGAACTGACCCGCCTCCAGGATGATCTCCCCCCCTTCCCTCATGCGATCGCCCTGAAGACGGTGGAGGAGGACCTCGGCGCTCCCGTGGAGCAGCTGTTCGCCGACTTCCCCGATGCGCCCGTGGCCGCCGCCAGTCTCGGCCAGGTGTATCGAGCCCGGCTTCACGGCCAGCACTGGGTGGCCGTGAAGGTGCAACGCCCGAATCTGCCCTTCATCCTCCGGCGTGACATGGTGCTGATCCGCAGCCTCGGCGTGCTCACAGCACCGTTTCTGCCTCTGAACCTGGGCTTTGGGCTGGGGGAGATCATTGATGAATTCGGCCGCAGCCTGTTCGAAGAGATCGATTACGGCTGCGAAGCAGACAACGCCGAAAGATTTGCCGCCCTGTTCGACGACAACCCAGCGGTCACGATCCCCAAGGTGGAGCGACTGCTCTCCAGCCGGCGCGTGCTCACCACCAGCTGGATCCACGGCACCAAACTGCGCGACAGGCAGGAACTGCGGGCCCAGCGCCTCGATCCCAGCGCCCTGATTCGCACCGGTGTGATCAGCGGCCTGCAGCAATTGCTTGAGTTCGGCTACTTCCATGCCGATCCCCACCCCGGCAACCTGTTTGCCCTCAGCGGACGCAGCGGTGACCTGGGCCATGTGGCCTACGTGGATTTCGGGATGATGGATTCGATCAGCGATGCCGATCGCCTCACCCTCACCGGTGCCGTGGTGCATCTGATCAATCGCGACTTCGCCGCCCTGGCGAAAGATTTTCAGACCCTGGGCTTCCTGGCCCCTGACGCCAATCTGACCCCGATCATCCCGGCGCTGGAGGAAGTGCTCGGCGGCAGCCTCGGCGATGCGGTTGGTTCCTTCAACTTCAAGGCGATCACCGATCGCTTCTCGGAGCTGATGTTCGATTACCCCTTCCGGGTGCCGGCCCGTTTCGCCCTGATCATCCGGGCGGTGGTGAGCCAGGAGGGTCTGGCCCTGCGGCTCGACCCCGACTTCCGGATCATCGCCGTGGCCTATCCCTATGTGGCGCGGCGACTTCTGGCGGGCGACACCCGCGAGATGCGCGAGAAGCTGCTGGAGGTGATCTTCGACAGCGAAGGCCATCTGCGGATCGAACGGCTGGAGAGCCTGTTGAACGTGGTAGGCGAGGAGGCGACCAGCCCTGGCCTCGATCTGCTGCCCGTGGCCGGAGCGGGGCTGAGGCTGTTGTTCGGCAGGGATGGCGCCGATCTGCGCAAGCGGCTGCTGCTGACGCTGATCAAGGATGACCGGCTCAGCACCGACGACATCCGAGCCTTGATGGGCCTGATCAGGCGCACCTTCAGCCCCAGACGGGTGGCGGGTGGCATGTTGCAACGGCTCAACCCCCTCGCGGTGGCTTGAGTCCGATAAGGTCGGCGCTTGCACCCGCCCTGCTTCAGGGAGTTCGGCCCTCCATGGCACCAGTCCCCGACTTCGCTCCGATCGATTCCCAACAGGCCGAGCTCGATGTACTCTCCGGTGCCTTCGGCGACCTGAGCGCCAACGACATCCTGCTCGAATACGCGCCGCTGAGTCAGCCGCCCTATCTGGTGGCCGGCCTCGGTCTGGCGATCGGTGTGCTCTGTGGTCTCACCTTTGCCCAGCTAGTTCAGGATCGCTTGAACGGCTGGAAGCAGGATCGACTGGCGCTGCTGCCCCTGGGAACGGCAGAAACCACGATGAGCTACTCGGGCACCCTGCTCGGCGTCACCTTGTTCATCGGCGGCTCGCTCCAGGTGTTCGGCTTTGCCCCCGGGGCCGCTTACCTGATCGCCCTGCTGTTGTCGCTCCTCACCGGCGGAGCGCTTTGGGTGCAGCTGGAACGGCTGATGCGCCAGGTGGAGAGCGGCAACTTCAAAGCGGTCGACTTCGACAACTTCGACGAGTTTTTCTGAACTGAGCTCAAGCCACCACGTAGGCCTCCAGTTGGCCATCGAAGCGGCGCAGCATTTCCAGGCCTTCGCGCTCGAGCCGGCGGGTGCGATCACGGCTCATCCGCAACGACTTGGCGATCCCGGTGAGGCTCATCGGCTCCTCGCCGTCCATCCCATACCGCATCCGCAGCA
>CALGVO010000178.1 GCA_937930135.1 uncultured Synechococcus sp. | reverse complement strand
AGCTGATCCCCGGGCTCAAAGCCCAACTGCTCCCCGATCGAGCCGGGCTCCACCGCGGCCACCACCGCAGGGGCCGGCTGTCGCGATGCCGAGTCGGGACGCAGAGCCGACGAGGCGACCCCTGCGGTGGGCTCATTCCACACACCGTTGCAGCAGATGGTCTCAGTTTGATGCGGAGCCGGACCACCAGACGAGCAGCAGCACTCCGAAGAGCAACCGGTAGATCACAAAGATCCAGGTGCTGTGCCGCTGGAGGTACTTGATCAACCAGTCGATCGCCAACCAGGACACGATCGCCGCCGCAACGATGCCGACCAGCAGGGGCAACACCCCGCCGCCGCTGGGCTCAGCAAAGGCGCCCTTCAACTCCACCAGACCGGCGATGGTGATAGCAGGAATCCCGAGCAGAAAGGAGAAGCGGGCTGCGTCCTGGCGCTGCCAGCCATCGAGGAGAGAAGCCGTCAGCGTGCTGCCGGAACGGGATACACCAGGAATGAGAGCAAGCACCTGGGCCAGGCCCACCACAAGACCATCACGCCCCTCCACCTGGCTGAGCTGCTTCAACCGAGGGCCAATCTTCTCGGCCAGAGCGAGCAGCAGCGCCATCACGATCGACACCACAGCAATGGCGGGAACACTGCGAAGCGGCGAAGTTTCATAGCCAGGCCAGAACAGTTTGATCGCCAGACCGGCGATCAGGATCGGCACCGTGCCGATGGCCATGGCGAGGCCAAGACGGGCTTCCGGCTCCCGCCACTGCCCCCGACCGATCGCATGGCTGATGCCCTGTAGGACCTCTTGCAGATCGCGACGGAAATAGGCGATCACCGCAACGATGCTGCCCAGCTGGATCACGGCGGTCACCGACACGCCGGGATCACCCCAACCGGCCAGCACCGGCACGATCTTGAGATGGGCGGTGCTGCTGATCGGCAAAAATTCCGTCAGCCCCTGCACCACACCGAGCACAAGGTTGCGCCAACAGGCCTCCAGGAGCCCAGGCGCGGTGGCAACGTCGGTCATCGGAGGCTGAAAAGCTCTGGAACGCTATGTCCCAATGCCTCAGGGCACCAGCGTTGGCACAGAGACATCTTCTAAGGTTTCACTTCTTTCTTCACATCCGGAGGCGGTCGGTTGTCGAGCGGCCTGATCAGAACGGCTGCTGTCAGCCCCGATGCGCTCAACGATCAGAACCTGGTTCTGACGCTTCCAAGGCTCACAGCCCCCAGTCAGGCCGGGCGCTGGGCCGCTGCGCTTGTGGTGTTGCCGGTCTTTCTGCAGGCTCCCTGGGTACGCCTGCACCCCTTCAGCGCCGGTGCCTTCACCGTGGTTCTGCTGGCGGTGGCGATCAGCCTCGGGGTTCAGCAGGAGCCTTCCCGCTCCCGTGCAGGCGGGCTCCTGTTGGGATTCAGTGGTAGCTGGCTGGCTGGCACGGTGTTCTGGGGCTGGTTGCGCGCGCACCCGGCCTGGCATCTACCGGTGGAAGCGATGGCCCTGCCCCTGGCTCTCGCCGGTCTCAACGGCCGCTGGCGTCTTGGCTGCGCCTTCTATCTCTCCTCCCTGCTGGGCACGGCGCTCACCGACCTGGCCATGGCTCTCACGGGAGTGATGCATCTCTGGCCCCAGGTGCTGAGCGCGCCGCTCGATCAGGCTCAGCCGCTGTTGCATGAAGCGGCAATCAGCCTGCAGCAGCCAGGCTCCATCGCCATTCTGGCGGTCTTCGCTGCGCTGATCCTCGGCTTGGCCCAGGCGTTACGCCAGCACGGTGCCAGCAATGGCAAAGGCGATCCGAGCTGGACAGTGGCCGCCGCCGTGTTGGTCACCACGTTGGTGATCGACGGTCTGTTTCTCCTGTCGGCCACTCTTCAGCCGAGCCTGAGCGGCCTGATCTGAAACGAACTGCAAAAGCTCCAGCCTCGCGGCGGAGATTGGCTGGGACGCACTTGTAAGGTTTGCTCACCGGCGCTGCCGGCAGTTTCGTTCCGATCCCTGACGGAGTATTCCGATGAAGCGGCTGGTCTCCTGGCTGACTGGTGTGATGCTGATGGCCGGCCTTGTGCTGGGCCTGCTCTCTCCCGCCGCTGTGTATGCGGATGACCTGCGCAACGTTGCCGACGACAAAATCGCCGAACGAGGTGACAAGGTTGATCTGAACAATTCCTCGGTGCGCCGTTTCCAGCAGTTCCCTGGGATGTATCCGACCCTGGCCGGCAAGATCGTGCTCGGTGGGCCCTACGACAGCGTTGATGACGTGCTCAATCTCGATCTCACCGATCGTCAGAAGGAGCTGTTTGAGAAGTACCGCGACAATTTTGTGGTGACCGCACCGTCGATCGCCCTCAATGAAGGATTCGACCGCATCAACGACGGTCAGTACCGCTGAATCCCTCTCTGAGCCCGCTGTCCATCAGGATGCGTCTCATTCCGAACCGCCGGTTGCTCCGGCGGTTTTTTGGTTGATGTCATGACACTGCAGCAGCCATGGAATGAACCGATTCCCCAGGGCCCCTGGGATGTGATTGTCGTTGGCGCCGGCGCCGCCGGGCTGATGACCTGTCTGGAGCTGCCAGCGGGCCTGCGCATCCTGCTGCTGAACCGCAACACCGGTCGCCGTTCCTCCAGTCGCTGGGCCCAGGGTGGCATCGCCGCCGTGACTCGCCCCAACGACAGCGCCGCCAGCCATGCCAGCGACACCATTCGCGCTGGTGCCGGCCTCTGCGATCAGGACGCGGTCAACCTGCTGGTGGAGGCGGCACCCGAGTGCGTCGCACGCCTGCAGCAACTGGGTATGGCCTTCGATCGCAACAGCAATGGCAGCCTCGCCACCACCCTGGAGGCGGCCCACAGCCACCATCGTGTGCTGCATGTGCAAGACCGCACCGGCAGGGCCCTGGTGGACGTGCTGCGAGAGCGCGTTGAACAGCGGGACGGGCTGCTGCACCGCCGCGGTGTGAGGGTCACGCGCCTCTGGGTCGACCGGGGCCGCTGTTGCGGTGTGCAGGTGCTCGATGGCCCGACCCTGCGCTGGATCGGAGCCCGAGCCGTGGTGCTGGCCACCGGCGGCGGTGGCCACCTGTATGCCAACACCACCAATCCCACCCAGGCCTGTGGCGAGGGAGTGGCCCTGGCCTGGCGCGCCGGTGCGGCGGTGGAGGATCTGGAATTCGTGCAATTCCATCCCACGGCCCTGCGGCTGAGCGGCGCCCCCTGCTTTCTGATCTCCGAGGCCGTGCGGGGTGAGGGGGCCGTGCTGGTGGATGCCGGGGGCGGCAACCCGGTGGCCCAGCTCGCCGGTGGCAACCTTGCGCCACGCGATCAGGTGAGTCGCGCCCTGGTGCGGGCCATGCAGGAGCAGGGCAGCGACCACATGGGGCTGGATCTGACCCCGATTCCACAGGAGCGGGCGCGCCAGCGCTTCCCCACGATCCTGGAGCGCTGCCAGAGCTTCGGCCTCCACCCCCTGAAGGAGCCGATCCCGGTGGCGCCTGCCGCCCACTACTGGATGGGGGGCGTGGCCACGGATCTGCAGGCCGCCACCAACCTGCCGGGTCTGTTCGCCGTGGGAGAAGTGGCCTGCACCGGCCTCCACGGCGCCAATCGCCTGGCCAGCAACTCCCTGATGGAATGCCTCGTGTTCGCCCGGCAGCTGCGGCAGATCGCACTGCCGGACAGGTCGCCGGCCGTTGCCCCCTCCGGCCCAGGCACCCCAAGCTCCGCCGCAAGGGCACTGGAGCACCGCAGCGAACTGAGCGTCGACAGCATGATCGCCAGCATCGAGATCTGGCGGCAACGCTGCTGGCAGGTGGCCGGCGTCGATCGGGATGCCCGCGCCATGGATCAGGCCCTGAGGCTGGCCCGTTGCGAGCTGACGCGCCTCGAGGCCCAAGCACCGGTGCAGTTGGTGGAGACCCAGGCGGTGCACGCGCAGCATCATCTGGAGGAACGCAGTCGGCGCGAATTGAATCTGCTGCTCGATCTGCAACACCGCCTCCGGGCCAGCGCCCTGCTGTTGGAAGCCTGCCTGTTCCGCCGGGAGAGTCGCGGCGGTCACTACCGCAACGACGCCCCCTGGCCGATGCCCCAATGGCAGTGCCACTCCAGGCAACAATGGGGCCAGGCGATCAGCACCCGCCCCATCAACCGCTGAAGCCGCCGCAAGCGATCAGAAGTCGGACGGTCCCTCATAACCGGAGAGCCGGGCCAGGGATTTCAGAGACTTCACACCCGAATCCAGCTTGCCGTTGATCTCCCAGGTGGGAAATCCCTCGATGCCCTTCTGCTGGCAGAGCTTGGTTTGACTGTTCTGGCCATCCGGCGCACATTCCACAACCTTGAGTTGTTCGGTGGCTTCCTTGCCGAAGAGCTCCTTCTGTTCATGGCAATGGGGGCACCAAAAGGCGGAATACATCACCGCACCGGAGGCGGTGAGGTGTTCGGCAAGAGCGAGGGTGGAGGCATTGCTGGCGGTGGTGACCGCAGGCGGTGCGCCGGGACCGGTGACCGGTGCACCCGGACGGTCGGGATCCACCACCGAGGCCCAGATCAGACCGCCCAACAGAACGGCCAGCGCCAGCAAGACACCCCGGAACAGCAGCGGCGCCGGATCCTCCCAGCCCCCTCCCGCCACGGCCAGCACGAGCAGCGTCAGCGAGATCAGGGCCGAGAGCACGCAGAAGAAACAGAAGGCCTGGATCTTGAAGACCATCAGCCCCACAAGAACGAGGCTGAACACGGCCATGCCCGTCGCCACCGTGAAGAGGCCCCACCAGGTGCGGCGCGACAGATCGGTTTTGTTCTCCGCCAACCCCGGGAGCAGGGGAAGAATCGCCATCACCAGCACGGCCAGATAGGCCAGCAGTCCCACAAAGGAAAGAGGGATGCTGAAGCCATCCCCTCGGGCGATCGTTCCCCAGGCGCTGTTGAGCACCTTGTCGCAGCCCTCGGCGCCGCCGGGGCAGCTGAGGGACCCGAGCAGCCCCCACCGCTTCAAGGTGATCGAGCCCGTATCGATCACCCCCACCGTGGCCAGAACGGCCATGGCGATGCGCACCCATTTCGATCCCAAGTCCTGCCGGCGGCGACTGGTGAGGCGGGTGGTGGCCATGAACACAGCGCGAATGCCGTGATTATCGCTGCGACGGCCGCTCTTTCTGCAGCTGCAGGCTCTGAATCGGACGCCCCACGGCGATGCCCTCCCGGTCGAACGCCTCCTTCAAACGCAACCGGAACTCCCGGCCGACCAACCACTGGGCATG
>CALGVO010000177.1 GCA_937930135.1 uncultured Synechococcus sp. | reverse complement strand
CTCATAATTCGCCTAAGGCGAGTTCGATCCTCGCGACCCCCATTCACCTCACCTGATGCGCCTGCTGCTGCTGCTCGTCTTGCTGGCTTTGCCGGCGTTCTTCGCAGCGGTTGAGGTCGCGCTGTTGCGCTTGCGCCCCAGTCGTGTGCAGGTGCTGAGCGAAGAGGGGGTGGCGGGTGCTCCTTCAGTGCAACGTCTGCAGGGCCGTCTGCGCCGGGCGCTGTTGATGTCGCAGCTTGGTGTCACTCTCTCGCTTGTGGCCCTCGGCTGGGTGGCGCGCAGTATCGCCCAGAGCTGGTGGTCGCAGGCTGCGGCTGCCAGCCGTTGGTGGGATCTGCTCTGGTTCCTGATGCTTGTCGCTGTGTCAACGCTCCTGGCCGGGTTATTGCCTCGCGCCTGGGTGCTCAACCGTCCGGAACGGGCGGCGCTGCAACTCGCCCCTGTCCTGGAGGCGGTGATGCGTGTGCTGCGCCCTCTGCTCACCCTGCTCGAGACCTGCGCTTCGGTGCTGCTCCGACTCGTGGGACTGACGCCCCGGTGGGATGCCCTGGTGCCTGCTCTCACCGCCGGAGAGCTGGAAACACTGATCGAAAGCGGTGGTGTCACCGGGTTGCGACCGGATGAGCGCAACATCCTTGAAGGGGTGTTCGCCCTGCGCGACACCCAGGTGCGTGAGGTGATGGTGCCCCGCTCCGGCATGGTCACCCTGCCGGTGAGCGTGCGCTTCGCTGAGTTGATGGATGCGGTGCATCGCACCCGCCATGCCCGCTTTCCGGTGATCGGCCAGTCGCTGGATGATGTGCGCGGGGTGCTCGATCTGCGCCGTCTGGCGGAACCGATCGCCCGCGGGGTGTTGCAGGAGGATTCCCTGCTCGAGCCCTATCTGCTGCCGGCACAACGGGTGCTGGAAACGAGCACCCTGGCGGAATTGCTGGCCCTGATCCGCAGCGGCCATCCCCTGCTCCTGGTGGTGGATGAGCATGGCGGCACGGAGGGATTGGTGACCGCCGCCGACCTCACCGGGGAGATCGTCGGTGATGAGCTGGAGCCTGAGCCCGCTGTTCCCGACCTGCAGGCCATGCCCGACCAATCCGGCGTCTGGCTCGTGGCAGGGGACCTGGAGATCTTTGAACTCAACCGCCAGCTGGGCCTGGAACTGCCGGAAGCCACCGATCACCACACCCTGGCCGGATTCCTGCTCGAACGCCTCCAGCACATTCCGGCGCCTGGCGAGGCGCTGCGTCATCAGGGGGTGCAGTTCGAAATTCTGGAGATGGAAGGGCCGCGGATCGTGCGGGTGCGCATGGTCCTGCCTGAGGAGCGGGCGCCTTCCTTGGCGGAACCGGTTCAGGATCACCGATAATCTGCTTCGATCCTGCACCTTCGCCGATGACCGTCCCCATGGTTCCGGTGAAGGTCGGCGTGATCGGCATCGGCAACATGGGTTGGCACCACGCCCGGGTGCTCAGCCTGCTCAAGGACGCGGAGCTGGTCGGTGTTGCAGATCCCGATGCTGAGCGGGGCCATCTCGCCACCGAACAGTTCGGATGTCGCTGGTTCGCGGATTACAACGCGATGCTCACCGAGGTGGAGGCGGTCTGCATTGCTGTGCCAACCCTGCTCCATCAGGCCGTTGGTCTGGCCTGTCTGGATGCCGGCCTGCATGTGCTGATCGAAAAGCCGATCGCCGCCAGTCAGGACGAGGCCGCCACCCTGATCGCGGCGGCCAGCCGCAACGGTCGCCTGCTGCAGGTGGGCCACATCGAGCGCTTCAATCCCGCCTTCCGCGAACTCACCAAAGTGGTGGCTAACGAGGAAGTGGTGGTGCTCGAGGCACGGCGCCACAGTCCCCATGCCGATCGCGCCAACGATGTGTCGGTGGTGTTGGATCTGATGATTCACGACCTCGACCTTGTGCTGGAGCTGGCCAGGGCGCCGGTGGTGCGCCTCGCTGCTGCCGGTGGAGCCAGCGCCGAAGGACCGCTGGATTACGTGAATGCCACGCTTGGATTTGCCAACGGTGTTGTGGCGAGCCTCACCGCCAGCAAGATGAGTCACCGCAAGATCCGCAGCCTCAGCGCCCACTGCCGGGCCAGCCTGGTGGAAACCGATTTCCTCAATCACACCCTTCACATCCACCGGCGTGCCCACGAGTGGTATTCCGCCGATCACGGTGAGTTGCTCTATCGCAACGATGGCTTCATCGAGGAGGTGAGCACCACCTCGATTGAACCGCTTTACGCCGAACTGGAGCACTTCCTGCAGTGTGTTCGCGGCCGGGAAACGCCGGCGGTGGATGGTCAGCAGGCCTCAAGGGCCCTGCGTCTGGCCGATCTGATCGAACAGGCCGTCGCCCACCCCGGCATGGGCGTTCCCCTCAGCGAGCCGATCTGATCAGCTCACGCAGCGCAGCGATCTGCCAGCGCCGGCAGTTCGCAGGGGACGCCCGGTAGAAGTGATCCCACGCTTCCGCCTTGTGGGCTCCGTAAGCACTGGGTTCGATTTCTGGATGCGAGAGCAACCAGCCGACGCGAACGGCATGGCCGATCACCACATCGAGGGCGACGTCATCGTCGATGTGCACGGAGGGGTTGGTGGCCACGAAGGCCATCAGGGAGAGCAGGCATTCGGTGCACAGCTGCCGGTATTCCGGCGCGGGGATTCGACTGAGCAGGTGCTCCACCAGGGTGGCGAAATTGCGCTCTCCGGCGGTTTTTTCCAACAGCAGGGTACTGGTGAGCCGATTGCGACGTTCGAGTTTGTCGCCGATCACCAGGCCTCGGCAGTGCTGCAGCAGCGACCAGATCCCGGCATGGAAATCCTTGGGCACCCGTTGCAGCGAGCCCAGCCGGATGCGGTGCTGCAACCAGTCGCCACCACTGGGAGATTCCTCCAGGGGCGCCGGAACGGCCCACTGCACCGGACCACGCAGATGCAATTGTTCGTTGCGCTGCAGGGAGGCGCGGGCATGTTCTAAATCGGTCAGCACGGCCCGCAGGCGGCTGCCGATCGCGTGGGGTGGTTCGCTGCAGAGGGCTTCAAAGGCTTCGTCCTGGCTTCGTCCTGTTTCTGCTGCCAGCTCCGAGGTGAGCATGAGCATCAGCTGTCCCAGCTGCAGCGTCAGCGTGCCGCTGAGCCGCTGCGGTTCCCGTCGGGCAATGCCATCGAGGGCCAGCAGCAGCTCCTGCTGCAGGGCCTGCTCCCTGGTGTCGTGGCCGCAGGTGCGGCGGATCCGTGCGGCGATCAAGGCGCTGGAGAGGGGGGTGGCCAGCAGGGAATCACTGCTGTAACTGCGACCTACTACGACGGTTTTCTGGCGGGCGAGCAGATCGATCAGGGCATCCTCCAGTTGCGGGTGCACCAGGCCCAGCACACCGGCGCAGCGGCGCACCACATTCCAGTCCTGCTGATTCAGGCCGCGGTGATAGATCTCCTCCAGCAGGCTGCGCAGCTCCACCGGGGCGCCACCGGGAGCCTGAAGGATCGCTGCATCACCCAGGTGGCGATGCAGCAGTTCCAGCACCTCCGCCTGCTCGCGCAGGGAGGAGCTGCTCCAGAGGCGCTCGCGCAGTTCCGGCAGGGAGATTTCATCCAGCTCCTGTTCCTGCGCGGCGGTGAGATCCTGCAGATCGGTGGAGGCCTGCAGCAGGGCGGCAGCGCTCGATGCCGCGGCTGCGGGCCTGGCGATGGGGGCCTGGGTCGGTTCGGGCAGCACCAGCCACTGCCCCTGGCTCGCCAGTTCTTCGAGCGGGGCGAGCTGCACGGCCACCCCATCCACCTCTCCGCTGGCCAACCGGGCGGCCAGCTGCTGCACGCTCTCGAGTCCCCGTTCCAGCAGCGTGGGCTCGATCGGAATCAGCAACAGGGGGGCGCCGGCACCACGCCAGTGGCGCTGCAGCAGATGCAGTTCATTCACCACCGTGTCCACCCACTGTTCGGGGTCATCCGCCAGGTAGTAGGTGTCTTCTTCCAGCACGGCCGGCAGGAAGGCCAGCTGCTCCTCTCCCTGTCGATAGAACCGTGCCGTGGCGGCGGTTTCAGCGCGGAGCGGCGGATGGCCGCTCAGGCCGAGGGCCGGGTTGGCACCGAGTTGCTGCAACCGCTCGCTCAGGCGCTCCGATGGCAGCACCCGGATCGGGCCGTGGTCTGGGTCGCTCACAGGCATCCCGAGGCCTTGCAGGCGCTCCGCCACGGCTGATGTGCCGGGAATCAGGGCCACCAGCACCTCCTCGGCGCCGAGGGGCTGGGGCAAGCGGCGGCCACAGGGGTCCAGATCCTCGGGGAGGAGCAGGCCGTTGAGCAGCATCTCGCCCAGCCAGGCCAGGCTCTGGGTCCAGAGCAGGGGGATGTTGTCGTTGGCCTGACGGCGCTGACTGCCGGGCGAGCGGCGTTCCAGCTCCACGGCCGCTTCCGGCACCAGGTAGAGCTCGGGATACAGCCGTTGTCCATCCTGGTCAACGGCAAGAACGTTCAGGCGCTCGCGCCAGTGGCACGCCTCCTCCCAGCGTTCTTCGCAGCAGGCGGTGACCAGTTCATACGCGAGGAACAGAGGCCATTCCGACTCGATTCCCTCGAAGGTGGCCAATTCATCGCGCTCGTAATGCAATCGGCTCACGTCCTCCACCACGGTCTGATGGCCGTCGCGCAGGAATCGTTTGTAGCCATAGGCGCCTCCGAGCAGGCGGCGGATCCGCTCGCAGGTGCGCTGCACCAGCTGGGGATCCTCCACCGCCCAGGCCGGGTAGCCCACCACCGACAGGCAGGCACTGTCAGCTTCCTTGCTGGCGGATTCGCGCGGCAGCAACCCCTGCAGGGCCCGGCGCAGGCGCACCACCGCCCCCTGGGGAATCAGCACCTGCAGGCTGCCATCGCCATGCACGCCGAAAAGGTCGAGACCATCGAGGGCCTCCAGTGCCGCCTTGGCCATGCCGATCGAGCTGGCATTCCGTTCCGGCAGGCCGTGGTTGCCTTTGTCGCCCCGTTCCCAGATGCCGTAGTCGGGCACCCGATAGGCCCGGGCCACGTAGTAGATCAGGTTCTGAATGAAGTCCGCTTCATGGCGGCTGCGCAGCACCGTCAGTCCGCCGCGGGTGAGCTGGGCGAGCTGAAGCAGGAACAGGGAGGTGGCATCAATCTGGAGATGCCCCCAGCCGTCATCGGGCACCACGGTGTCGCCGCTGGCGGTGTCGTATTTGGCGTGGAGAGCATCGAGGGGATCAAGGCTCTGCTTGAACCGCTCCACCTTCTCGGCCTGGCGCATCATCGCGTTCTGCACCCCGCGCATCAGGGCGAGCACACGCTGCTCCAGCTCCCACGACCGGCTGGTGTGGCCGTTGTTCAGGCGTCGGTGGGCCAAGGCCAGGCCCCAGACGCACTGGATCGAATACACGCAGTCGCGCACCCAGGCATCGCCGTAATTGCCATGCACGGTGTTGGCCGTGCTGGCGGGCAGCAGGCCGGTGATCGGATGCTGACGCTGCAGCACCACCCGGTCGATCGCCGCGTCGAGGCTGTCCAGCAAGGCCCAGCGCTCGTCATCGGAGCGAGTGTGAGGGCTGAGGGAGGTGGGGGGCGACAGAACCATGACCTCCAGGCCAACCGGATCTAAATTCTCCCCTGCAGCTGAACCGCGGATGGACGCCGTCAGT
This sequence comes from uncultured Synechococcus sp., assembly GCA_937930135.1. Lineage (GTDB taxonomy): Bacteria > Cyanobacteriota > Cyanobacteriia > PCC-6307 > Cyanobiaceae > Synechococcus_C. The sequence continues at coordinate 15,795 of CALGVO010000177.1, read as the reverse complement.
ACCGATCCGTGTGATCAGCACCGCTACCGGGTGTTGGGTGTGGGGGTGGATGCCTGTCGGGATGTGCGCGCCGCCGCTATTGGCCTGCATGCCCGCGGCGGCGGCCAGATCGTCACTCTCAATGCGGAGATGACGATGACGGCCTGGGCCAATCAGGCCCTCGGCGCCGCGATTGCGGCAGCGGACCTGGTGATCCCCGATGGTGCCGGAGTGGTCTGGGCCCTCCGGCGTCAGGGGGTTCGGGTGCGTCGCACCCCTGGCATCGAACTGGCGCGTGCGCTCCTCTCGTATGCCGAAGCTCATGACTGGAGCGTGGCCCTGATCGGTGCGGCACCGGAGGTGATGGAGCAGCTGACAAGGCGCCTGCTTGAGGAGCTGCCGTCCCTGCGCCTGGTGCTGGCGGAGCATGGCTATCAAGCCGCTGAAGCCTGGCCCCAGCTAGAGCAACGCCTTCTGAGCCTGAAGCCCGATCTGGTGCTGGTGGCTCTCGGTGTCCCCCGGCAGGAAACCTGGACCCAGCGGCTGCATGCCGGGCAACCAGGGCTCTGGATGGGCGTGGGCGGCAGCTTTGACGTGTGGGCCGGTGTCAAACAACGGGCACCGGAATGGATGAGCCGGCTACAGGTGGAATGGGCCTACCGACTGATCCAGGAGCCGAGCCGCTGGCGACGCATGCTGTCGTTGCCGGCGTTTGCCTGGCAGGTGTTGCGCCGCGGTGAACGCCGACGCTGAACCACCGTTGCTGCGTCAGCGGAAACCGACGGACGCTTGCCACACGAAAGCGAGCAGCAGGAAGAAGAGAGGAATGATCGGCAGGATGTCGACCAGCGGACCGAAGGCCTGATAGGCCTCGGGCAGTTGGGCCAGCAGATCGAGTGTGGTGGCGGCCATCCCGGCGATGTCATGGGCGATGAGCGGACGCTACCACGTGTGATGGGCGGGCGACTCCGGCAGCCAGGGAGCGAAATCCTCTGCAAAACAACCGTCCTGAATCGCCCGTCCCATCGCGGTGGTGAACCGGATCAGATGGGTGAGGTTGTGGAGGCTGAGCAGGGTGAGCCCCAGCAGTTCCTCGCTGCGGATCAGGTGGTGCAGATAGGCGCGGCTGTGGCGTGTGCAGGCGGTGCAGGGGCAGGTCGCATCGAGGGGAGTGTGGTCGTGGCGAAAGCGGGCATTGCGCAGATTCCAGCGTTCGCCGCCCACCAGTGCCGTGCCATGGCGCCCGAGACGGGTGGGCAGCACGCAGTCGAAGAGGTCGATGCCGTTGGCCACCGCCACCGCCATCTCCCGCAGGGTGCCGATGCCCATCAGATAACGGGGTCGATCCGCCGGCAGCAGGGGCGTCACCTGCCGCACGATCCGATGCATCTCCTCCACCGGTTCCCCCACACTCACGCCGCCAATCGCGATGCCGGGCAGGTCAAAACCGGCCACGGCCCGAGCGCTCTCCTCCCTCAGACGGGGATAGCAGCCCCCCTGCACGATCCCGAACAGGGCCTGGTCGGGGCGGTTGTGGGCAGCGGCGCAGCGTTCCAGCCAAGTATGGGTGCGACGGCAGGCTTCCTCCACATCGTGTTCTGTGGCGGGATAAGGGGGGCATTGATCGAAGGCCATCGCCACATCTGCCCCCAGGGCCATCTGGATCTGCATCGATCGCTCCGGTGTCAGCAGGATGCGGCTGCCGTCGCGTGGATTGCGGAAATCGACGCCGTGGTCATCGATCCGGTTCAGGTCGCCCAGGCTGAACACCTGGAAGCCACCGGAGTCGGTGAGCATCGGGCCGTCCCAGGCCATGAACCGATGCAGGCCACCCGCCTCCGCTACGACGCCTTCGCCGGGCTGCAGATGCAAGTGGTAGGTGTTGGACAACACCATCTGGGCGCCGGTCTCCGCCAGCTGGCTGCTGGTCACCCCCTTGACGGTTCCCAGGGTGCCGACGGGCATGAACCGTGGCGTGGTGACCGGCCCATGGGGGGTATGGAAACAGCCGCAGCGCGCCTGCGTGTGCTGGCAGTGGGCGTCGATCTGAAAGCGGAACAAGGGCCGGCGGGCACCATCCCTGACCCTACGGTGAGCCCTTGCCGCCACCCTCGTGCCGTCCTCGATGGCCCCCATCCCGTTCTGGTTGCGCGATCTGGCAGGCGCCTGGGTGTTCTACAGCGTGCTGCCGCCCTGGCCCTGGCCCCGGCCAATGTTCAGCCGTATCGCTCGATTCGCCCCCTGGATCGGTCTGGTGATCGGTGTCCTCGCCGGGATCCTCTGGATGCTGCTGGAGCAGCTCGGCTGGCCCACAGCGTCCCGGGTGTTGGTGGTGCTTGGGTTTGAGGCCTGGATCACCGGTGGCCTCCATCACGATGGGGTGATGGATACCGCCGACGGCCTGGCAGCCGGGGAGGGGCGACGTTTGGCGGCGATGGAGGACAGTCGGGTGGGCGCCAGTGGTGTGTTGGCGATGCTGCTGGCGCTTCTGCTCCAGGGTGCTGCCCTGTTGACCCTGGCGGAACGGGCGCCTCAGTCGCAGGCGATGATGCTGCTTCCCGGCTGGCTGGTGGCCGCTTCCTTCTGGGGTCGGTGTGCGCCGCTCTGGGCCCTGTTGCGCTTTTCCTATCTCCGTGACGGCGGAACCGCCGGCTTTCACCGGGCCCAGGCCAGGGGCGGATGGGAGCTGCTTCCGGCTGGATTGGCTGTGCTGCTGGGCCTGGCGCTGGCTCTGGCCCTTCCCCAGGCTCGACTGATTCTCTGGAGTCTGCCCGTGGGATTGGGGTCGAGCTGGTGGGTGGCGAGTTGGCTGGGGCGACGCCTCGGCGGTCACACTGGCGACAGCTATGGCGCCTGCGTGGTGTGGACGCAGGCCCTCATGCTGATGCTGCTGGCCCTTCTGCCGATGCCGGCGCCGGTTGGGGCAGCCTGAGCACGAAGGCATTGCCCTCCTCCGGCAGAGAGGGATCCAGCTGCCGGGGCCTGCAGCAGAGCTTGAGGCTGCCGCTGCGCTCTTCAGCCAAACGCCGGGCCAGCGCCAGCCCGATGCCGCTGCCGGGTTGGTCCTGACTGCAGCTTCCCCTCTCGCCCTGCTGGAAGATTCGCTCCCGTTCGGCGGCGGCGATGGCGGGCCCCCCATCCCAAACGCAAATCCAGTCATCGCCTAGCAGCAGTCCGAGCGGCGCGTTGGCTGGGCTGTAGCGGAAGGCGTTCTCCAGCAGGTTGGCGATGATTTCTGCCACCACATGATCCTCCGGTGCGCGCTGGCTGACACTCCAGCTGGGCCAGTCTTCTGGGCCCAACCAGCGTCGCCCCTGGAGTGCCGCCGTGGCGGCGGCCCGCTCGGTCAAGGGCAGCAGCAGGTCTTGCAGATTCACCCCGGCCCGTCCGGGGAGCCCCGGGGGGAGCAGCAGGGCTTGATGGCCACTGTCGGCGATCACTGGGGTGTCCTTGCCGATTCGGTCGAGGCTGCAGATGTAGTGATCCAGCTGCGCCTGCTCCTCGAGAAGGTGTTGCACCAGGGGGCGATGGCGGCTGTCGGGGTCGAGGCGTCTGAGCAGCAGCTGGGCGTAGGTGCGCAGGGCCGCTAGAGGATTTCTGAGCTGATGCACCAGCAGATGCAGCTGCTCCCGTTGCGCTTCGAGCTGGTCGAGCAGGCGCCGGCGCTCCAGGTCAAGGCTCATGCATTGGGCCAGGGCTGCGGCAGAGGCCTGAAGGCGCCGGTCCAGGCGCGGGTCCCAGTCTTCGTTGGCATGGCGTTCGGCCCGCAGGGCTCCGAGCAGAAGATCGCCCTGGCGCAGGGGATACCAGCGCCGCTCTGCGGCCGGAGTGCGCAGGGCTGGATCCAACTCCACCGGCGGTAGCTTCCCGTCGCTCCTGGGCCATTGGTGCACCGCGTCGAGGCGGGGGGCTGCACCCTGGCTGCCCTGAGCCAGATACAACACCAGCCGAGCGATAGCGGCTTCCCCTTCAAAACTGCTCAGCTGCTGCTGGGCAAGAGCCAGAAACGGTTCGGAGAGAAGCATGGGACCGAAACGTGCTGTCGAACACAGACAGGTGGCGACCTGCCCCTGCCCGGGACTTGTCAATCTGAGAAAAAGTCTTAAGATCAGATGATCGACTGATAGCACGCCCCCTCCGAGAGGCGGCACTTCGGTATCGAATCAGCTGAGGTTGCGCTTTCTTCGCTTCCAAGGCTACAGCAGAGGTTGGTGCGTCTTCTGTTGTGCTTTGGCTCTGCCAAGGCTTTCGATACTGCGAGTCCTCGGTCCGCGTGGATTGTTCACGTTGACCTGTCTCCCGGATTGCTGACGTCTCGACGCTTTGCGTCGCCCCTGCTCCTCTCCTACTCCCGTCCGGGAGTTTTCTGCCATGTCCAAAAAGCGCAAGCGGATCAGCCGCCGCCGTCTCGCCGGTCAGCGTGTGCTTGCTCACGTGCCCACCTACAACCTCGAAACAGGCGAGCACAAGCCAGTGACTGCCGGTCGCCGCTTCATCGCCGAAAATGGCATCACGCCTCCGGCCCTGCTCAAGGTTCGCCGCAACGAGCACACCACCGACCATTTCTTCTGGGGTGAAAAGGGTCTGTTCAGCGCCCAGTACGCCGAAGAAAACCACTTCCTCTTCCCTTCCCTGCGCTGCATTGTCGACCGCATCGGTGAAGACACCCTGTTTGAGGGGCTGGAGCTTGTCGCCGACGATTGGGAGGAAATGGAGGAATACGAATACGCCTTCGTCTGACCGGGTCAGGTCCACCAACGGCTGAGGGCCGCCTGGATCCCGGGAAGCGATTCAGCGGCGATCGTGTGACCCTCCTCTGACGCCTGCAGTTCCGCTCTCGGAGACAATGCGTCTTCGTTGAGCAGGGACTGCAGTTTTTTGCTGGCACTGAACGGCACCACTTCATCCCGTGTTCCGTGCACCAAAAGAACGGGTGGGCGCCTTTGCGGTGATGTCCAGCCTGGGTGTGGATAGCCACTGCAGGCGATCAGACCGGCCAGTGGCAGGTCGCAACCGCTCGCCAGAGCCATGGCAGCCCCCTGGGAAAACCCGAGCACAACCGTTCTCTCCAGGGGGCGATTCACATCACAGAGTGATTGAAGGCGATGGTTCAACTCCTGGCATGCCGCGGGAACCGCGCTCCAATCCGCTGGGAAGAGCCCATACCACTGGCGTCCAACGCCCTGCGGATGCAGATCCGGGGCCCGGAGCGCCACTAGCTCCACCGGCTTGGGCAAGTCGGCCGTGAGGGCTTCGCCGAGCGGTAGAAGGTCCTCGGCATCAGCGCCCCAACCATGCAGGAGCACCAACCGATGTCGGGCTCCGGGACGGGAGCGCAGCAGGTGGTCGTTGGTCATGGCGGCGGGCCTCAGGTGGAGCGTGGAGTCTTGGCTCTTTGCAGGACGTCCTGCTGCGTAGGTTGGCCCATGCAATCCATCTGCTGCCATGGCACCCACCGCCCTGTTGAGCGTGTCCGACAAGCGTGGGCTGGTGCCCCTGGCGGAGGCCCTGCATCGCCGTCATGGCTTCCGGCTGCTCTCCAGTGGTGGCACTGCAGCAGTGCTCGAGCAGGCCGGTCTTCCTGTGACTCGGGTGGCGGATCACACCGGGGCACCGGAGATTCTGGGCGGCCGGGTAAAAACGCTGCACCCCCGCATTCATGGCGGCATCCTGGCGAAGCGGGGCGATCCAAACCACGACGCCGACCTGGCGGCGCAGCAGATCGATCGGATCGATGTGGTGGTGGTGAACCTGTATCCCTTCCGCGAAACGGTGGCCGATCCAGACGTGACCTGGGACACGGCGATCGAAAACATTGATATCGGTGGGCCCACCATGGTGCGCTCGGCTGCCAAAAACCATGCCGATGTGGCGGTGCTCACCAGCCCTGAGCAATACGTCAGGGTGATCGCAGCCCTCGACCGCCCCGGTGGGATCGATGCCGGCTTGCGTCGCCGGCTTGCGCTCGAGGCGTTTGCCCATACCGCCGCCTATGACACCGCCATCAGCAACTGGATGAACGACCGGATGCGGATGGCCGAGAACGCCACTGGGGCACAGGAGGGCGATGACGAGGGTGCTGCGCTGCCCTGGCTGGAAGCCGTTCCCCTGCGTCAGCGCCTGCGCTACGGCGAAAACCCCCATCAGCAGGCCAGTTGGTACAGCAGCCCCCGCGGCGGTTGGGGCGGTGCCCTGCAACTGCAGGGCAAGGAGCTCAGCACCAACAACCTCCTCGATCTGGAGGCGGCCCTCGCCACCGTGCGCGAGTTCGGTTACGGCAGCGACGGGCGTTACCCCGCCCAGCAACCTGCCGCCGTGGTGGTGAAGCACACCAATCCCTGCGGTGTGGCCGTCGCCGATACGGTGGTTGCGGCGCTCACCAGGGCTCTGGATGCCGACCGGGTGAGTGCTTTCGGCGGCATCGTTGCCCTCAACGGCGTGGTGGAGGCAGCGGCGGCGCGGGAACTCACCAGTCTGTTCCTTGAGTGTGTGGTGGCCCCGGGCTACACCGCAGAGGCGCGTGACGTCCTGGCGGCGAAGGCCAACCTGCGCCTGCTGGAGCTGGCACCAGCGGCCATCGACGCTGCCGGCCATGCGCACGTGCGCAGCATCCTCGGCGGGCTGTTGGTGCAGGACCTCGATGATCAGCCGATCGATCCCGCCAGCTGGACCGTGGCGACGCAACGTCCGCCCACGGCCCAGGAGCAAGCGGATCTGAGGTTCGCCTGGCAGTTGGTTCGCCACGTGCGTTCGAACGCGATTGTGGTGGCCAGGGCCGGACAGAGTCTGGGGGTGGGGGCCGGCCAGATGAACCGGGTCGGCTCTGCTCGCCTGGCACTCGAGGCTGCCGGGGACCAGGCCCGGGGGGCGGTGCTCGCTAGCGATGGCTTTTTCCCCTTCGACGACACGGTGCGCCTGGCAGCGAGCCATGGCATTGCCGCGGTGATTCACCCCGGCGGCAGCCTGCGCGATGTCGATTCGATCAAGGCCTGCGATGAGCTCGGTCTGGCGATGCTGCTCACCGGCCGCCGTCATTTCTTGCATTGAGGCCTGACCCCCTAGCCTCCCCATCACGTGTCCTTCTGCTTGGTTGATTGATGACCCTCGCTGCCCTTCCCTTCGCTGCGAATTTCCTGCATCCGCTGATGATGTGGGCGCTGCTCGCCGGCGGTGGCTACGCCCTGTATCTGGGTGTGCAGGCGAAGAAGGTTCGCACCGGTACTCCGGAGGAGCGCAAAGCCCTGATTCCCGGCAAATTCGCTCAGCGTCATTACCTGTGGGGGAGCGTGCTGCTGGTGGTGATGGTGTTCGGCACCCTGGGCGGGATGGCCGTCACCTACCTCAACAACGGCAAGCTGTTCGTCAGCCCTCACCTGATCGTCGGCCTGGCGATGACGGGCCTAATCGCCGCCGCCGCCGCTCTCTCACCGCTGATGCAGCAAGGCAATCTGCTGGCCCGCAAGGCCCATGTGGGCCTCAACATGGGTGTGCTGACGCTGTTCCTGTGGCAGGCCGTGACCGGCATGCAGATCGTGAACAAGATCTGGACCAACCGCTGAGGGTTCGCGCCAAGACTGATTTCAAGCCACAAGAGGCGGCGCGCTCAGAAAGCGGCCCGTCGCCTCGGTGGGCAGATCAAGCCACGGTTGGCGTGAAAATCCTCCTGCACCTTCCAGGTGAGCTTGCGTGAGATCTGGCGCACGATCTGCCTGAGCAGGTGATCGCCGCTTGATTGCACCAGTTGCTCCGGCAGCATGGTGATCACTTTCGGCAGCCGGATCCAAACCGAAAGATCCAGGCTCCAGCTCACATTGGTGGCTTCCGTTACGGCGTCCTGATGCGGATCCTCGTCGAGGCTCAGTTCGGCCTGGAAGTCCACGTCGTAGAGCGTTGTCAGCGCCGGGTCGGCATCCGGCACCGGCACCGTGACGATCGCATAGGTGCCCTGGTGCTGTGGCAGCAGGCGTAAGCCAATCATCGGTTCGACCTCAAAGCCAAAGTTCCCGTAGCGCCCGAGCTTCAAGGCATAGGCCTGGGCGTCGATCGAATCCACGTCCATCGGCGCGGCGCAGCGACGAAACCAGCCTTCGTGGCAATCGAGATAGGCCGCGACCTGGTGGCGCGGGGCCAGCATCTCCATGCGGTCAGCGAATTGGCTGCGATAGCAGCGCACCTGGGGATCGTCGCTGTGGCGCAGGGTTTCGGCCGGAGTTCTCGTCAAGAGCAGCACGGATGGGGGTCCCTCGCCGGGGGTGTTCCCCGCTAGATCAACCAATGTAAAGCGGCCTGGCCTTCAGCTTTCGCTCAGGGCGATCAGACGCTGAATCACCTGCTCCACGGCCCGGTCCGGAGTGGAGGCACCGGAAGTGATGCCTACGGTGACCGGGCCGGGCGGCAGAAAATCCGTCTCGATGACCAGATCGCCTCCCAGGGGTTTGTGCTCGATGCTGTTGTTGGGATCGATCCGTTCCGGCGTGTCGATATGGAAGGAGCGGATGCCGCGGCTGATGGCGATCTCCTGCAGGTGGGTGGTGTTGGATGAGTTGTAGCCCCCGATCACCACCATCAGGTCGAGAGGCTCATCCACCAGGGAGAACATGGCATCCTGCCGCTCCTGCGTGGCATCGCAGATGGTGTTGAAGGCGAGGAAGTGTTCATTCAGTCGGGTCGGTCCGTATTTGCTGAGCATGGTGCGCTCGAACAGGCGACCGATTTCTTCGGTTTCGCTTTTGAGCATGGTCGTCTGGTTGGCCACGCCCAGTCGTTGGAGGTCGCGATCGGGATCGAAGCCGGGGGAGCAGGCCTTGGCGAAGCGAGCCATGAAGGCGTCCCGATCCCCCTGTCCGAGGATGTAGTTCGACACCAGGCACGCCTCCTCCAGATCCAGCACCACCAGATAGGTGCCCGCGAAGGAGCTGGTGGCGAGCGTTTCCTCGTGCTTCACCTTCCCGTGAATGATCGAGGTGAACGCATGCTTCTTGTGCTTCTCCACCGTGGTCCACACCTTGGAGACCCAGGGACAGGTGGTATCCACGATGTGGCAACCACGCTCATTGAGCAGTTGCATCTCCTGCACGGTGGCACCGAAGGCCGGCAGGATCACCACATCGCCGGAGGCAACGCCTGAAAAGTCCTTGACGCCCTGATCCACAGGGATGAACCGCACATCCATCTCGCGCAGGTGGTCGTTCACTGAGGGGTTGTGGATGATTTCGTTGGTGATCCACAGCCGCTCACTCGGGTAGTGGCGGCGGGTTTCGTAGGCCATCGCCACTGCCCGTTCCACACCCCAGCAGAAGCCGAAGGCCTCGGCCAGCCGTACCGTCAGACGGCCTTGCTTCAGCCGGTAGTCGTTGTCTCGGATCGAGCCGATCAGGCCACTCTGATAGGCCTGCTCAAGGCTGCCGGCCACCTCGTCGGCCCGCCCGAAGCCGCGTCGATTGTAGCGATCGGAGTGATGCAGCGAGCGCTTGAAGGCGTGGGTATCCATGGCGCGGCGTCGGCAGTGGGGTGACTCTATGGGCCCAGAACAAAACCCGGCCCCATGGGAGCCGGGTCGAAATGGTCAGCGGATGCTGAGGGTGAGAATTCAGTTGCCGGCTGAGGCGAAATCCGGATAGGCCTCCATGCCGTGCTCACCGATGTCGAGACCTTCGATCTCTTCTTTCTCAGTGACGCGGATGCCACCAAACAGACCACCGATGATCGACCAGGTGATCCAGCAGGTGATCAGGGCCCAGATTGCGTAGGCCGCACAGCCCAGGGCCTGAATACCGAGCTGGGAGATCCCACCGCCGTTGAAGAGGCCGATGCCAGCAGCGCCAGCATCCATACCATCGACGCCCCAGAGGCCGATCACGAGGGTGCCCCAGACGCCACAGACGCCGTGGACGGAGAAAGCACCCACGGGGTCGTCAATCTGAGCTGCATCAAGGGCGGCTACTGCGAAAACGACGATCACTCCACCGATGGCCCCGGTCACCCAGGAACCAGCCAATGTCATGTTGCCGCATCCGGCGGTGATACTCACCAAGCCAGCCAGGATGCCGTTGATGGTCATTGTCAGATCTGGCTTTCCGGACGTCATGGTCGACATCACCGTCGCGCCGATGGCGCCGCCAGCGGCGGCCAGGGTGGTGGTCACAGCTACATAGGCCACGTATTGGTCCATGGCCAGCTCGGAGCCTGGGTTGAAGCCATACCAGCCGATCCACAGGATCAGGGCGCCAAGGGTGGCGATGGCCATGTTGTGGCCAGGGATGGCCTGAGGCTTGCCATCCACGAACTTGCCGATGCGGGGTCCGAGCAGCATGGCGCCGACCAATCCTGCCCAGGCTCCCACCGAGTGAACGATCGATGAGCCAGCGAAGTCGATGAAGCCCAGTTCACTCAGCCAGCCACCGTTCCACTGCCAGGAGCCGGAAATCGGATAGATGAAGGCGGTGAGAACGAGGGAGAAGATCACAAACTCGCCGAATTTGACCCGCTCGGCCACCAAGCCCGACACGATCGTTGCGGCGGTGCCTGCGAAGGCTGCCTGAAAGAGGAAATCGACGGAAGGGACCAGACCGCCTTCGGCGATCAGTTCCGGTGTGACGGTCGGGTCAAAGAACAATCCACTGAAATACAGCCAACCTGCGGCCACCGGATCGCCATACATCAGCGAGTAACCGATGAACCAGTAGGCGGTCACCGCCAGGGCGAACACAAACAGGTTCTTGGCGAGAATATTCACCGCATTTTTTTGGCGGCACATACCGGCTTCGACCATGGCGAAACCGGCGTTCATGAAGATCACCAGGATCGTGGCCACCAGCAACCAGAGGTTGTTGGCCAGGAAAGCGGCATTCAGCTCGGGCATCTCGGCGGCATGGGCCGAGAGGTTGAACAGTCCGAGGCCGAAGAGGGCGACAGGCACGCAGGCCAGCCACATCAAGGAACGAGTCGACTTGAAGCCGCGAATGCTGCGCAAGAGGAGCATGGGGCCATCCAGAAGACTGGCGTCCTGGAGGCGTGTCTTGCCCCGCCTTGCAGGCGAGTGCAGAGCAGTTGTCATGAAAGGAGAGCAGGGCTGCAGAACGGGCTGGACGCTGAGGTCCGGCTTCCGCTGACAAAGTGCTCGCTTATGAACCATTCCCAGGTGGCGATTGTTACCGAATCGCCGATTGATGGGTCAGGACCGGCCTGAGGCCATCCCAGAGAATGCGATCGGCCTCGAAGCGGAAGGCGCAGGGCAGCACCTCAACGCCGGCGTCCAGACCTTGGCGGAACAGCTCGCCGTAGCGGGGATCGGCGCTGTCGCCCGGAGCGAAGGCGGTCACATCCGGTCGGCTCAGGCAGGGCACCAGTACGGCCCTGGCTTCTGGCGGCAGGGCACTCAGCTCCTCCAGGTGCTTCTGCCCCCGTTCGGTGACCGTGTCTGGAAACAGGGCGAGATGGCCCTCGGTCCAGGTGGTGTTCTTCACTTCCACATAAATGGCTCTGGGGTCGCCTGCCTGCGCATCCGGTGAGAGCAGCAGATCGATGCGGCTGCGGCGGTCTTTGCCGTAGGGCACTTCGCCTCGGATGGTGGCGATCGGCCCCAGCTGGTCGTCCAGGCAGCCGGCTTCGATCGCGGCCCGGATCAGGCGATTCGGCAGAGCGGTGTTGATGCCCACCCAGCAGGGGGTGCCATCGGCCCCGGGCACTTCCGCCTGCTCCCAGGTCCAGGCGAGTTTGCGGGTTGGTGAGGGGGCATGGCGCAGACGGACCCTGCCTCCGGGGTGCAGCACGCCGGTCATCGGTCCGGTGTTGGCGCAGTGGGCGGTCACCTCACGGCCGTCATCAAGGCGAACATCGGCCAGGAAGCGTTTGTAGCGCTTGAGCAGCACGCCTTCCTGCAGGGGCTCGAAGGTGAGAAGCGGTTGGCCGGGCATGGCAGCACAGCACCAGGGACACAGATGGTGGTCATGGTGGCCCCTGGCGTGAGGCTGAAGGGCTGAAGCGGTCAAGAATGCCGTCCAGTTCAGCAGTGCCAGCCGGGCCGTCGATGGCGAGATCCCTCAAACACATCGCCCTCGTGGTGACCTACGGCACCATGCTCAGCAAGCTGGGCGGCCTCGCGCGGCAGCTGGTGATCGCCGCCGCCTTCGGCGTCGGGGCCGCCTATGACGCCTACAACTACGCCTATGTGTTGCCGGGATTTCTTCTGATCCTGCTCGGTGGCATCAACGGCCCATTCCACAGCGCCATGGTGAGTGTGCTCAGCCGCCGGCCGCGGCAGGAGGGAGCCCACATCCTCGCCACGCTCAACACGATGGTGAGTGCGCTGTTGCTGGCGGTCACGCTGCTGCTGGTGCTGGCGGCCGATCCCCTGATCACGCTGGTGGGGCCGGGGCTGAGTGCTGAGCTGCACCAGAACGCCGTGCTGCAGCTCCAGGTGATGGCGCCGATGGCGTTGCTGGCTGGATTGATCGGTCTCGGTTTCGGTTCCCTCAATGCCGCCGATGAGTTCTGGATTCCGGCGATCTCACCGCTGATGTCGAGCCTGGCCCTCATCCTTGGAATCGGTGTGCTGTGGTGGCAGCTCGGTGATGCAATCGCCACGCCGGCCTTCGCGATCAAGGGCGGTGTGGTGCTGGCGCTCGCCACTTTGGTGGGGGCCCTGCTGCAGTGGCTCCTGCAGCTGCCGGCCCTCGCCCGTCAGGGTCTGGCACGGCTGCGTTTCGTCTGGGACTGGCGCCACCCGGGTGTTCAGGAGGTGTGGCGTGTGATGGGGCCGGCCACCCTCTCTTCAGGGATGTTGCAGATCAATGTGTTCACGGATCTGTTCTTCGCTTCGGCCCTGGTGGGGGCTGCCGCCGGCCTGGGCTACGCCAATCTGCTCGTGCAGACCCCTCTGGGTCTGATCTCCAATGCCCTGTTGGTGCCCCTGCTGCCCACCTTCTCCCGCCTGACGGCACCGCAGGATCGGCCGGCCTTGGTGGAACGGATTCGCCAGGGGTTGATGCTCTCGACCGCATCGATGCTGCCCCTGGGGGCCCTGTTCGTCGCTCTTGGTGGCCCGATCGTGGTGCTCGTCTACGAACGGGGGGCCTTTGATCAGCAGGCTGTGCAGCTGGTGACCGGGCTGCTGATGGCCTATGGCGTCGGCATGCCGGCCTATCTGGGCCGTGATGTGCTGGTGCGGGTGTTCTATGCCCTCGGGGATGGCACGACCCCGTTTCGGCTCTCCATGGCGGGGATCGGTCTGAATGTGCTCTTTGACTGGGTGCTGGTGGGCGGCCCGAGCCCCTGGGGGCCCCAGCTGCCCTTCAGCTTCGGCGCCCCAGGCCTGGTGCTCGCCACTGTGGCGATCAACCTGATCACCTGCACCGCCCTGTTGCTTGTGCTGCAGCGGCGCCTGGGCGGTCTGCCTCTGCTCGCCTGGGGCCGGGATGCACTCGCCCTGGCCCTCGCGGCGGTGCTCGCCGGTGTGGCGGCCTGGGCAGTGAGCCTTGGCTGGGTCTGGGCTGCTGATGCGCTGGGACGAATCCTTCAGGTGGCCGTCTCGGCCGCAGTGGGTCTGTTGGTTTTCGTTCTGGTCGGTCTGCGCAGTGGTGTTCCGGAATTAGCGGATCTGGTGCGGGGGATTCGGCGTCGGATCAGCTCTCGCTGAGTCGCACGTTGCGTTCTTCGCGCACCTGGATCGGTAGCTCGAGCTGCTGACGGCCCACCACCTGAGGCCCTTGAACCGAAAGGATCCGTGCCTCGATGCCGAAATCGCGAAAGGCGGTTTCCAACTCCTGGATCAGGGCTTTCTCCACCTGCGCTTCCGCATCCACCACCTTGCCGATCAGCCGCTCGCCAAGCCGCCCGATTCGCTGCCGCACCACGTCGCGCGCGTTGGTGACCTCGATGATCAGCACAGGAACTCCGGAGGTGCCAGCAACCTTATCGGCAGTGCTCCTCGAGGATCTCCTCAAGATCACGAAGTTGCACAGCAGGAATCAGTCGTGCCAGGGGCAGCCGGGTGCTTCCGCCGGCCAGAGGAACCTGCACCGCCTCGAGGGCCTGGCGGGCGGCAATGGCCGCTCCCTGGTCGAGGCGGGCACTGCATTCAATCGCCAGAGCTTCCGCCAAGCCGGCATCACCCAGATAGAGATGCCAGTTGGCGATTTGCAGGTAAAGCCGATCGCTGAGGCTGCTGGTCAGCTCGCGCAGATCGGCGGCATCGAGGCTCATCAGTCGTTATGGGCGGAGGACGAGACACTGGCAGCCGCGTCGGTTGCCGGGCGAAGCCGCAGCACCACGAGAAGGTGCGTGATCAGCAGCACCAGCCAGATTTCGCTGACAAGAGGCAGATGGTGCCAAGGATGACGAAGGCCCTGCACGAACCAGAGCCCGCTGTTGATGGCAGCAAAGGCCATCCCATGCAGGGTCAGATTCACCACACGACTGAAGTGTCGGTAGGTCGGATCCGCCGGGTTTGCGGGGCCGTACCAGCGAATGGGCATACACACCCGTGGGCTGCTCCCTGAATTCTCGCCCCCGGGCTGGCCTGGCCGCATCCCTGTGTCCTGGTTGACGAAGGGCACCTCGATAGGCTCAGATGGATTGGCGCAAGCGCTTGTAGCTCAGCGGATTAGAGCATCTGACTACGGATCAGAGGGTCGGGAGTTCGAATCTCTCCAGGCGCGTTTTTCAACTGCCCACGGGCAGTTTTTTTTTGGCCATGCATCCACGCAGCGCTCGATCGCGGTGTGTTGCGCCGGTGGCCCCGTCTGGGGCGGTTCTGTTGCCTACGATCGGGATGCCACCGGTTCGTGTCGATGTCTCAGCGCCTTTCCTCTGCGATCAATGCCGCCCTGGTGGATGCCGACCCGGCCATCTCCGGCCTGATCGGCAAGGAACGGGAGCGTCAGGAGACCCATCTGGAGCTGATCGCCTCGGAGAATTTCGCCTCCAGGGCTGTGATGGAAGCCCAGGGATCGGTGCTCACCAACAAATACGCGGAGGGCCTCCCCCACAAGCGCTACTACGGCGGTTGTGAGCACGTGGATGCGATCGAAGAGCTGGCGATCGCTCGCGCCAAAGAGCTGTTCGGTGCCGCCTGGGCCAATGTGCAGCCCCACAGCGGCGCTCAGGCCAACTTCGCCGTTTTCCTGGCCCTGCTCAAGCCCGGTGACACGATCATGGGCCTGGACCTCAGCCATGGCGGCCACCTCACCCATGGATCGCCGGTGAATGTCAGCGGCAAATGGTTCAACGTGGTGCAGTACGGGGTTGATCGCGACACCCAGCGCCTCGACATGGAGGCGATCCGCCAGCTGGCACTGGAGCATCGGCCGAAGTTGATCGTGTGCGGGTATTCCGCCTATCCCCGCACCATCGATTTTCAGGCCTTCCGCGCCATCGCTGATGAGGTGGGTGCCTATCTGATGGCCGACATGGCCCACATCGCCGGTCTTGTGGCGGCCGATGTGCATCCCAGCCCTGTGCCGGTCTGTGATGTGGTGACCACCACCACCCACAAGACGCTGCGCGGACCGCGCGGGGGTCTGATTCTCTGCCGCGATGCCGACTTTGCCCGCCAGTTCGACAAGGCGGTTTTCCCCGGCACGCAGGGCGGCCCCCTCGAGCATGTGATCGCTGCCAAAGCCGTGGCCTTCGGAGAAGCGTTGCAGCCCAGCTTCAAGATCTATGCCCAGCAGGTGGTGGCCAACGCCCAGGCTCTGGCGACCCGGCTTCAGGAGCGGGGGATCGCCGTGGTGAGTGGTGGCACCGACAACCATGTGGTGCTTCTCGATCTGCGCAGCATCGGCATGACCGGCAAGGTCGCCGACCTCTTGGTGAGTG
>CALGVO010000176.1 GCA_937930135.1 uncultured Synechococcus sp. | reverse complement strand
GGCTCACGGCCGCCGGCAGACCGAGCCATTGCTCGAGCGCCTGCGGGCTGGCGGTGAGCAGCGCCACTCCCCGACCGAGCTCCTGCACCTGAGCCTGCAGTTGCGGATCACCCAGCTGATGCACAGCATCCAGCTGGGAACTGTCCAGGGCCTGCTCCAGAGCACCCCGGCCCGAGGCGAGCAGCAGCAGGTCGTCATCGATCAGCGCCGTCGCGATCGGCTGGGGATCACGACCAAGCAGCGCCCCCCGCCCACTGATCACGCCGATGCCGCGGTAGCGGCTGATCTGCAGGTCGGTGCCAGCGAGACTGCGGGTTTGCCAGAAGCGTTGCAGGAAGCGGCGGGCGCCATCCTGATCACGGCTGGCCAAGGCCAACACCCAGGCGGTCGATCGATCCGCTCCCCCCGGTTCCAGCAGGGCCACACTCACCTGGGGCCCGAGCCAGTCGGCCAGCTCCGCCTCGAAATCAAGCCCGGCAAGGGCGAAGACCCCCTGACGCAGCTGGGTGATCCCTTCCCGCACCGCACGTCGCTGACCAATGGGCGCCACGGCCTCGGCATAGGCGGGCAGACGGGCGGGATCCACCAGCCAATGCAGGCTGAGGGCCGCATCCCTGGGCACAAAACGAGCCGCCCGCGGCAAGGCGAGAGGGTGATCGACGAGGCGGATCGGACTTTGCCGGGCCATCGCCCAGCCGATGCCAAGGGCAGATCCGAGCAGAACGAAGGCCGCCAGGGCAACGGCGAACAGAAATGGGCGGGCCTTCATGGGCCGGCGGGCGGTCACGTGCCGTCATCTTTGTCCATCCGCCGACCCTTGCCAGAAGCAACCAGACTTCAGCCATGACCGATCTCACACCTGACGCACGCCCAAAACCGCTCTCTGCCATGGATCTCAGCCTCTGGCTGCAGAGTGAGCAACCGCTGCGATTGGTGGATGTGCGCGAGCAGCAGGAACTGGCGCTCGCCCCCTTCCCCCACCCCGTGATCCACTTGCCCCTGAGCGCGTCGGAACGGTGGCTGCCCGCCTTGCCAGGCCTGCTGGGTGAGGACGTCGACCTCGTGGTGCTCTGTCATGCAGGTGTGCGCAGCTGGCAGTTCGGCTGTTGGCTGCTGGCCAGGGATCCGCACCGCAGCGTCTGGAATCTCGAGGGCGGGATCGATGCCTGGAGTGTGGACGTGGATCCAAACGTCCCCCGCTACTGACAAGCCGCCCGTACCATCGCCCTGACGCTCGGGCTGCCGTGGACACCCTCCCCAACCGACAACAGGAGGTCCTGCGGGCCACGGTGCATCACTACGTGGACACGATCGAACCGGTGGGCAGCCGCACCCTGGTGCAGCGCTTCGGCCTCAAAGCCAGCTCCGCCACGGTGCGTTCGGCGATGGGGGCCCTGGAACAGCGGGGGCTGTTGACCCAACCCCATACCTCCGCCGGCCGGGTGCCCAGCGCCCGGGGCTACCGCCACTATGTGGATTGCCTGCTGCCGAAACCCGGTGCCGCCGCCCAGCACCTGGAACAGGAACTCACCCAGATCAGCCTGCGTTGGGCGGCCCTCGATGATCTGCTGCAGCAGATGGCCAGGCGACTCACCGACTTCACCGGGCTGATGAGCCTGATCACCCGTCCCCAGCGCAGCACGCCGAGCCTGCAGGCGGTGCGACTGGTGTGCAGCGGCGATCGCTTGCTGGTGATGCTTGTGGAGAGCAGCAACCAGGCCAGCCACCTCAATCTGCGTCTCCCCCATGGCTCAGGGCACCAGCTGGAGGCGATGGAAACCTGGACCCGCCGCCAGCTCGACAGCAGCACGGATGGGAACCTGGACTGGAACAGCCTGCCCCTGCAGCTCCAGCCCTTCGGGCGGGTGCTCGAGGATGCCATCAGCAGCCACCAACAGCTGAAACAGGCGGAGGAGACCGCCGCCCTCGTCCATGGGGTCTCCCGTCTGATCGCCCAGCCGGAATGTATCGACAGCAGCCTGGTGCGGCCCCTGCTCGAATTGGTGGACCAACGACCGGGCGCCCTGGTGCCGGCAGACCATCCGCCCGAACGGGGGGTGTGGATCGGTGAAGAGCATCCGGAACCAGCCCTGCAGCAGTTCTCGGTGGTTCAGGCGCCGTACCGCAGCGGCAGTGAGGGCATCGGCCATGTGGCCCTGATCGGACCGATGCGCATGGCCTACGCCACGGGTCTGGCCGCGGCTCGCTCCGTGGCCCGGGCCCTGGAGCGCCTGCTGTCCTGAAAGCGCGTCAGCCGCCGAGGGCGTCCCCCAGCTTCTCGGCCACGGTGTTCACGTCCTTGTCGCCTCGCCCGGAACAATTGAGCACCACTTCGGTGCCCTCCGGCAGGGTGGGGCAGAGCTGGTCCAGCCAGGCGAAGGCATGGGCGGTTTCCAGGGCGGGAATGATGCCCTCACAGC
>CALGVO010000175.1 GCA_937930135.1 uncultured Synechococcus sp. | reverse complement strand
GAAGGCCGGGTGCTGGTGGAGGAACAGAGCCCCTTCCAGCGGATCACCGTGATCGACAGCCTGCGCTACGGCAAGGGCCTGCTGCTCGACGGCTGCTGGATGACGGCCGAGCGCCAGGAACGGCATTACCACGAATCTCTGGTTCACCCCGCCCTCTGCAGCGCCGCCCAGATCGAACGGGTGCTGGTGATCGGCGGCGGCGATGGCGGCACCGCCCGCGAGTGCCTGCGCCACCCGGGCGTTCAGCACCTCGACATGGTGGAAATCGATGGACGGGTGGTGGAACTGAGTCAGCAACACCTGCCCTCCATCGGTGGCGGTTGCTGGCAGGACCCCCGCTTTCACCTCACCGTGGGCGATGGCATCGCCTGGGCCGCCAACGCTCCAACCGCCAGCTACGACGTGGTGATCGTCGATGGCTCCGATCCCGCCGGCCCCGCCGAGGGCCTGTTCAACCGTGCTTTCTTCAAGCAGTGCCGGCGCATTCTGAAACCCGGTGGCGTGTTCGCCACCCAGAGCGAGTCACCGGAGGCCTTCCGACAGGTGCATATCGACATGGTGACGGTGATCCGCGAGGTGTTCGGTCACGCCGACCCGATGTATGGCTGGGTGCCGATGTATCCAAGTGGGTGGTGGAGCTGGACCTTTGCCGCGACCGAGAGTCGCCGCTACCTGAATCCGGATCCCTCCCGCGCCGCAGCCGTGGCCGAGGGCTGCGAGATCTGGAGCCCCCGCTGGCAATGCGGCGCGTTTGATGCGATTCCCGCCGCGATCGAGCGGGCGCTCAAGGCCTGACGCCATGACCGACCGCCCACTCTTCGACACCGACGGCGCGATCTACATGGGCTCCAGGCGCGACCCCGACGGCTGCCGCGTCGGCCTGTTCGGTGTGCCCTACGACGGCACCACCTCCTTCCGCCCCGGCACCCGCTTCGGGCCGGCCGCCATTCGGGAGGTGAGTTCGGGCCTGGAAACCTATTGCCCCCAGCTGGATCTGGACCTGGAGGCGATGGCCTTCGCCGATCTGGGTGCTGTCGACATTCCCTTCGGCGATCCGGAACCGGTGGTGGAGGCGGTCAAGCAGGCCACTGACACCGTGCTTGGCCTGGGGCTCAAACCGCTGATGCTCGGCGGCGAGCACTCGATCAGTTCCGGCGCCGTGGCGGCAGTGGCGGACAAGCATCCCGATCTGGTGCTGGTGCAGCTCGATGCCCACGCCGATCTGCGCCACGACTGGCTGGGTGCCCACCACAGCCATGCCTGCGCGATGCGCCGCTGCCTCGAGGTGCTTCCCAGTCAGCAGCTGCTGCAGATCGCCATCCGCAGTGGCACGCGTGAGGAGTTCCTCGAGCTCCGTCAGACCGGACGCCTGATCGCCCGCGAGCGGATGCACGAGGCGCTGCAACCGCTGCGGGGGATTCCCCTCTATCTCACTGTCGATCTCGACTGGTTTGATCCAGCGGTGATGGCCGGCACCGGAACTCCCGAGCCGGGGGGATTCCTCTGGAGCGACTTCGCCGAACTGGTGGCGGAACTGCGTCACCACAACCTGGTGGCAGCCGACGTGGTGGAACTGGCACCCCAGCTGGATCCCTCAGGCGTGAGCAGCGTGCTGGCGAGCAAAGTGGTGCGCAGCCTGCTCATGCTCCTGCATCAGTAGTAGTGGCAGGCGTCGAGCCGCTGCT
This sequence comes from uncultured Synechococcus sp., assembly GCA_937930135.1. Taxonomy (GTDB): domain Bacteria; phylum Cyanobacteriota; class Cyanobacteriia; order PCC-6307; family Cyanobiaceae; genus Synechococcus_C. The sequence goes on along the minus strand of CALGVO010000175.1, from coordinate 5,888 downwards.
CGCGCAGGCGGGCGTGCTGGCGTTCCAGCAGGCTGATCACCATCGTGGGATGCCGGTGAATCAGCTCCAGAAAGGTGGCGCGGGGCAGACGCACCACCGAAACAGGCGTCAGCGCCCTGGCCTCGCGGCTGTGATGCACACGCTGGCGGGCCAGATCCTCGAAAAAGAACACCTCACCGCGGCTATAGCGAAGCCGCCCGTCGAGCGGTGCGGACAGCTCCACCAGGCCCTGTTCGAGGGCATACACCGCCTTGACCATCTCGCCACGACGGAAGAGCACACCGCCGGTGGGAAAGGTGAGCCGATCGGCGTGATCGTGTTCTGCGATCAACTCCACCGGCGATGGCAGGGTGCTGGTGGCAATCAACGCGTCGGAGTTCATGGGCGAACCCCCATCCTCACGAACACACCAGTTGGGCGGGGTCGCATGGAGCACAGAGCCCCGGTATCCGTCGATCCTTTCGCTTTTCTTCAGGATTTCGACTCATCCATCCACTCCGGCCGCCACCGGCACAGGGCGTTGGTCGAGTTCCAGCTGCACGTCAGCCCGGAACTCTGCAGGCTCCAATGCCTGCAACCGGGGCAATTCGGGGGGCCTGGCCGTCCAATGATGACACCAGGCAACGCGAGCCAGTTCTGCATGCACCGGCAACCGCCGCAAGCGACACCAGCCACCTTCCGCCCCTGCAGCCAACCCGCTTGCGGCGCAATGGAGACAGCTGTGGCAGCAGACGTCGGCCAAACAGACAGATCAAGAGCACTCAGGGTAAGGACGGTCAAAAAAGCGAACCAGTCGAAGCCACAAATCTGCGCCTTTGCTTCCACTTTCAGGCATCAAGGTCCGGCAATCCATAGGATCACCGCACAACGCATCAACGGTTGAATGGAGCTGAAGCGCACGCCCCTGCACGACCTCTGTCTGGCGGCTGGGGCTCGCATGGTTCCCTTCGCTGGCTGGGAGATGCCCTTGCAATTCTCCGGTCTGCTGGCGGAGCACCGGGCCGTCCGCGAGGCGGCGGGTCTGTTCGACATCTCCCACATGGGCGTGTTGCGGCTGGACGGGGCCAATCCCAAGGATGCGCTCCAGGGCCTGGTGCCAAGCGACCTGCATCGGATCGGGCCCGGCCAGGCTTGCTACACCGTGCTGTTGAACGCCCACGGCGGCATTCTCGACGATCTGATCGTGTACGACCTCGAGGATGGCGCTCTTCTTCTTGTGATCAATGCGGCCTGCGCAGCCAGTGACACCGCCTGGCTGCGCGAACACCTGGAACCGGCCGGGATCCACCTCAGCGATGTCAAAGGCGATGGCCTCCTGCTCGCCCTGCAGGGACCGGAGGCCCGGCACCATCTCGAAGCATTGTCCGGCAACGATCTGCAGGAACTGCCGCGCTTCGGCCACCGCTGGCTCCAGATCAGCGGCCTGACACCCGAGCCCACCAGGGTGCTGGCAGCGCGCACGGGTTACACCGGTGAAGACGGTTTTGAACTGCTGCTGCCGCGCGAAGCGGGTCGGGCCCTCTGGTCACAGCTCCTGGAGCGCGGTGTGCGCCCCTGCGGCCTGGGTGCACGCGACAGCCTGCGCCTGGAAGCGGCGATGCATCTCTATGGACAGGACATGGATCAGAACACCAGCCCTCTGGAAGCGGGGCTCGGCTGGCTGGTGCACCTGGAGAACCCGGTGCCGTTCATCGGCCGCGATTCCTTGGAGCGAGAGGTCGAGCAGGGCAGCGAGCGACGCCTGGTGGGACTGCGCCTGGAAGGACGGGCGATTCCACGCCATGGCTATCCGATCCTGCACGACGGCCAACCCGTGGGCACCATCACCAGCGGCGGCTGGTCACCAACGCTGGAAGCTGGCATCGGTCTCGGCTACGTGAGCCGCTCTCTGGCCCGCGTGGGCACCGATCTAGCCGTGGAGATCCGAGGCCAACATCAACCCGCCACGGTGGTGAAGCGACCCTTCTATCGGCGCCCGGGCTGAGCCAGGACCCGGTGGGGGCCCTGTGGGAAACTCGCCTTTCTCCCACCATCAACGGCTCCCATGCGCAGCAACGGATGCGGCGACCTGCGCAAGCAGCAGATCGACGACCAGGTGCAGCTCTGCGGCTGGGTGGACCGTCGCCGTGATCACGGTGGTGTGATTTTCATCGACCTGCGCGACCGCAGCGGCACCATTCAGGTGACGGTGGATCCCGACCTAGGCGCGGATGCCTTTGCCGTGGCGGAGCATCTGCGCAGCGAATCCGTGCTGCAGGTGGGCGGCACGGTGCGCGCCAGACCTGAAGAGTCGCGGAATGAACGCCTCGCCACCGGTGATGTGGAGGTGCTGGCCAGCAGCATCACCGTGCTCAATGGTGTGAAGGGCACGCTGCCCTTCCCGGTGTCGATTCACGACGAGGAAAACACCCGCGAGGAACTGCGCCTGCGCCATCGCTATCTCGATCTGCGCCGCAAGCGCATGAACGACAACCTGCGCCTGCGCGCCCACACCATCCAGACCGCGCGGCGCTTCCTTGAAGACGAGGGGTTCATCGAGGTGGAGACCCCGGTGTTGACACGCTCCACCCCGGAGGGCGCTCGCGACTACATCCTGCCGAGTCGGGTGTGTGGCGGTGAGTGGTTCGCCCTGCCCCAGTCGCCCCAGCTGTTCAAGCAACTGCTGATGGTGGGTGGCATCGAGCGGTATTACCAGGTCGCCCGCTGCTTCCGCGACGAAGACCTGCGCGCCGATCGGCAGCCGGAATTCACCCAGCTGGACATGGAGATGAGCTTCATGGATCAGGACGAGATCCTCGATCTCAACGAACGCCTGATCTGCAGCATCTGGAAGGCCGTGAAGGGCGTGGAGCTGCCCCGCCCCTTCCCGCGGATGACCTGGCACGACGCCATGGAGCGCTATGGCACCGACCGGCCCGACACCCGCTACGGCATGGAGCTCACCAATGTGAGCGACATCGTGGCCGGCATGGGCTTCAAAGTGTTCAGCGGTGCCGTCAAGGCCGGCGGTTCGGTGAAATGCATCGCGGTGCCCGGTGGCAACGACGCCGTGAGCAATGTGCGCATCAAACCCGGTGGCGATGTGTTCAGTGAGGCCCAGCAGGCGGGCGCCGGCGGCCTCGCCTTCATCCGGGTGCGCGAAGGCAGCGAGATCGACACGATCGGTGCGATCAAAGACAATCTCTCTGAAGAGCAAAAGCAGGAGCTGCTCCAGCGCACCGGCGCCGAGGCCGGCACCCTGCTGCTGTTCGGCGCCGGCGACACCGCCACAGTGAACAAAGCCCTGGATCGGGTGCGCCAGTACCTGGCCAGAGAGCTGGGCCTGGTGCCAGCGGATCGCAACAACGATCAGTGGAATTTCCTCTGGGTCGTGGATTTCCCCATGTTCGAGTTCAACGCCGATGAGAACCGGCTCGAAGCGCTGCATCACCCTTTCTGTGCGCCCAACGGCAACGATCTCGGCAGCGATCCGGCCGCCTGGGCCGACACCCTGCCCGGCGCCCGCGCCCAGGCCTACGACCTGGTGCTCAACGGCCTCGAACTGGGCGGCGGCTCCTTGCGCATCCACGATTCAGCCCTGCAGCGCCAGGTGCTGCAGACCATCGGCCTGCCGGAAGCCGAAGCGAAGGAGCAGTTCGGCTTCCTGATCGAGGCCCTCGACATGGGGGCGCCACCGCACGGCGGCCTGGCCTTCGGCCTCGATCGCATGGTGATGTTGCTCGCTGGCGAGGAGTCGATCCGCGACACGATCGCCTTCCCGAAAACCCAGCAGGCACGTTGCCTGATGACCGCCGCACCCGCCGGCGTCTCCGAGCGCCAGCTCGAGGAGCTGCACGTGGCCAGCACCTGGGTGGATCCCGAATAGATTCCGCTCATTCCAGCCACCGGCAGCGATCCAGCGAAACCCTGAAGGCATTCAGGCGTACGGCTGTTGACCACTAGCGAACGATCGACCGGCGTCAGCCGGAGTCGCACCGGCGCCGGCAACGATCTGTTGCGCCTGTATCTCCAGGACATCGGCCGGGTGAACCTGCTCAGCAATGAGGAGGAGGTGCTGCTGGCCCGGCAGGTGCAACGCCGGGAGCAGCTCTTGCGGCAGGAACGGGAGCTGGCTGAAGCGCATCCGATTCTGCGCCGTTTGCTGGAACTGGAGGAACTGCAGCAGCGGGAGGCGAATCACCACTGCCACTGGCCGACCCGCCAGGAATGGGCCCGGGCGGCAGGGATGAGCGTCGCCGAGCTGCAGACGATTCTGAACGAGGGCTACGGCACCTGGAGCCGCCTGATCGACCTGGAGCCACGCACGCTCAAAGCCCAGCTGCGCGATGGACGCCGCGCGCGCGACCGGATGATCGCCGCCAACCTGCGCCTCGTGGTGACGGTGGCGAAGAAGTATCAGCAGCGGGGTCTTGAGCTCCTGGATCTGGTGCAGGAGGGCACACTGGGCCTGGAGCGAGCGGTGGAGAAATTTGATCCCACCCGCGGTTTCCGCTTCAGCACCTATGCCTACTGGTGGATTCGCCAGGGCATCACCCGGGCGATTGCCACCCAGAGCCGCACGATCCGCCTGCCGGTGCATGTCACCGAAAAGCTCAACCGGATCAAACGGGTGCAGCAGGAGATCGCCAGTCAGGAAGGCCGGATCGCCACCCTCACCGACCTGGCCCAGAAGCTGGGGCTCAGCGAAGAGACCGTGCGTCTCACCCTGATGCGTGTGCCGCGCTCGGTGTCTCTGGAGCTGCGGGTGGGCAAGGAACAGGACACCCAGCTGGGTGATCTGCTGGAAGACGGCAAGGCAACCCCGGAGCAGGAACTGACCCGCGATGCCCTGCATCACGATCTGGAGCACCTGCTCGATGAACTCACAGACCGGGAAGCGGCGGTGATCCGGCTGCGCTTCGGGCTGGAAGACGACACCCCCTGCACCCTGGCGCAGATTGGTGAAACGATGGCCCTCTCGCGCGAACGGGTGCGACAGATCGAAACCCGGGCCCTGCTCAAATTGCGCCAGCCCCAGCGGCGCTGCAAGGTGCGCGATTACATCCAGGGTCTGGATTCCTGAGCGGAAGCGGCCCATCGGCGCTAACAAGGATTCAGACCGTCGAACCCGACATGGCCAGCGCTCCCACGATCGACATCGGCATTGCCGCCAGCCAGCGTGAGGAGATTGCCGCCGGGCTCAGCCGCCTGCTGGCCGACACCTATGTGCTCTACGGCAAGACCCACGGCTTTCACTGGAACGTGACCGGCCCGATGTTCAACACGCTCCACCTGATGTTCATGGAGCAGTACACCGAGCTCTGGAACGCCCTCGACGTGATCGCCGAACGGATCCGAGCCCTTGGCGTGGTCGCTCCCCATGGCGGCAGCACCCTGGCCGGGCTGGCCTCAATCCAGGAAGCGGATCAGCAGCCGGCCGCGCTCGACATGGTGCGCGAACTGGTGGCAGGCCATGAGGCGGTGGCCCGCACGGCCCGCAGTGTGTTTCCCCTGGCCGATGCCGCCAGTGATGAACCCACGGCCGATCTGCTCACGCAGCGGCTGCAGATTCACGAGAAAACCGCCTGGATGCTGCGCAGCCTGCTGGAAAGCTGAGTACGGGGGCCTTTTGAGCGCTCGGTACATTGAAGAATCGCCCGGGGGGTCATGGCCAAATTCGTCTTCGTCACGGGTGGAGTGGTCTCCAGCATCGGCAAGGGAATCGTGGCCGCCAGCCTGGGACGCCTGCTCAAATCCCGCGGCTACAACGTTTCGATCCTGAAGCTGGATCCCTATCTGAATGTGGATCCGGGCACGATGAGCCCCTTTCAGCATGGCGAGGTGTTCGTCACGGAAGACGGCGCCGAAACCGACCTCGACCTGGGCCATTACGAGCGCTTCACCGACAC
>CALGVO010000174.1 GCA_937930135.1 uncultured Synechococcus sp. | reverse complement strand
CCGGCACCTGGGGACTGGGCTGCACCGGAATCACTCGGTAACGGATCCGCAGGCGGGTCCTGGAACCGCAGTAGGTCAACAGGCCCAGCGCCAGAACAATCAGCAGTCCGATGCGCACCCGTGGGTTCAAGTCACTCCCCGTGATGGACATGGTCCGTGAGGCATGACTCTGCGCTCCACGACAATCCCGATCATGATCCAGGTTGCACACCTCGGGCGCACGCTTCGATGAACGGCAAATGGCTGGTCCTCACCATCCTGCTGGCCCTGGCTGGCGTCGCCGTCTATGAATGGACACTGCTTCAGGGTCTCGCACCCGCCTGATCACACCAAAACTGTCCCCAGACAGGGGCAGACGTCAACCGCATCAAACCAGCAAGGTCTTGACACGTCCTTCTTGCGGGAGCCCAGGGCCGATGACAGCACCCACCTTCACCACCCTGCCGACCCTCCAGGAGCTTCGAGACAGCCACACGATCTATCTCAAGGCCTTGCAGCTTCTCGCTCAGGATGGAAGCAAGATTGAGGACGTCAGAGAGACGGTCTGCTGGAAGCGCCTGATGCGCCTCCATCAGGCCATGCCCGGATTGTTCCTGAGTCCCGAAACCCTGTTTCTCAGGCTGACCCCGGTGAAGACGTCAGCCCGAACTCGGCGGCGGACCTGAACTGCCGATCAAGGGCGATCAGTCGCCCCATCACAAGCTGATGATCCTCCCGGGAGAGTTCACCATTCGCGTCCCAGCGCAAACAGGTGCTCCCCAGGCAGGTGGTCCTTGTCGGGGCCGATGGATGGTCCAACGAGCGCTCCTCCATCACACCGCCTCCATCGCTCCGGCCCCACGTCGGTCCGCCAGTTCCCTCTGGAGCAGAAGCAGTAGATGAGCAGGAGATTTGTAGCGACGCGGCAGAGAGCTGTGCAGGGTCTCGAGCCGTTTCCAGCAAAGGGTTCGCTGCATCTGAAGTGGAGAGCGCCCCTCAAGCAGCAGCAGCTTCATCGCCTTGCAGTAGAGGGGATATTTCGCTTCGAGTTCTCCGATCGTGATCGCTGGGCCTGCGGGCATCACCACAACCTGTTCTGACTGCCGATACCCTCCCCCAAAAGCACCTCTGTCCACGCCCCCCATATGGGATCAATTCAATGGTCCCCATCTGGGGGTATCCCCAGCCTGCGACAACAGCTTCATTCATGGCTGCCCCAACGCAGGTTGCATGGACAGCATCGAAACTCACATCGCCAAGGATCGGGCCGAACTTGAACAGGCTCGGAAACAGGGCGACACAGCCAAAGAAGCCCATCTGAGCGAAGAGCTGCAGCACCTCGAGACCTACCAGCGCAATCACCCGGGCGAGCACAAAGACCCCACATCGCTGGAACTGCATTGCGAGCTCAATCCCGACGCGCCCGAATGCCTCGTCTATGACGACTGATGCGTCGATCTGAGTGTTGAGCCAGGCAGGATGTAGAGAAGACCTATGGCCGGCCTTGTGCTCCAGCCGTACGAGTGCACTGGCATGGATCTGACCCCTTACCTCCAGAGCGAGATCGACCGAGAGCTTGAAGACCGCTTGCTCTCGGTGACTGTCACCGGCAAGGTTGCCCTCGCCATGAAGGGGCGTTTCTTCCTGCGCTGTTTCTGCGAGAGCTTCCGCGAGCCGGGCCGCATCGGTTGTGCGGTGACTGATGAGGACAGCTGTCTGACTTATCTGAGCCGTATCCCTTTCGAGCTCCTGATCTGCACCGACCAACTCGAAAAGGGAAATGGATTTGAACTCACTCGCAAGGCCCGTGCGCAACAGCCATCGCTCAAGGTGGTTGTCCTGGCACTCGGAGATGCGATCCCTGTTGAGTATGCCAATGCCCCCTGGCTGGAGGCTGTTGTCGCGGAAGCCGACATCATTGAAGATCGCAAACCGCTCGAAGCTGCCGTTCTGGCCGTGATGGGCCATCATTCCTACCGCAGTGCCTCCCTGCGCTCCGGAGAGCTCCCTTACCTGAGCTGCCCCCGCCTGACGCCAAGGGAATACGAAGTGCTCGATCTTTTGGCTCGAGGGATGACCGATCGGGAGATTGCCCAGATGCTGGTCGTGAGTGAGGAGACCTCCCGCACTTACACCAAGCGCCTGCTGAAGACCCTCGGCGTGAACAACAGGGTTCAGGCTGTGCTCAAGGGCATGCGCTGCGGCATGGTGCAGGTCTGATCGGCTGTTCGCACCCGCCATGGTTCCGCGCCTCCTGCTACCACTTCTGCTGATCGCAGCCCTATGTCTGAGCCCTTCAGAGGCCTGGGCCGCTGACCTGAAGCTCAGCGCCGTGGAGCTGGCCCCCTGCGACGCCGCCGATCCCGGTGCCCAGCCGG
>CALGVO010000173.1 GCA_937930135.1 uncultured Synechococcus sp. | reverse complement strand
GGTCCGCCACCGTGGACAACATCTGGCTGCATCGCCCCGGCCGGGATGGGGGCATTGATTACATCTGTTTCCGCCACCCCCAGAAGGGGCAGATCGAATTGCTGGAGGGGCACCATCTGCCCCCCCAGATGCCGCTGCTGAAACGACGCCGCTGGATCGGTTGCGATCAGTTGAGCGACTGCCGTCGCGATTTTGAACAACGCCAGGGCTACAGGCACGGTCCACCTCTGTTCTGATGAACCAGTTCGGGGCAAAACCGTCGGCGGCTCGATTGGCTCGATACGCTCCTTACAGAGAACAACGTTTCCATGGCTTCCGGGACTGATTCCAGCTCCGATTCCAGCTCCCAGGATCCCTATGTGCGTCTGAGCATCCCGCGGGATGCCAGTTTCGAAGGCGTTCAGCAAGCGCGAGATCGAGCCCTCGCCGCTGCGGGCGACGACCCCCAGGCACGGGCTCGGGTTGAAGCCGCCTACGACGCCGTGCTGATGGAGCGTCTGCGCGAGCGTCAATCGGGCCGCGTCAGCTCAGCGGCGGCTACCGCCTCCCAGCGAGAGCAACAAGTGGAGGCTGCCGCACCGATCGATCGGGGTGTGCCTGGAGCTCTGCTCACCCGCCTGCGCCAGTTCTCCCTGCCCAGCTCAGCCGCCCAGGCGGGCAGCTGGGTGCCTGAACTGAGCCTGGTGGAGGGCCAGGGGTTGATGGTGCGTGGCCTGGCTGGGGCCGCAGGCCTGGGGCTGCTGCTGTTTGCGGCGGGCAGCGCCGAGCTGGTGTTGTCTGTCGGCACGATCGGCGTGTTTCTCAGCCAGATTCGCCGCGGCCGGCGCCCCCTCGCCGCTCTTGGTTGGAGCGTGCTCCTGCTCAGCGTAGGGCTTGTACTGGGTGCAAGCCTGCTCGCGCTCGTGCCCGGAGCCGCTGCGATCGGTTGGCTCAGCCCCGAGCAGATCCAGGCCTTGCCGGCCGCGCTGTTGCTCTGGGCCGGGGCCCTGCTGCTGGCCTGAATCAGACAGCGATCAGGCGACCGTTTCCAGTTCCTGGATCAGCTGGCGCAGTTCGTCGCCATCAAGCTGATACACCGCACTGCAGAAGTGACAAGTGAGTTCAGCGCCGCCATCCTCGGCCAGCATGGTGGTGAGCTCTTCAGCACCGAGCAGTTTCAGTGCCCCAAGGCTGCGCGACCGGCTGCATGGGCAATGAAACCGCACCGCCTGGCTCGGTTCTCCGGCCGGGATCGGCCGGGGATCGAGATCCGGAAACACATCCTGAAGCAGGGCCTCCAGATTGGTCTGACAGGCGTCAAGCCGACCACTGAAATCCTCGATCTCCCGGCAACGCTCTTCGAGCAGCGCCACCAACGCCGGCTCTTCAGCCGCCTTCGGCAACACCTGCACCAGAAGGCCACCGCTGCACTGCAGACCGTCGCGGTTGATGCGCTCACCCACGAACACAGCCGAGGGGGTCTGCTCGGAATGGAGCAGATAGGAGGCCACATCTTCGCCAATTCCGCCACGCACCAGTTCCACGGTGCTGCTGAACGGCTCCCCCTTGCCCTCATCGCGCACCACATGCAGATACCCGGTGCCGGCAGCAGCGGCGAAATCAAAGCTGTAGTGCCCCTCGCCATCGGCAATGGGATCCAGTTCCAGCTGCGGGTTGCCCACGTAGCCGCGCACCGTGCCATCGCGACCAGCATCCACCATCAGACCCTTGAGGGGGCCATCGGAGCCCACCCGCAGATTCACCCGCCCGTGGGCCACCTTCATCGAACTGGCGAGCAGCAGACCCGCCCCCATCGCCCGACCGAGCATCACAGTGGTGAGATACGACAGGCCATGGCGCTCGCGGGCGGTCCGGGTGGCTTCGGTGGTGGTCACGGCCACCAGACGGATGCCTCCAGCCGCTGCTGTGGCCCGAACGAGGCGATCGCTCATGGCGATGCTGCAGCTGGGGCCAATGGTGCCAGAGGGCGCAGCCGGCCGGCGTGGAGCTGCAGGTGGGCCCAGCCCCAATCCGCGAACAGGCCCGGTTCATGGGTCACCACCAGGAGCACCCGATCCCGGGCCAGGCCGTGGAGCAACGCCAACACCTCCTGCCGCACCGACCAATCGAGGCCGGCGGTGGGTTCATCGAGCAAGAGAACCTTCGGTTGACGCAGCAACTGCACCGCCAGGGCGAGACGACGCTGCTGCCCACCACTGAGGCGTTCCGGTGCCTGACGTTGATCGATGCCGCGCAGCCCCACCTGGGCCAAGACCCGATCCAGGGCCTCGCCGGCAAGACGGCGATGGCCCAGCTTGAGTTCCTGCGCCACGGTGAGTCCGAGGAAGTGACGTTCGGGAAACTGAAACACCACACCGCAGAGCCAACGGCGCTGCCGCTGGTTCAGTGCGGATCCATTCCAGAGCACCTGGCCCCGGCGCTGCCCACTCAAGCCACTGATCACCTCCAGCAGGCTCGTTTTGCCACTGCCACTGGCGCCGGAGATCAAGAGCGGTTGGCCGACGCACACCTGCAGATCAATGCCCTGAAGCACGGCGGTTTCCGCCGTGGCCGGCCTGTACACCACATCCTTCAGCTCCAGCATGGTGCCCGGACAGCCCCGCTCTGTGCACGATTCTGGGCACAGCTTGGTCGATCACCGGTCGGGGCAGCGATGATGGGGAGGTTGCAGCCTGGCCATGCACGTTCGATTCCGCGAAGTGGATCCCTTCAACTGCTGGCTCTGGCTTCGCTTCGCCGATGTGCCCAGCCAGGGCGAGCGCAATTATGTGGATGGCATCTTCGATAGCTGGTATGTGATCGGTCGCCTTGGCGGCTTCAATGCCGAGAACCTCCAGGCGCACGAGGAGGGGGATGAACTCAGCTGGATGGCCTACGACAACGATGAAGCCACCTCGGCGATGCCGGCTTTGATGCACAACATGGGCCAGCTGGAATACCACCAGGACTGGGCCCGTTGCTGGG
>CALGVO010000172.1 GCA_937930135.1 uncultured Synechococcus sp. | reverse complement strand
GTGTCGGTGGAGGAAGGCGTCACCAGCGTGCTCGAGCAGCAGATCAATGGTGTGGAGAACATGGACTTCATCAAGTCCAACAGTTCATCCGATGGGGTGAGTGCTATTGATGTGGCCTTTGCCAGCGGCACTGATGGTGATATTAACCAGGTGAATGTGCAGAATCGGGTGTCTCTGGCGGAGCCCCAGCTGCCGGAGGAGGTGCGAAAAGCCGGGGTCACGGTGAATAAGGCCTCCAACTCGATTCTTCTGGTTTACAACTTCGTCAGCGAAGATCCGGATAAAATTTTTTACAGCGCGGAAACGATCAGCGGTCTGCTCGATCTCAACCTCACCGATGCGATCAAGCGGGTGAAAGGGGTGGGTGATCTCACCTATTTCGGCAATCGCAAGCTGGCTTTTCGCTTGTGGCTTGATCCCAACAAGCTTACTGCCTTCGGGCTCACTTCCTCCGATGTGGTGAATCAGGTGAGCAGTCAGAACCGTCTGGTGCCTGCCGGTCAGGTGGGCGGTGAACCCTCGCCGCAGGGCCAGGAGTTCACGTTCACCGTGCAGCTGCAGGGCCGGCTGCGCAGCGTGGAGGAATTCGAAGCCATGGTTGTGCGCACCGTCGAGGATGGCGGTCTGGTGCGTTTGCGCGATGTGGGCACCGTGCAACTCGGCGGTGAATCGTATGCCGTGAGCGCCACCGACCTCCAGGGTGTGCCCTCGGTGGGGCTGGCGGTGTATCAGCTCTCGGGGAGTAACGCCCTCGAGGTGTCGGATGGGGTGAAGCAGGTGTTGGCTGACTTTGAAGCCACCATGCCCGTGGGCCTGAAGATGGAAAAGATCTACGACAACACCGATTTCATCAGCGCCTCGATTCAGGGCGTGGTGAATTCCCTTCGGGATGCTGTTGTTCTGGTGGTTCTTATTTTGTTCCTGTTCCTGCAGAACTGGAAGGCCACTCTGGTGCCGGGAATCGCGATTCCGGTGGCACTGATCGGTACCTTCGGCCTGGTGCTGGCCTTCGGCTTCTCCCTGAATCAACTCACCCTGTTCGGTCTGGTGCTCGCCACTGGCCTGGTGGTGGATGACGCCATCACCGTGATTGAAGACACTTCGTCGAAACGAGCCGAAGGCCTCTCAGCCCTTGAGGCGGCCAAAGAGACGATGGATGAGTTGTTCTCGGCGGTGATTGCCACATCGCTCGTGAAATTCGCCGTGTTTCTGCCCGTGCTGTTTTTCCCCGGCGCCACCGGCACGATCTACAAGCAATTTGCAGCCACGGTGATCTTTTCGATCGCCATTTCCACATTCAATGCCCTCACCTTCTCGCCGATGCTCTCCGCCCTGCTCCTGGCGCGGGAGTCGAAGGATCCCGGGCGCCGGGCTTACGCCATCGCCGGCACGCTGATCGGTTTTGTGTATGGACTGCTCGTCGTGGGCGGCGGCGCGGCCATGGTGTTGCTGCCCACTGTGGTGGGTGCTCTGGTGGGTCTGGTGCTCGCTCGCCTGATTGGCCGCCCCTGTGCGCTTCCCTTCACGCTCGGTGGTGCCATCAGCGGCCTGGCGCTGGTGGGGGTGAGTCGTTGGTTCCCGGTGCTGTTCTTCCCTGCTCTCGGCCTCAGCCTCGGCTGGTTCACCCCGGTGATCTTCGCCAACTTCAACCGCGTCTACGCGGTGATGGAGCGTCGCTACGCCGCCGCCCTGGGCTGGGCCCTGAGCCGGCGGCGCCTGGTGATGAGCCTGCTCGCTGCCGGCATCCTCTGCACCGTTGTGGCCTTCCGGCTGATCCCAGGCGGTTTCGTTCCGATCGAAGACCAGGGCTATGCCATCGGCGTGGTGCAGGCGCCGGAGGGCGTGTCCACCCAGGTGACCGAGGCGATCAATGCTGAGGTCGCTGCTGTGTTGCGCACGGAGAAGGACATCACCGCCGCCTCCGTGTTCAGCGGCGCCAGCCTCGATGGCAACAGCCCCAACAAAGGACTGTTTTTCTTCGGGACCAGGAACTGGTCGGATCGCCGCGAACGGGATCAGAACGTGGCGGCGATTGTGGCGCGGCTCAATCGCAAACTTGCCGCTGCGATCGATGGCGCCCGGGTGTTTGTGGTGGAACCGCCGGCGATTCCCGGCTACGGCACCGGCGGCGGCTTCGAGTTTCAGTTGCTCGACCAGAGCGGTGGTGCCTACAACCTCGGCCAGTTCTTCGGCACAGCCGGCCAGTTGATCCAGGCGGGAAATGGCGATCCGGATCTGGATCGGGTGTACACCCTGTTCGCGCCGGAGTCACCCCAGATCGCCATCGATGTGGATCGGGATCGGATGGCGGCCCTCGGAGTTGATTTCGGTACTGCGATGCAGACCTTCAGCGTCAACTTCGGTGGGTTGTATGTGAATGACACCTTTCAGGAGGGCAAGGTGCGTCGTGTCTATGTGCAGGCCGGTGCGGAAAGCCGGGCCACGCCCGACAAGCTCTCGGCTCTCTACGTGAAAGATCAGCAGGGTGATCAGATTCCACTCTCCGAGTTCTTCACAGTGAGGGAAACGCTGGGTCCCACCGTGGTGCCTCGCTTCAACCTGTATCGCTCGATCAAGATCGAGGGCACTCCTGCATCGGGCAAGAGTTCCGGTCAGGCGATCAATGCCATGAAGGCCATTTTTGCCCGCTTGGATCCTCAGGGCTTGAGCTTCGACTGGACCGGCATTTCCCGGGAGGAGGTCAAGGCCGGAGCATTGGCGGTGGTGATCTTCGCCCTCGGTGTGTTGGCGGTGTATCTGGTGCTTTCAGCTCAGTACGAGAGCTATTCCGATCCGTTGATCATCCTGATGACCGTGCCGACCGCCATGCTCGGTGCCCTGATTTTTCTCGCCCTGCGCGGCGAAGTGCTCAATGTGTATGCCCAGGTGGGGCTTGTGATGCTGATCGGCCTGGCGGCGGGCAACGGCATCCTGATCGTGGATCTGGCCAATCAGCGCATGCTGGCCGGTGCCTCTGCGCTGGAAGCGGCCCGGTTTGCTGCGGGTTCCCGCTTGCGCCCGATCCTGATGACGGCAATCTCCTCGCTGTTTGGCTTTCTGCCCCTGGTGTTTGCCAGTGGGGCAGGCGCCCGCAGCCAGACGTCTCTGGGGGCGGTGGTGTTCGGCGGCCTGTTGGTGGCCACGGTGCTCTCGTTGTTTGTGGTGCCGGTCTTCTACGTGGTGGTGAAGACGCTGCTCCCCACCGACAGCGCTGCAGCTAAGGAGCAACCGTCATGAAACCGGCTGCATTTCAAGGCTTCAAGGTGCTCTGGGCCGCTCTGATCGGGGCGGCGATCGGCGTTGTGTTGGCTCTGTTTCTCGATGCTTTCCTGCGCAACACCCCGGTCGACCTCTCCCCCGGTCGGGTGCGTTACCTCTACGGGGTGGTGGTGGCCTCTGCTGCTCTGTTCGGTGCTGCGATTGAAAGCATGCGCCAACTCCAGGAAGGGAGCCCGGAAGCGGACTATCACCGCTCCAGGC
>CALGVO010000171.1 GCA_937930135.1 uncultured Synechococcus sp. | reverse complement strand
ACGACCTCGGTGAGCTCAAGCTTGGCGCCTTCAATCCCCGCCACATCCCCGAAGGTGATCTGGGTGGAGGGCTCCATCTGCACCCGCGCCTTGCTCTTGCCGAAGTTCATGGCCGGATTGCCTCCACCGCCGCCACCCTGAGCGCGACGGAACAGGAAGAACAGCCCCCCCAGAAGCAGCAAGGGGAAGATCAGACTGCCTGCTGCTTGCTGCCAGGCACCGGGCTGCCGGGTGGGCTGCACGGCGATATCCACGTTGTGCTCGGTGAGCAGCTTGAGCAGATCTTTGTCGGGGGCGAGGTTCACCTCAGCGCGGCGACCATCGTTCTCCACCACCTGGGCGGTGCCCCGATCGGGCGAGATCAACACCCGGCTGACCTGGTTGTCCTGCACCGCCTCCACGAAGTCGCTGTAGCGAAGGGTGCGGGCCGCGGTGGATGGATCTGGTCGATCGAGGAAGGCGGTGCCCACCACGATCACGACCACGACGAGGAGCACGTAGAGCCCCACATTGCGCCAGCGCTTGTTCAAGGTTGTCTTGCCTCTGGTGAAGGAATGTTAATGGGTTCCTGAGAGCTCAGGCGGCCCGCAGCACGTCCACCACGCTACGGAAGGCGAACCATTCAGGGATCTCCTCGCCGCTGCGGAGCAGCTTGCGGAACTGGGTGCCGCTGAGCTTCTTCACATGCAGCCCACGGGCCTCCGCGTGCTCAGCAGTCACGTACCCCTCTTCCTCGGTGTACACGAGGTTGAGCGAGGGAACGGTTTCCATCATCAGCTCAGGGGCACACTCTTTGGCGAAGTTCTGAGCGTCGTAAGGGCCGTAGAAGTCCTCGCCAGTGAGCGACGACTTACAACCGGCCATATCGCGGCCGATGATGAAGTGGGTGCAGCCGTAATTGCGGCGAATGATCATGTGCTGGAGCGCCTCGCGAGGCCCCGCCATGTGCATGGCGTAGGGCAGGTAGGCCCAGCGGATGCGGGGATTCTCCACCTCGGCGGCGAGTCGCTCATAGGTCTGGAACCGCACCGTGCCGGGAATGTCGTCCTGCTGGGTGGGGCCGCAGGTGGGATGCACGAGCACCACAGCGTTCTCGCTCACATTGCTGGCATGTAGCGCCCGGGTGAACAGTTCGTAGTGGGCGCGATGGATCGGATTGCGGCACTGGAAGGCCACAACGTCTTCTCCCTCTGGCAGACCGGCCCGCACCTCCGCCGGCGTCTTGCAAGGGAACACCCGCTTCGGCAGCTCCAGCCCCTGGACCAGACCACCGAGATAAAAACGACGACGCTCTGTGGCAATCATGCGCACCGCCGGATGCTCAAGCGACGTGGTGCCGTAGCAGCCCTTGGCCTCCACCACCTTGTCGGGCTCCCATTTGTCTTCGATCGTGAGCACCGCCAGGTCCTGGCCCTTGTATGTGAGCAGCACCTTGTCGCCGATGGCCACATCCTCCCGATCGGTGTCCATCACGATCGGCAGGCCGAAGAGGTAGCCCGAGGTGGTGCGATGACCCGCCACCACAGCCTCATAGTCGGCGCGGTGCATGAAGCCACGCTCGGGGGAGAACCCTCCCACCACCAACAGCTCCACATCGCAGGCATTGCGATCGGAGCACTCAATGCTGGTGGAAGCCGACGCCTTGACGGCTGCCTGCTCGGCGGTGGGGACCATCAGATCCACCAGGGTGCCGCCGTAGGGGGCGATCACTCCGGATGCCTGAGAACTGGAGGTGGTGGCAGTCATGACAGGCGCGGAGATCGATCAGGAAACGGCGCGATTCTCCCAGATCACACCCCCGGATCAGCAATAAAAAAAGGGGGCAACGCCCCCCTGAATCCCTGAGTGGACACCCTGATCAGGGCATCAGGCCTCTTCCAGACGGCCGTAGAGCTCACCACTGATCTTCACATCCACGATTTCGCGACCACCCATATCAGAGTCGGAGGGCTGTATGGCGGTGAAGACCCCGGCAAATTCACCGGTCTCCGGATCAACCTTAGTGATCGACAGGCTCATCACACCGGTGCCATCGATGTAGCGCTTGACGTTCTCGGTCTGCAGCTCCTCGTAATCACCACCCAGGCCGATCAGTCCCTGGGGGTAGTCGACACCGGTGGTCAGGGCCCGACCCTTGGGGTCGATGAAGTTGCTGGTGCGATAGCTGGGGGTGCGATAAGTGCCTTCAAAATCGGTGCTGGTCGTGATGGCGGATCCCGATGCCGTGGCCTGAAGATTCTTGCTGGAGAAAGTGAAGGGATACTCCTCACCGCCTGGAATGAGCACGGTGATCGGCTGGAAATCGATGCCACCCTTTTCCGAGAAGCTGAGACCCTCCTCGCTCACTTCAAGATCGCCATACACCTCATCAAGGCTGGAGGTGTAGCGCGTCAGAATCTTGCCTTCTACGAACTGGGCTTCCTGGCGCTTATTGGCTGGCTCGCCCTTCACAGACACCTGTAAGGGGTGCATGCAGACATCGCGCAATTCATAGGAACCGCCTATGTCGAGCGCAATGGAGCCACGGGCGGAATCAGACAGGGTCGGGCAATCGTTCGCCTTGCCCGTGTTGACGATGTCTTCGTAGCGGGTGGCATTGGAACGGTCGACGGCCTGGGCACCACCACTGCATGCAGTGACCAGGGTGAGACAGAGAGCCAGCACCAGGGCCAGCAGGGGACGGATGCTCATGAAAGGAAGCCGATTGGCCAGATGACGACGGTATCCACCGATCAGGCGGATCCTACAGGGGTCAAACCGGAGGTCCGGCTAGCCTTTTGCAGCTCTCAACAACCCGTCGCGATCCCGTGTCCAGCCCCGACGCCACAACTCCCGCGGGAGAGCTGCAGGAGCGGCTGGTCCCCCTGCTGACCGCCCTGCATGACCTTGCCGAAGAGTGCGGCGAACAGCCTGAAGCGCTGCTGGAGATCCTGCGCAGCATTGAAGGCCTGCATCGCAGCATTCAGGACGGCCCCTTCCGGAGCAGCCTTCCCGAAGATCGCAACAAGCTCTTCAGCTTGCTTCAGGCGATGGAACGCAGCGGAGGTTGGCCCTACATCCCCCGCCTTCAGTTGAAGACGTTCATCGAACTGCTTGATCAGGATCCGGCGGGCATGGCGGCCTGATCCAATCGTTCGAGCAGCCGGTCCAGCAACGTGTGGGCCAGGAGTGATTTGTCCATCGTTGGAATCAATTCCAGCCTGGGCTCAGCCCCCGGTGTGCGCTCCAGCCCCAGCAACCAGCCACCGTTGGCGGCCTCGCCGAAGCCCTGCCCTGGCCGATCAATCGGGTTGGCGAACAGCCAGTCGCACCCCTTGGCCCTGATCTTGGCTGCGGCCCGCTCCCGAATTGTGGCGTCATCGCCGCTGAGGGCGGCAAAACCGAGGCAGACCTGGCCGCGTCGTCTGTTGTGCACCAGCTTCGCCAGAAGATCGGGCACAAGCTCCAGGTCGCCTCCGAGCGCCGACGCCGTGGTGTCCTTGCTGACTTTCGACGCCGCCGGACCACCCCGTCGCCGCCAGTCAGCGACGGCAGCGGCCATCACCAGGGCGTCGGCCTCAGACCAGCGGGCCTCCAGGGCCCGCCCCATCTGCACGGCGCTCTCGACCGCTTCACAACACAGCCCCTCCAGCCAGGCCTGAGGCAAGCTGAGCGGACCATGCACAAGCGTGACCGCAGCGCCACGCAGACGAGCCGCCTGGGCGATCAACACCCCCATGCGCCCGCTGCTGCGATTGCTGATCAAGCGCGCCGGATCAAGTGCTTCCTGCGTCGGACCAGCAGACACCAGCAGCCTGCGCCCTGCCCAGTCTTTGGGCAGGCGCCCGTCCGGGTCAGCCTGCATCAGGGCGTTGGTCGCGGCCAGTTCGATCAACTCCGGCGACGCCATCCGTCCGTCGCCGATGCGATCGCAAGCCAGCAGACCCGCGGCAGGATCGAGGGCCCACACCCGCGGATCGGTCTGCAGCTGCTGCCAGTTTCTGCGCACGGCGGCCTGGGTCCACATGCCGGTGTTCATGGCCGCTGCCGCCAGCACAGGCCGCTCACAGGCCAGCAGCACCCCGGCCAGCAGGCCATCCGCCAACCCCTGCGTCCATCGGGCCAGGCTTGTGGCGCTGAGGGGAGCCACGATCACCAACTCAGCCCATTCGGCCAAGGCGATATGGAGTGGACGCGGTTCGCTCGGCTGCCATTGGTCAGCGTCTTGATAACAGCGATGCCGGCTGAGGCAGGCCAGCGCCACCGGACTCACCAGCCTGGCGGCACTGGGGGTGAGCAGGCAGCGCACCTCCGCACCGGCACGCACGAGAGCACTCACCAACAACGGGGTCTTGACTGCAGCGATGCTGCCGCTGGCCGCGACGAGCACACGCCTGCCCGCCAGTGCGCCCGAAACGGAACGATCAGGCCCGGACAAACGGCTCAGTCCTCATCGAAGGGTTCCTGATCGATCAGATGGACGTACGGATGCGTCAGATCCGGTCGATGGATGGCCAGAGCCCGAAGCAGATGCCAATCGTCGAGACCGGCGAAGGGCGAGGGGTAGTCGTCCTCCTCCAGGCGTTGCGCCAGCTCAGCGACGGCCTCTTCATCAAAAGCGTCGAGTCGATCCTGCGTCATGGCAGCTCTGGACACTGAACCGCTGGTCATGGAACAGCCGAAGCCCCGACATCCGCTTCATTTTGCCTGGAGGACAGCGCTACATTCCCTCCAACGGGGAATTAGCTCAGCTGGTAGAGCGCTGCGATCGCACCGCAGAGGTCAGGAGTTCGAATCTCCTATTCTCCAT
>CALGVO010000170.1 GCA_937930135.1 uncultured Synechococcus sp. | reverse complement strand
GTGCCCACCAAAGCGAAGCTGATCAATTACCGCTGGTATGCCTTCGAGGGAGGCGCGGAACTCTTCTTCGTGCTTGAGCTGCCTGCCGGCGCCGAAGCCGGCCTCGGCGGCATCAGCCTGGAACAGATTCGCGGCGTGCAACCCGCCTTTGATAACGGAGCGATCCAACCCACCGCATTTCTGGGAACCCCCCGGCGGGAAGGCGCCGCTGTGCCGGTGACTGCCAGCTTCAGCAATGAGGCCCGCTCGATCGCCATCCGTTTTCCGGACCCCGTCCCCGCCGGCTCCACCGTCACCGTGGCCTTTCGCATCGGCACCAACCCACCGGCCGACCTCTACACCTTTGCCGTTTCAGCCACGCCATGGGGGCCGAACCCGATCTCCCAGAGCGTGGGAGTGGTGCAGATGAGCATCCTTGAGCCTGGAATTTGAGACTCCATAGTGGATGAGTCAACGCGCCATGCAGATCCTGCACCTGTCTCACTACGAACCCATTCCCGAGTCCGAGGGCGTCGAACTCTTCGAGGTGGCGGTCGCTGCGCTCCAACCCACCCAACTCTGCATCGGGCTGGCCGAAATCCGGAGCCGGCAACACGACTTTGCCCGCGACACACCCGAGCAACAGCGGCGCTACCTCCGCAGCAAACCCGTGCCCCTGGTGCGCAACCAAACGGGAGATCTGTGGATGATCGATCGCCATCACAGGCTGCGCGCCCTGCTTGAGCTGGAGGCCTCGGTCACCACCTTCGGCTATCTGGTGGCCGAGGTCGCGTCCAGCAGCCGAGCCGAGACCCTGCGTGAACTGCAAAGCCGGGGCTGGCTCTACCTGCACGACGGCCGGGGACAGGGCCCCTGGCCTCCAGAGCAACTGCCCACCAGCCTGCTCGACCTTCAGGACGATCCCTATCGCAGCCTGGTGTGGAAGCTGAAGAAAGAAGGAGTCCTACGCCCCCAGCCCCTGATTCCCTATCACGAATTCCGTTGGGGCGCCTGGCTGCGCCGGCGCCCCCTGCCGCCCTTCCACTCCGGCTGCCTGGAGCCAGCACTACCGACGGCGCGGCGGCTGGCCCGCTCACCGGCGGCCTCCCACCTGGACGGCTGGAAAGGGGAGGCTTAACGCTTGCGGCGTGAATCGATCTGCAGCAGATCCCGAACCCGTTGCACCTGGCTGGCGAGCTGGGGGTCACTGGCGAGTTTCTTCTCCACCTGCTCGATCGCATACATGACGGTGGTGTGGTCTTTGCCCCCGAAGGTCTCACCGATGCGGGGCAGGCTGAGCCCGGTTCCCTGACGCATGAGGAACATCCCCACCTGCCGCGCCTGGCTCACGGCACGACGTCGGCTGCTGCTGAGCATGTCATCGGCAGACACATCAAACACCTCCGACACCTTCTCAATCACCTGCTGGGGCGTCACCTCCACCCCCTGACCGCTGGGATCGAGCATCGGCGCCACCGATTCCACCGTCATTGGCAGACCGGTGATCGACGCGAAGGCCACCGCCCGGGTGAGGGCACCCTCGAGTTCGCGGATGTTCGAGGTGAAACGCCCGGAGATGTACTGGATGAGGTCCCGCGGCAAGGTGACCCGTTCCTGTTCCGCTTTTTTCTGCAGAATCGCCATCCGCGTCTCCAGATCAGGCGCCTGAATGTCGGCGATCAATCCCATCGAAAATCGGGAAATCAGTCGCTCCTGCAAACGGGGAATCTGGCTGGGCGGTCGATCACTGGCGATCACAATTTGCCGGCCTGCCTCGTGCAACGCATTGAAAGTGTGAAAAAACTCCTCCTGGGTGTATTCCTTCCCTTCAATGAACTGAATATCATCCACAAGAATCAGATCCGTGGCACGGTAGCGGTCGCGGAAGGCCTGCATCCCGTCCTTACGGATCGCCTGAATCAGATCGTTGGTGAAGGTTTCGGTCGACACGTAGGACACGCGGGCGTCTGGATCGATCTCCAAGCGGTAATGCCCGATCGCCTGCATCAGGTGGGTCTTGCCCAGACCGACGCCACCGCAGATGAACAGAGGGTTGAATTCCCGCCCGGGTGATTCCGCCACGGCGAGAGCGGCGGCATGGGCCATGCGGCTGTTGGGGCCCACCACAAACCGGCTGAACACATAGCGCATGTTCAAGCCGGGCAGCCGACGCGGTGCTGCGCCAGTGGCTGTGGC
>CALGVO010000169.1 GCA_937930135.1 uncultured Synechococcus sp. | reverse complement strand
CACCGCTCCAGGCGCCGCCCCCACCGCCGCTGACCGTCAAGTAATCACAGTGGGACGGTCCATGCCGGTGCGGACCTGGATCTCGGCGAGCTGATTGATCGCCTCGATCATGTCGGCCAGGGCGACCTGGGGATCCTGGTGCAGATCGCCGCTGCTGGGCACGTAGCTCTCCAGATACACCCGGATCGTCGCGCCCTTGGTGCCTGTGCCGGAGAGACGTACCACCACGCGGCTGCCGTCATCGAGCAGGATGCGCAGACCCTGGCCCGTGGTCACCGAACCGTCCACCGGGTCGGTGTAGCTGAAGTTGTCGGCCGCCTGGATACGGCGACCGGCGAAGTCCTGGCCACTGAGACCCGGCAGCATCCCTTCGAGCCGGTCATAGAGGCCATGGGCGGCTTCGCTGGCCACGGCTTCGTAGTCGTGGCGGGAGTAGTAGTGCCGGCCGAAGCGGGCCCAGTGCGCCGCCATGATCTCGGCCACGCTGCAGCGCCGCTCTGCCAGGATCTGCAGCCAGAAGAGCACGGCCCAGAGGCCATCCTTCTCGCGCACGTGGTTGCTGCCGGTGCCGAAGCTCTCCTCGCCGCAGAGTGTGATCCGGCCCGCATCGAGCAGGTTGCCGAAGAACTTCCAGCCGGTGGGCGTCTCGTAGCAATCGATGCCCAGCTCCTTCGCCACCACATCCACGGCGGCGCTGGTGGGCATGGAGCGGGCCACACCGGCAAGGCCGGCGGCGTAGGCCGGCGCGACCGTGGCATTGGCGGTGAGCACGGCGAGGCTGTCGCTGGGGTTCACGAAACAGCGCTGACCCAGGATCATGTTGCGATCGCCATCGCCATCGCAGGCGGCACCGAAGCGGTAAGCCTCACCGTTGAGCAGCAGATCGGCGAGCTCGTGGGCATAGGTGAGGTTGGGATCGGGGTGACCACCACCGAAATCTTCCAGCGGAACGCCGTTGCGCACGCTGCCGGCGGGAGCACCGAGCAGCTCCTCGAACAGGCGCTTCGCATAGGGGCCGGTGACGGCGTGCATCGCGTCGAAGGCCAGGGGGAAATCGCTGCGGATCAGATCACGGATGCGATCGAAATCAAACAGCTGCTGCATCAGCGCCACGAAGTCATCGACGCCGTCGATCACCTCCACCGCCATGGCGCCAATGGCGTGGCGGCCGGGAGCCTCGAGGGGAATCGGGGCAGCATCCACGATCGAATACTGGTCCAGGGTTGTGGTGCAGGCGAATACCGCATCGGTGAAGGCGGCCGGGGTGGGGCCACCATTGGCGCCATTCACTTTCACGCCGAAATCCCCCTCGGGGCCGCCGGGGTTGTGGCTGGCGGAGAGGATGATGCCGCCGATCGCCTGCCGCTGGCGGATCAGGTTGGAGGCGGCCGGGGTGGAGAGGATGCCACCGGTGGTGAGGATCACCTGGCTGAGGCCATGGGCCGCGCCCATGCGCAGAATCACGTCGATGGCGCGGCGGTTGCCGTAACGCCCATCGCCGCCCACCACCAGCGTGCCCCCCTGAACGCCTGGGAGGGTGCGGAACACCGCTTCCACGAAGCTTTCCAGGTAGTGGGGTTGTTCAAACTGCTGGCTGCTTTTGCGCAGCCCCGAGGTTCCCGGTTTCTGATCCGTGAAGGGCGCATCGAGCCGCACCTGGCGCTGGGTTGGTTCTGCCGGGGCTGAGGTGGTCATCAAACGCGCCGCATCGCTAACGGGAACCTAAACATGATCCGGCGCTGGGGTCGTGTTGGGCGCAACCAGTTGTCGTAGCTACCTTGCCGGTGGCAGGTCCGCTCCCCACGCCATGAAGATCGACCATCCCAACGCGGCTCCCTTGAGCGACGAGCAGCTGCTGGTGCTGCAGAGCGTCAAGGAGCGCCT
>CALGVO010000168.1 GCA_937930135.1 uncultured Synechococcus sp. | reverse complement strand
CCATGACCAGCTCTGCCGGCGAACAGAACCCCGTGCTCACTTTCGAGGGCAAGCGCTATGACCTCAATGCCCTG
The DNA here is from genome assembly GCA_937930135.1 of uncultured Synechococcus sp. Classification (GTDB taxonomy): domain Bacteria; phylum Cyanobacteriota; class Cyanobacteriia; order PCC-6307; family Cyanobiaceae; genus Synechococcus_C. The sequence goes on along the minus strand of CALGVO010000168.1, from coordinate 4,935 downwards.
CCCGATGAGCTGAAGGAGCTGGTGCGGGGCATGCAGGTGGCCGACGCCCAGCTGCGCATGCATGAAGACACCCTCAAGGTGCTCGCCGTGGGCCGCCAGTCGATGGCGATGCAGCTGAACGAGCGCCTCAAGACCATCACCCCGCTTCCGGACGGGAACTGAAGCGGTAGGCGCCGGTGAGTCGGAAGACCACCGGCGAGAGCAGCAGCAGCGCCACCAGGTTGGGCAGGGCCATCAGACCGTTGAGGATGTCAGCCACGGTCCACACCGTGCTGAAGGTGGCGACAGCGCCCACCACCACCACCGCAACCCAGGCGAGGCGGAAGAGGGTGAGGGGGAGGCCCACACCCACCAGAAATTCCAGGCAGCGCTCGCTGTAATAGCCCCAGCCCAGGATGGTGGTGGCGGTGAACAGGATCGTGGCGAAGGTCACCAGGTGATCACCCCCTGGCAGGCCCCAGGCGAAAGCGGCTTTGGTCATGTCGACCCCGGCCAGGCCTTCGCTGTATTGACCACTGATCACAATCACCAGGGCGGTCATCGTGCAGATGATCAGGGTGTCGATCACTGTGCCGAGCATGGCCACCGCACCCTGCAGCACCGGATCACCGGGGCGGGCGGCGGCCTGGGCGATCGGTGCCGTGCCCAGGCCGGCTTCATTGGAGAACACACCACGGGCGATGCCCTTCTGAATCACCACACCCACCACGCCACCGGCGGCGGCCTGACCGGTGAAGGCATCGCGCACGATCAGGCCGAGGGCCCCTGGAATCGCTCCCAGATGCGTGATCAGGATGATCAGAGCGCCAACGATGTAAATCACAGCCATGAACGGCACCACCAGACCGGCGATCTGTCCGATCCGCTCGATGCCACCGATGATCACCACGAAGGTGATCGCCGCCATCACCACGCCGGTGAGCAGGTTGGGGATGCCGTAATCGTCGAGAGCGTTGGCGAGTTCATGGGCCTGAACGCCGTTGCCGATGCCGAAGCCGGCGAGGGTGCCGAAGATGGCAAACAGGGTTCCGAGCCAGGCCCAGTGGGGGCCAAGACCGTTGCGGATCGCATACATCGGCCCGCCCACGTGTTCGCCGAGTGGATCGGTTTCGCGGAAATGCACCGCCAGGAGCGACTCACCGAATTTGGTGGCGGTGCCGAACAGGGCCACCAGCCACATCCAGAAGACGGCGCCTGGTCCTCCCACACCGATGGCGGAGGCAACACCGGCCACATTGCCGGTGCCGATGGTGGCGGCCAGGGCGGTCATCAATCCCTGAAAGGCGCTCACGTCGCCTTCGCCGTTGGAGCGGCGCACGGAATCGAGCATCGCCTGCACCGCAAAACCGAGGCGGCGCAGGGGCATGAAGCGCAACCCGATCATCAGATACACGCCGGTGAAGGCGATCAGGGTCAGGGTGACCGGTCCCCAGACCCAGCCGTTGATGGCATTGAGAAACTCCATGCAGCGGCTGGCCCCCAGCGAAATCTTTAATTTTTTGATTAAAGCGAAAAAAACCTGATCAGCAATCAGGCGGCGTCGAGGGGCTCACAATCGAGGAACTGGAAAACCTGCTCGGACGCGGGGGTGTCGCCGTGGGCTTCGCTGCTGACGCGACGCTCCTGCAGCACCCAGGGGCCGCCCTCCTGGAGCGGAACAAAGCTGTCGGTGAAGCGATTCAGGCCACCGCGGGCTTCACCGGTGGCGGGATCGGCATAGGCGCTGGTGTAGGTGTGGCTCAGATAGCCAGCGCCGGTGTCCGTGGTGGAGCCGGTGTGGATCGTGACCACGGTGCCGTGAATGTGGCGATGCACCATCGTCACCACCCGGTTGTGGATGCGGTAGCGATCACCGGCATTCTTGCCGCCCACGATCACCTCCAGACCCTCATCGGTGCTGTCACCGGCGGTGAAGGTGTTGTCGCCATGCACCTGATCGAAACTGCGCCGCACCCGGTGAATCGCCACTTCCCAGAGTTGGGAATGGATCGCCTTTTCCACTTCAGGATCGTCAATTCCTTCCACCGTGGCTTTCAGGTCGGCCCCCACCTGGAAGCGCCCCTCCAGCTTGCGATCGCCCTGCTGCCAGAGGCAACGCCCCCGATAACCGCCGAACTGCGGATCCCAGGTGTAGCGGTTCTCATAGGCCGCCCGGAAGGCATCCCGGCAGTCGGCACCCTGAACAGGGGCGGCGGAGGTGGCGATGGTCACGGGCGCTCGTTACACGGAGAATCGACCCTAACGAGCCGCCGTTGAGGCATGCACATCCTGGAGCGCATGGATCTCCAGTTGTTGATGCTGCAGGGCATCGATGCCCTCCACCGCAGCGCGGGCGGCGGCCAGGGTGGTCACCGTCGGCACGTTGTAGTCGAGAGCGGCGCGGCGGATGTAGCGGTCGTCGTGGGCTGCCTGGCGTCCGATCGGCGTGTTGATCACCAGCTGCACGCTGCCGGAGCGGATCAGATCCTCAATGTTCGGCCGGCCCTCATGCACCTTGAGCACGGGCGTCACCGCCAGCCCCGCATCGGCCAGCACCGTGGATGTGCCGGCGGTGGCGTTGATCTGGAAGCCGAGGTCGATCAACCGTGAGGCAATCGGCACCAGGGCCGGTTTGTCGCGGTCGTGGGTGGAGAGGAACACGGTGCCACGGGTGGGCAGGCCGTCACCGGCTCCCAGTTCCGCTTTGGCGTAGGCCATGCCGAAATCGGCGGCGCAGCCCATCACCTCACCGGTGGAGCGCATCTCCGGACCCAGCAGCGAATCCGCTCCCGGGAACCGGCGGAAGGGCAGCACCGCCTCCTTCACCGCCTGAAGCGGAGGCACCGGTTCGCTGAGCAGGCCGACCTGTTCGAGGCTTTCGCCGGTCATCAGGCGGGTGGCGATCCGTGCCAGCGGCTGGCCGGTGGCCTTGGCCACAAAGGGGACGGTGCGGGAGGCGCGGGGATTGGCTTCGATGATGTACACCACCTCCTTGCCGCCGGCGTCGCGCTGCACGGCGAACTGCAGATTGATCAACCCCTGCACCTTCAGGGCCAGGGCCAGAGCTTCGCTCCAGCGGCGGATCGTGGCCAGGGCCTCCGCACCCAGGGACACGGCAGGCAGGCAGCAGGCGGAATCGCCGGAGTGGATCCCCGCCGGTTCGATGTGTTCCATCAACCCACCGATCACCACCGTGCCGGAGGCGTCGCAGAGGGCATCCACATCCACTTCCGTGGCGTTTTCCAGGTATTGATCGATCAGCACCGGGTGGTCCGGTTCCACCTGCACCGCCTCCACCATGTAGCGATCCAGCTCCTGTTGATCGAACACCACCTCCATCGCCCGGCCGCCGAGCACATAGGAGGGACGCACCACCACCGGGTAGCCCACAGCTGCCGCCACGTCCCGGGCTTCGGCCTCGCTGCGGGCCAGTCCGTTGCGTGGTTGGCGGATGTTCAGCTGCCGCAGGATCGCCTCGAACTGCTCCCGGTCTTCGGCGCGATCGATCGATTCCGGTGAGGTGCCGAGGATGCGCGTGCCGGTCTTGAGGCCCTGCTCAGTTGACAACCAGCGCAGCAGGGGGAGGGCGAGTTTCAGCGGGGTCTGACCACCGAACTGCACGATCACCCCCTCCGGCCGCTCCGTTTCGATCACGTTGAGCACGTCTTCGAGGGTGAGCGGCTCGAAATAGAGCCGATCGCTGGTGTCGTAATCGGTCGACACCGTCTCTGGATTGCTGTTCACCATCACCGTGGCGAAGCCTCGCTCCTGGGCGGCAAAGGAGGCATGACAGCAGCAGTAGTCGAATTCGATGCCCTGGCCGATGCGATTGGGGCCGCCCCCGAGGATCATCACCTTGGCCCGCTCCTCGGGCTGCACCTCGCTCTCCGGGGCCAGGGTCTCCAGGTGACCGTCGGCATTGAGGCGCTGCACCGGTCGTTCGTAGGTGGAGTAGTGATAGGGCGTCGTGGAGGCGAATTCAGCCGCACAGGTGTCCACGGTTTTGAACACCGGCCGTACGCCGAGGCGGTCGCGCTGGCTGCGCACCGCCAGCTCATCGGACCCCACGGCGAAGGCGATCTGCCGATCGGAATAGCCCAGCTGCTTGAGTTCGAGCAAGGCCTCAGCCGACAGCTGCTCCAGCTGCTGCCCCTGCAGCAGCCGTTGCTCGGCCGAGATCAGCTGGCGCAGCTTGGCCAGGAACCAGGGGTCGATGCGGCTCAGCTCATGGATCTCGCCATCGCTGCGACCGGCCACCATCGCCGCCCGCACCGCCAGGATCCGATCGGGTGATGGGGTGCGCAGGGCCCGTTCCAGATCGGTTTTGCTCCAGACGGGTTCGTCGCGATCACATCCCCAGCCGGAGAGGCCCGTTTCCAGGGAACGCAGCGCCTTCTGGAAGGATTCCTCGAAGCAGCGCCCGATCGCCATCGCTTCGCCCACCGATTTCATCGCTGTGGTGAGAATCGCCGGTGATCCCTTGAATTTTTCGAAGGCGAAGCGGGGAATCTTGGTGACGACGTAATCGATCGTGGGCTCGAAACAGGCGGGTGTTTTGCCGGTGATGTCGTTGAGGATTTCATCGAGCGTGTAGCCCACCGCCAGCCGGGCGGCGATCTTGGCGATCGGGAATCCGGTGGCCTTGCTCGCCAGGGCTGAGGACCGACTGACGCGGGGATTCATCTCGATCACCACCACATCGCCATCGTCTGGATTGATGGCGAACTGGATGTTGCTGCCGCCGGTGGCGACTCCGATTTCACGAATGATCGCGATCGCTTGGTCGCGCAGGCGTTGATATTCCCGATCGGTGAGGGTCTGGGCCGGCGCCACGGTGATCGAATCGCCGGTGTGCACCCCCATCGGATCGAGGTTTTCGATGCTGCACACAATCACGACGTTGTCGGCCAGATCGCGCATCACCTCCAGCTCGAATTCCTTCCAGCCGAGCAACGA
>CALGVO010000167.1 GCA_937930135.1 uncultured Synechococcus sp. | reverse complement strand
GGCAGCTTCAGCGCCGTTTGAGCACAGCCACGCAGCGGCCGCAGAGGCTGGGGTGATCGGCATGCTGGCCGATGTCGCTTTCGTAATGCCAACAGCGTTCGCATTTTTCGCCGCGGGCGCGCGCCACCTCGATCACGGCGAGGGGATTGGCGTCGTCGCTGGCCAGCAGTTCCGCCCAGGGTTCGCCCCCGAGTTGCAGCTGGGACACCAGCAGCCAATCCCGCAATCCATCCACCTCCGGATCACCGTGGTCGGCCAGCCAGGTGAGCGCTGACTGGAGCGACGCGGAGCGGGCGTCGACCCGCACCGCGGCCTCCAACGAGGCCCCCAGTTCCTGCCGGCCGCGGCACTCTTCCAGCACCCGGTTCACCGCGCCGCGCAGGTCGCGCAGCTGTTGCATCGGCGCATTCAGGCTCTCGTCCCGCCAGCTGTCCGGCACCACGGGCCAGCCGCGCCGGAACACCGAGTCTTCGGCCACGGCGTAGGGCAGGTTCTGCCAGATGTCTTCGGCCATGTGGCAAAGCACGGGTGCAATCGCTCCGGCAAGGCGTTCGATGATCAACGCCATCACCGTCTGGCAGCTGCGCCGCCGCCGGTCGTTCGGTGCACTCACATAGAGCCTGTCCTTGGCGATGTCGAGGTAGAAGTTGGAGAGATCGGCAACGCAGTAGTTCTGCAGCAGCTGGAAGAAGCGGAAGAACTCGTAGCGTTCGAAGGCTTCGCTGATCTCATCGAGCACCACGGCCGTGCGCTGCAGCATCCAGCGATCGAGCAGTGGCAGCGCTTCCACCGGGATGGCATCGCGGCCGGGATCGAAATCGTGGAGGTTGCCGAGCAGATAGCGCGCGGTGTTGCGCACCTTGCGGTACACATCGGCGAGTTGGCGCAGGATGCCGGCGCCGATCGGCACATCGGCGGAATAGTCGACGGAACTCACCCAGAGACGCAGCACATCGGCGCCGTAGGGAGGTTCCTGTTTCTGGTTCTTGCCACCCTCGATGATCACCATCGGATCCACCACATTGCCGAGGGATTTGCTCATCTTGCGGCCCTTCTCGTCGAGGGCGAATCCGTGGGTGAGCACCGTCCGGTAAGGGGCATGGCCATTCACCGCCACCGAGGTGAGCAGGGAGCTCTGGAACCAGCCGCGGTGCTGATCCGATCCCTCCAGATAGAGATCGGCCGGATAGCTGAGACCATCGCGCTGGCTGGCGACGGCGGCCCAGCTGGAGCCGGAATCGAACCACACATCCATCGTGTCGGTGCCCTTGCGCCACTGCGCTGCTTCGCCCTGATGGCTGGGGGGGAGTAGCTCGGATTCGTCTTTCTCCCACCAAACGTCGGCACCGTGTTCGGCGATCAGTGCCTGAATGTGGGCGATGGAGTCGGCGTTGAGCAGCACCTCGCCGCTGCTGCGGTGATAAAACACGGGGATCGGCACACCCCAGGTGCGCTGGCGCGAGATGCACCAGTCACCCCGTTCCGCCACCATCGCTTCGATCCGGTTGCGGCCGGAGGCCGGCAGCCACTCCACCGCGTCGATGGCGGCGAGGGCTTCGTTGCGGAAGCCCTCCACGGAGGCGAACCACTGTTCCGTCGCCCGGAAGATCGTGGGTTTCTTCGTGCGCCAGTCGTAGGGATAGCGGTGGCCGTAGCTCTCCTGCAGCAGCAGGGCACCGGCTGCTTCGAGAGCTTCGATGATTGTCGGGTTGGCGTCCTTGAGCACGTTCAGGCCCGCAAAGGGGCCGGCCTCCTCCGTCAGGGTGCCGGCTTCATCCACCGGGCAGAGCACCGGCAGGTCATGCTTGCGGCCGGTGTTGAAGTCATCCACGCCATGGCCGGGTGCGGTGTGCACCAGGCCCGTGCCCGATTCGGTGGTGATGTAGTCGCCGCCGATCACCACAGGGCTGTGCCGATCCAAGAGGGGATGGCGGTAGGCGAGCCCCGCCAGCAGCGCTCCTTTCACGACGGCCTTCGCCGCCAGCGGGCGCTCGAGTTTTTCGGCGAGGGTGTCGCACAGGTCGGCGGCCACGATCAGCAAGCGACCCCTGCCGTCGTCGGCCAGGCAGTAGTCGAGGCGGTCATTGACCGACACGGCCAGGTTGGCAGGCAGGGTCCAGGGCGTGGTGGTCCAGATCGCCACCTGCAGGGCGTCCTGCAGGGCGTCGCCGTCCGCTGGCAGCTCAACACCCTGCTGCTTCAGTGCTGCCCGGAGCGCTGGCGGGGCCTCCAGGGCTGGGAAGGCCACATAGACGCTCGGGCTGGTGTGACCGTCGGGATAGTCCAGTTCGGCTTCCGCCAGCGCGGTGCGGGAGCTGGGGCTCCAGTGCACCGGCTTGAGGCCTCGGTAGATATGGCCCTTGAGGGCCATGCTGCCGAACACTTCGATCTGAGCCGCTTCGTACTCCTTCTGAAGGGTCAGATAGGGGTGGTCCCAGTCGGCCCAGATGCCCCAGCGTTTGAAGCCGGTCATCTGAGCCTCCACCTGCTTGCGGGCGTAGGCGGCGGCTTTCTTGCGCAGCTTGAGAGGGGTCAGGGCCTGGCGTTGCTCCTGGTCCATCGCCTGAAGCACCTTGAGCTCGATCGGCAGGCCGTGGCAGTCCCAGCCGGGCACGAAGCGCACCTGGCGGCCCTGCATCAGCCGGTGCTTGTTGATGATGTCTTTGAGCACCTTGTTGAGGGCGTGGCCCATGTGCAGGGCGCCGTTGGCGTAAGGCGGCCCGTCGTGCAGTGTGAATACCGGACCCGGGTTGCTCAGCCCCAGCTCGAGATCGATGCCTCGCTCGCGCCAGAGGGCTTGGAGTTCCGGCTCGCGCTGGATGGCATTGGCGCGCATCCCAAAACCGGTCTCCAGCAGATTGAGGGTGTCCTTGTAGGACGGGCGCGCGTCAGCGTCAGGGCGCGTCTGTTCGGTCACGGTGGCGCTGTGGCAACCGGAATTATCCGTCCTTGCTGGCAGCTTCGGTGGATTGCGGATCCGCTGTGGGTTCCGGATCGTCGGCAACAGACGTCCCTGGGCCTGATGGCGCTCCTGCGGCGGCGTCCTGTGCTGCAGGGGGTTCTTCCGCTTGTTGTTGTTCTGATGGTTCGGGCCTCACCCAGCGCTTGCCGCTGCGGTTGCTTCCCTCCGGACGGTCGGGAGCGGCGCTTTGGGGTTGGAGGCTGGCCAGGGCGCTGCCGGTGTTGCCGGCCAGGCGACGGATGGCAGCCAGCAACTGCTGCAGGCTGGTGCGCCAGCGTTCGCTGGACCGCAGCCGTTGGCGCTCCTCCTCGCCGAGTTGGTTCCAGCGCCCCTGGCCAACCTCCACCCCCAATCGGGTGATCAGCAGCGTGGCGCAGACCACGGCCAGCATCGGGGCGCCGCGCAGGCGATCACTGCTGGTCACCAGCACCAGCCCGAGCAGGAGCACCAGGGCTCCCCAGGCGCTGTCGCGGGGGCGGCTCAGCTCGGTGGCGAGCAGGGGCAGCAGCAGCAGGGCCAGACCCGCCAGCAGACAGAGATCCCCTGTGAGGGTGGCCAGCATTCGAACATTCCGCCGCTTGAGTCCATTCTGGGCCGATGCCTAGGATTCAATCCTTGCCCATCTGGCGGAATTGGTAGACGCGCTGGTTTTAGGTACCAGTGGCTTCGGTCGTGGGGGTTCAAGTCCCCCGGTGGGCATGACTGGTCACCTAGGGTCATAACGCTTCTGGCATGTTGAGAGGGTCGCGTCCACCGATGACACAGGCTTCCGTTCAGGCCAAAGCGTCGTCCCAGGCCATGGCGTCGTCGGGCGACACGCCCCCGCAGGCTGTCGCACCACTCCGTTCCGTGCCTAAGGAATTCCTGGATCCTCCCGGGGCCTGGAATCCCACCGTGGCGCTCTTTCTTGGCGGTTACGGCTTGGCTGCCCTCACGGTGTGGGGATGGTTTGTGGGGGGCTGGCCTCTGCCCTTGCTGCTGATCACCGGGTTTCTTGCTCTTCATCTGGAAGGCACGGTCGTGCACGACGCCTGCCATAAGGCGGCCCATCCGGTGCCCTGGATCAACCAGGCGATGGGCCATGGCTCAGCCCTGCTGCTGGGATTCAGCTTTCCCGTGTTCACCCGCGTGCATCTCCAGCACCACTCCCATGTGAACGATCCGAAGAACGACCCCGACCACATCGTGAGCACCTTTGGCCCGCTCTGGTTGATTGCGCCGCGTTTCTTCTATCATGAGGTGTTTTTCTTTCAGCGCAAGCTCTGGAAGCGCTGGGAATTGATGCAATGGGGCCTGGAGCGTGCCGTGTTTTTCACGATCATCGCGGCGGCGGTGCGCTTTGGCTTCCTGCCTTTCATCTTCAATTGCTGGTTTGCCCCTGCCCTGATGGTGGGTGTCACGTTGGGGTTGTTTTTTGATTACCTGCCCCACCGCCCTTTTCTGTCGCGCAACCGCTGGTTGAACGCTCGCGTGTATCCGGGGAGAACGATGAACTGGCTGATCATGGGCCAGAACTATCACCTGGTGCATCACCTCTGGCCGTCGATCCCCTGGTTTGAATACAAGCCGGCCTATGAAGCCACCAAGCCGCTACTGGATTCGAAGGGATCACCTCAACGTCTGGGTTTATTCGAGACACGTCATGATTTGGTGAACTTCCTTTATGACATCTTTCTCGGGGTGCGGAGCCACAAACCCCATGGCAGCAAGATGCGACCTCTGGCCCGGGTGATGCCGAGCCGTCGCATGCGACGTGGGTGGTTGAACCTGTTGCAAAGGACGGCTGTGACGCCGTCCCGTCGGGGCTCGTGAATCAATCCGCCAGGATCTTGGGCACCCGGAAGAAATCTCCCTCGCGCTGTGGAGCCTGATCCAGCAGTTCCTCGCGCACGTCAGTGGCCACGACGCGATCGTCGCGGGTGGCATTGATCACCTCAACGGCGCGGGTTGTAGGAGAAACGCCCTCCGTATCGACGGCCTGCAACTGATCGACGTAATCGAGGATGCGCTCCAGCTGGCCGGTGTAGGTGGAGATTGTGTCTTCAGGCAGTT
>CALGVO010000166.1 GCA_937930135.1 uncultured Synechococcus sp. | reverse complement strand
GGGAGATGGATGCCGCATTCCTGCTTCATGCCGCCGAAGCGGGTCTGGCGCCCGGATTGCTCCGCACCATCGGGTGCACTGGAGTGCCAGTCACCCACCGTGGAATAGCCCTGCTCAAACAGTGGATGCTGGGGCAAATCATGCTCCTGCATGTAGTAGTACACATCGCGCGGAGTCCACTCCAGCAGCGGTCGCAGGGAGAGCCGGCCCCGAATCGGGTCCAGCAGCGTCATGGTGCCGCGATGGTCGGTCTGGCCGCGGCGCACCCCACTCGACCAGCACCGCACCTCAAGGGTCTCCATCGCCTGCTCCAGGGGTTCCACCTTGCGCAGCCGCAGGTAAAGATCCAGATCTTCCATCCTCCCCGTGGCCCAGAGCTGTCCATGCAGGGCCTCCATGCGTGCCGGAGACAGCGGGCTCTGCGCCACATGCAGTCGCAAGTCAAAACGATGGGTCAGAGCGTCGGCATAGCGGTAGGTCTCGGGCGGGAGATAACCCGTATCCACCCAGATCACCGGGACGTCCCGTCCCATCGGCAGGGTGCTGAGCATATGCAACAGCACCGCCGACTGGATCCCGAAACTGGTGGTGACGGCAAAGCCTGCGCCAAAACGCTCGGCCGCCCAAAACAGGCGGTCGCGCGGCGTGAGCGGTTCCAGTAGGGCACGGCCCTGCAGCAGTTCCTGCTCGCCTGTCATCACCAACGCCATTGCTGAGACACCATCCGTTGCGATCAGCCCGTGGTTCTTCAGCCCATCCTCCAATGCCGACCGTCCGCAGGGGCTGCCTATGGTTCAAGCAGACCAGCAGAGACTCATGACCACGCCTGCCGCCAATGCCAGGGCTGTCATGCAGAACGATGCAGTCGTGATTGTTGGCGGCGGCTTCGGCGGTCTCAGCACGGCCCTGGCTCTGAGCCATCAACAGCCTCGCCCCCCGATCGTGCTGGTCGAGCCGAACGATCGCTTCCTGTTTCTGCCCCTGCTCTACGAGCTGCTCAGCGACGAACTACGACCCTGGGAAGTGGCCCCCAGCTACGACACCCTGCTGCGAAGCCGCGGCATCGCCTGGATCCAGAGCAAGGCCAGCCGCATCGATACCAGCACACGCACGGTTGAGACCTGTGATGGCGACCGCCTCAGCTACGGACAGCTGGTGCTGGCCAGCGGATCGGAACCTGACGACTTCGGCATTCCCGGCGTCCAAGACCATGCCCTGCGGTTTCACACCCTCCAGGATGTGACCCGGCTGCGGGAGCGGATTCAGGCCCTGAACCGTCAGCAGCACCGCAACGTGGCGATCGTGGGCGCCGGCGCCGCCGGAGTCGAGCTGGCCTGCAAGCTCGCCGACCTGCTGCGGGGATCGGCAACGGTGCATCTGATCGAACGCGGCGAGGAGATCCTCCCCAACGCGAAAGCGTTCAACCGAGAGCAGGCCAGCCGCGCCCTCCGGAGGCGAGGAGTCGAGCTCCACCTTCGCCGCTCGGTCCGTTCCGTCGACGCCAGCGTGGTGCACCTCGACCAGGGCAGCCTCGGCCACGATGGCTTGATCTGGACGGCCGGCACCCGTGCCCGCCTGCCGTCGCTGACGCCGTCACTCCCCTGCCGCCAGGGCCGACTGCTGGTCAATGACGTGCTCTGCAGCGTCGCCAGTCCATCGCTGCTGGCGATCGGTGATGTGGCCGTGCGTCAGACGGTGGAGTCTGCCGCCGACACCTGGCCGCACACTGCCCAGGCAGCACTGCAGCAGGGCCAGGCTGCGGCCCGAACCGTGATGGCGCTGCGCGCCGGATCCGAACCGATGCCGTTCCAGTTCCGGGATCTGGGAGAAATGCTCAGCCTGGGCGTGGGCGAGGCCACGATCACTGGCATGGGCCTCACCCTGGCCGGCCCCCTGGCCTTCCAGCTGCGCCGGCTTGTCTATCTGGCCAGGCTTCCTGATCTGTCGCTTGGTTTGCGCTCCGCCGGCGCCTGGGCACTGGGCGGTTGAAGCAGGCCCATCTGGCGGGTCGCACCCGCGGCTTACGTCCGTCTCAATTGCGTCAGGCCGAGCGCCTGAGCCACCGCCGCCACCCCAGCGACAACGGCGCCGACCCGCTCACCCTGGAGCGCCTTGCGGATCTCTGCCTGGATCTGAAGCAGCCCCTCCACCTGCTGATCGATGCCCGCGGTCTCTGCCGGCTGCTCTGGGTCGGCCCCCTGACGGAATCGGGCCAGCTCCTCAGCCACTTACCAGGAGGCGAACGGCGGCGCACGGGAGACCGGCGGCGCTGGCGCCTGGTGAGCTGCCTGGCGGCAGGCGGACGCGGCCTTCTGAGCCCGGAACCGCGGGAGGCGGTGGTGGCCTTGGATCTGGAGCCGGAGCTCTGGCTGCGCTACACCGCCAAACCCGAACCAGGCGGTCGCCGGCCAGCCCGGGGCTGGCAGCCGGAACGCCAGAGCAGCCTGGGCTGGGCTGCCCTGGAAGGGGATGACCTGGGCGCGTTCTGCCGGCTGTCACCAGCTGGATCCGACACGGCCACCGCTAACGCCGATCCGCCCCCCGATCGCCGCAGCGCCGACGGCACGGAACGGGTCCTGCTGCTGACGCTCACGGGCCGCGACGATCAACGCAACGAGCGGGATCTGGCTGAACTGGAGGGGCTGGTGCGGAGCGCCGGAGCCCAGCCAGTGATGAACTGCCCTCAGGCCCTGAGCAGCGCCCACCCGCAGACGCTCTGGGGCACGGGCAAGCTGCAGGAGGCTGCCCTGGAGGTGCGTCGTCATCAGGCGTCGCTCGTGATCACTGATCGGGAGCTGACGCCGGTGCAGGTGCGGAATCTGGAACGGTGGCTCGATTGCCCGGTGATGGATCGCACCGAGTTGATTCTCGACATCTTTGCCCAGCGGGCCGCCAGCGCCGCTGGACGGCTACAGGTGGAACTGGCCCAACTGCGCTACCGGTTGCCGCGCCTGATCGGCCGCGGCCGCAGCCTGTCGCGACAAGGCGGAGGCATCGGCACCCGCGGCCCCGGCGAAACCCAGCTGGAAAAGGACCGACGGGCGATCAGCCGGCGCATCGAAGCACTCCGCCGCGGCCTCACCCAGCTGCAACAACATCGGGCTCGGCTGCGGGATCGCCGAGGGGAGCTCCACCGCCTCGCACTGGTGGGCTACACCAATGCGGGCAAGTCATCCCTGCTCAATGCCCTCTGCGGCCAACGGGGAGGAGACAGGGTGTTGGCAGAGAACAAGCTGTTCGCAACGCTCGACCCCACCACCCGCCGCCTGGCCTTCCCCCGCGAAGCCGCCGCGGCCGACGTGCTCCTGATCACCGACACGGTGGGCTTCATCCGGGAGCTACCGGAAGCCCTGATGGAAGCCTTCAAGGCCACGCTCGAGGAAACACTGGATGCCGACCTGCTTCTGCTGGTGGTGGATCTGGGTGATCCCGACTGGAGCGGGCAGTTGCAGGCGGTCCACAGCCTGCTGGATGCCCTGGGTTGTGATCAGCCGCGCCAGGTGGTGGCCAACCAGATCGACCGCTGCGACGCCGACGCGATCGACACCATTCGCCGACTGGAGCCCGACGTGCTCTACGTGTCCGCCACCAGCGGCCTGGGGCTGCGGGGGCTGAAACAGCGATTGGACGACCGGTTCTGGGGATCGGGCACCAGGACCGATACGTTGGCCCCAACCACTGATTCCACCATGCCATGGCCGAGCTGAGTGCGGCTCTGCTCCAGCCCCAGGCCCTGATCACCCTGGCGGTGCTGATCCTGGCGGTGGTGCTGTTCGTCAGCGGTGTCCTCGCTCCGGAACTGACCGGGCTGCTCAGCGTCGCCCTGCTGGTGAGCGCGGGTGTGCTCACGCCGGAACAGGGCCTGGCCGGATTCGGGAGCCCGGCTCTGATCACCCTGCTGGGCCTGTTCGCCGTGTCCGCTGCCCTGTTCCGCAGTGGAGCCCTTGATCGGCTGCGCGAACTGATCGCCTCGGAACGCATCCGCAGCGACCGTCGCATGGTGGCGATGCTGGCATTGGTGGTGGGGCCGATCTCCGGGATCGTGCCCAACACCCCGGTGGTGGCCAGCCTGCTGCCCGTGCTGGAAACCTGGTGTCACCGTCGACGCATCGCCCCATCCCGGGTGCTGCTCCCCCTCTCCTTCGCCACCTTGCTTGGCGGCACCCTCACCCTGCTGGGCAGCTCGGTGAACCTGCTGGCCAGCGACATCAGTCGCCAACTGGGCTATGGCTCTCTGGAGCTCTTCAGCATCACCGCCATCGGCCTGCCGGTGTGGCTGGCGGGCTCGGCCTACATGCTCCTGGCACCGGCCGTGCTGCTGCCGAGCCGCCTCGATGGCTCAGCCGAACTGGTCGCGGCGCCGGGCCAGAGCGGCTACTCCACAGAAGTGACGATCCCAGCCAGCTCCAGCCTGGTGGGCGAGACCCTCCGCCACAGCCGCCTGCAGCGCCGTTTTGATGTGGATGTGCTCGAGCTCCAACGCGGCGCCCAGCGCGTGCTGCCACCGCTGGCGGATCTCCGCCTCGAAGCAGGTGACCGGCTGCTGCTGCGGGTCACCCGCAACGACCTGCTGCGGCTTCAGCAGGATCACACCATCCAATTGGCCGACGCCACCCTGTTTTCAGGCGACAGCGAGGGCGGACAACGCACGGTGGAAGTGCTGCTGCCGGCGGGCTCGACCCTGGCGGGTGCGAGTTTGCGGGAACTGCGATTCCGCCAGCGGCACAACGCCACCGTGCTCGCCCTGCGCCGCGGCCAGCAGACGGTGCAGGAGCGGCTGGGGCAAGCGATCTTGCGCGAGGGCGATGTGCTGCTGCTGCAGGCACCCCTCGATGCGATCCGGGGCCTGCAGGCCAGCAACGACCTGCTGGTGCTCGACCAACTGGAGAACGACCTGCCCACCGTGCGCCGCAAACCGCTGGCGATCACGATCACCCTGCTGATGTTGCTGGTGCCCAGCCTCACCCCGATTCCCCTGGTGGCCGCCGTGCTGTTCGCGGTGGTGGCGCTGGTGGTGGCGGGTTGCCTACGGCCCGGAGAAGTGCAGCGATCGATCCGCCTCGATGTGATTCTGCTGCTGGGTTCCCTCTCGAGCTTCAGTGTGGCGCTGCAGTCCACGGGCCTGGCCGATGGTCTCGCCGCCGCCATGGAGCAGCTCTTGCAAGCCTGGCCCGCCTACGGCGCCCTGGCCACGATCTTCCTGGTCACCACGCTGATCACGAGTGTGATGAGCAATGCCGCCTCGGTGGCTCTCCTGATTCCGGTGGCCACCCAGCTGGCGCCCTCCCTGGGCCTGCCACCCCAGGCGATGCTGCTGCTGGTTCTGTTCGGGGCGAGCCAATCCTTTCTCACCCCGATGGGCTACCAGACCAACCTGATGGTGTTCGGCCCGGGGCGCTATCACTTTCTCGACATTCCCCGCTATGGCGCCGGCCTCACCGTGCTGATGACCCTTCTGGTACCCGCCCTGGTGCTCGGGCACTACGGAGCGGCCTGACCATGCCGATCCCCGCAGCCCTCAGCCGCACCCAGGCCTGGTATCGCCGGCTCACCGTGCCCCAGTTCACTGTGGTGACGGGCCTGCTCGTGATCGCTGCCGGCACTGTGATTCTGGCCACACCGGTCTGCTCCAGCCCCCGGGTCGGCCTCTGGGAAGCCCTGTTCACCGCGACTTCGGCGGTCACCGTGACCGGACTCTCGGTGATTGATGTGGGCCGGGATCTGACCGGCATCGGCCAGGGGGTGCTGGCGGTGATGATCCTTGTCGGCGGGCTCGGCCTGATGGCGATCACCACCTTCCTCCAGGGCTTCGTGGTGCGCGGAACCGCCCTGCGCCGACGGCTCGACCGGGGCCAGACCCTGGATGAATTCGGGGTGGGGGGCGTGGGCCGCACCTTTCGTGGCATCGCCCTCACCGCAGCCGTGATGATCCTGGTGGGAGCCACCGTGCTCTACAGCTTCGGCTTCACCGATCTGCCCCGAGGCCCCGAACGACTCTGGGCCGCTCTGTTCCACAGCATTTCGGCCTACAACAACGCCGGCTTTGCCCTCTGGAGCGACAGCCTGGAGGCCTACCGCACCAACGGTGTGGTGAACGCGGTGGTGGTGGTGCTGATCGTGCTGGGAGGCATCGGTTGGCGGGTCACTAACGACGTCTGGACCCATCGCCAACGCCTAAAGCGACGCAATCTGAGCCTGCATACCCGGCTGGTGCTGCGCGCCTCGGTGATCCTGATCGCCGTCGGCACCATCGGCCTGATGGTGACCGAATCACTCACCCGCGGGCAATTTCTCAGCAGCGTGGCCTGGCCGGAGCGGTTGATGGTGGCGCTGTTCGAAGCCGTCAGTGCCCGCACTGCTGGCTTCACCACCGTGCAACTGTCGCTACAGAGCATCTCCGACTCGGGACTGCTGCTACTCATGACCCTGATGTTCATCGGTGCCAGCCCCGGAGGCACTGGCGGCGGCATCAAAACCACCACCGTGGTGGCCCTGGTGGCCGCGACACGCTCCACCCTGCGTGGTCGCGATGACGTCGTGATCCGCAACCGTCAGATCTCCGACAAGGTGGTGCTGAGGGCCGTGAGCATCACGGTGGCCTCCCTGCTGTTTGTGCTGGCGATGGCCATGGTGCTGGCCCTGAGCAGCAATCTCAGCGGCGAGGAACCGTTCACGTTCCTGGAGCTGCTCTTCACATGCATCTCGGCGTTTGCAACGGTAGGGCTGGATCTCGGCGTCACTGAACACCTGGGCCGCTTCGGCCAGCTGGTGCTGGTGTTCGGCATGTTTGTGGGCCGGCTCGGCATCCTGTTGTTGCTGAGCGCGATCTGGGAAACCCTGAACCGGGATCTACTCAGTCGTCAGAATCGAATCGGATTCCCACATGAGGATCTCTATGTCTAGGGAGTGGTGGAACTGGGCACCCTCCAGCGGCGATGAGCTCCAGAGCTTCGGTGTCGTTGGTGTCGGTCGCTTCGGCAGCGCTGTCTGCCGTGAACTGCTGCAGAACGGAGCTGAGGTGCTGGCCGTCGACCGCTCCGCCAAAGCGATCGATGAGCTGCGTCAGCAGGAGCCATCGGTGGAGGCGCGCGTCGTCGACTGCACGGACGAGGAATCGCTGCGGGAAGCGGGCATCCTCGACATGGACACCGTGGTGGTGGCCATCAGTGAACCGATCGAGGCCAGCATCACCGCCACCCTGATTGCCAAAGATGGCAAAGGCAGCCGGGTCCGACGGGTGATCGCGCGCGCCACCAGCGATCTGCACGAAAAAATGCTCACCCGGGTCGGGGCCGACAAGGTGGTGTTCCCCTCCCGCATGCAGGGGGAACGGCTGGGACTGGAACTGGTGCGCCCCAATCTGATGGAGCGACTGGAGCTGGATGAACGGCACTGCATTGAGGAAATCAAGGTGCCCAGCCATTTCGTCGGCCGCTCCCTACGCGACCTGAATCTGCGCAAGAACCATCGCGTCAACGTGCTGGCGGCGGGCCCGGTCAAGGAACTCACTGTGAACCCACCCGCCTCGCACGTGCTTCAGGACGGTCACGTCCTCGTGGTGATGGGGCTGATCGACGACCTGCAGAATCTGCCGAAATCCTGACGCCATGCTCGTCATCGGCCTGATGAGCGGCACCAGCGCAGACGGCGTGGACGGGGTGCTGGTGCGCCTTCAGGGCAGGCCGGACCGCCCGGAATGGCACCTGATCGAGCGAGCCTCGGTGCCCTACTCCCCAGAGCTGCGCCAACGGATTCTGGCGGTGGGCCAGGGGATTCCCCATGCGGCAGGCGAGCTGCTGGACCTGGCCGAAGCGATCACCGCCTGTCAGGCCGAGGCGGCCCTGGCCTGCGACCCGCAGCGACGGGCCTCCCTGATCGGATGCCATGGCCAGACGGTCTGGCATCGCCCCCCTTCCGCCACAGCCGAAGGAGATCAGACGCCGGGAGCGAGCTGGCAGATGCTGCTGGCCCCGGCTCTGGCCCAACGCCTCGAGCGGTCCGTGGTGCATGACTTCCGCGCCGCCGATCTGGCCTGTGGCGGTCAGGGAGCCCCGCTGGTGCCGATGGCCGATGCCGCCCTGCTCGGTCGGATCGATGGCTGGCGCGCCCTGCTCAATCTTGGGGGCATTGCCAATCTCACTCTGATCCCACCGCGCTGTGGTCCCGATCGTGATGCGGAGGTGCTGGGCTGGGACTGCGGTCCAGCCAACAGCCTGATCGACCTGGCAGTGGAGCACTTCAGCGGCGGCAGCGAACACTTCGATGCCGATGGGCGCCACGCCGCTGCTGGCCGGGTGGAGGAGCCAGCGATCCAACGCTGGCTTCAGGAGGCTTATTTCCGGCAACCAGCCCCGAAATCAACCGGACGGGAAGTGTTCGGACGGGCCGATCTGAAGCGCCGGCTGGGGGAGCTGACGCACCTCCAGCCCGATGACTGCATCGCCACCCTCACCGCGTTCACGGCAGCGGTGGTGGCGGCGGATCTGGAGCGGAGAGCCAGCCAGGGCCATCCCCGCCCCCTGGAGCTGGTGGTGGCGGGCGGTGGCGGCCGAAACCCCGTGCTGATGAAGGAACTGAGGCAGCGCTGTCGCGGGATCCGGGTCGACCTCAGCGAGAGCCTCTCGCTGCCGGTGGAGAGCCGGGAAGCGGTGGTGTTTGCACTGTTGGCCTGGTGGCATTGGCGAGGGCATCCGGGCAATGCCCCGGCAGTGACCGGCGCCAACCGCCGGGTTGTGCTGGGGCAACGCGCTGAACCCGCGTGACGCGACAGCCTGAAGCACAATCAGAGCGACTTAGTTAGGACGATTTAGTTAGGACGGTGCAGACGCACTCGGCGGGGAGCGCCCCGCAAACGTCGTGGCTGCTGGGATTCCAGCGCCGAGCGGATGGTGTCCATGCGGGAAGGGCTGGAGGCGGCTTTGGCGCTTCCAGCGCTGGGCTCGCCGGCCTCATAACGCTGCACACCCTGCTGAATCAGCACCTTGGCCATGTTGCTGACGGTGCGGGATTCGCGCTCAGCAAGCAAGGAGAGCCGCTGGCAGAGATCTTCGGGCAGCACAACCTGAATCCGAGGCGACTTCGGCTTCCCGCTGGAGGAGGTTTGGCGGGTAGGCACGACCCGGAGGCAGGCAGAGCTACTCAGGAGTGTACAGAGGTATGCAAGGGTAGTATCCAGCACTATGCTGTACGCAGTGACCATCACTCGCCGTCACCAGGAGCGTCTTCCAGGCTCCTGGCCAGCGGTCGAGTCGCCCTCCAGCGAGGAGATCCATGACCAGATCTGCGAACCCAGGCACCAACACAGGGACCAGCCGACTGACCATGCCCCCCCGCACTCGCAGTGCTTCGCGATCAAACAGT
>CALGVO010000165.1 GCA_937930135.1 uncultured Synechococcus sp. | reverse complement strand
GCCCCGCATTCTTCGGTGGCATGGGTCATGCAGCCCTGCTGGCCACCACCAGCCTTGGCCACATCCTCGGCATCGGTGCCATCCAGGGTCTCGCCGCCCGCGGCGTGCTCTGAAATCATTGCGTTGTCGTTGAGCGTCAGCCTGCGGCCCCACGGGGCCGCTTTTTGTTGGTTTTGAAACATCCTGTCTCCGGACCAGAGCACTGAGCAGAGCTCTGAACTCAGCCCAGAGCAGCCGTCGCGGCGACGCTGGAGCTGACCTGAGCAGAACCTGTGTGCAGGGGAGCACTGCCAAAGCGAGCCACAATCCGCTCTGACATCTGATCGGGCGTGAGGCCCAGGCTTTCGAAACTCTGCTGGGGTGTGGCGTGATCCACCAAGGTGTCGGGGATGCCAAAGCGGAGCAGGGGCAAGTGCAGGTCTTGATCGCTGAATGACTCGAGCACCGCAGCCCCGAAACCACCGGCCAGGGCACCCTCTTCCATCGTCACCACTCGGCCGATCCGGCGGGCCAGGGGATGAATCAGCTGCTCATCCAGAGGTCGCAGGAACCGGGCATTCACCACACTGGCCTCGATGCCCTGCTGAGCCAGGCGATCAGCCGTGGCCAAGGCGCGACTCACCATGGAGCCGTAAGCCACGATCAGGAGGTCGTCTCCTTCGCGAATCTGCTCACCGCAGCCGATGGGCAGAGGCTCCCAACCTTCCTCCATCAAGGGCACCCCCTCGCCAGGACCGCGGGGAATGCGAAGGGCGGTGGGGCCTTCGTGTTGCAGGCAGGTCACCAGCATGCGCTGCAGCTCAGCCTCATCGCGGGGAGCCATCACAGTGAAGTTGGGCACGGCCCGGAAGTAGCTGATGTCGTATTGGCCCTGGTGGGTCGGGCCATCGGCTCCAACAATGCCAGCCCGATCCAACACGAAGGTGACGGGCAGATTCTGGATCCCCACATCGTGAATGAGCTGGTCGTAGGCGCGCTGCAGGAAGGTGCTGTAAATCGCCACAACCGGCCTGAGCCCCTCGCAGGCCATTCCCGCCGCAAGGGTGACGGCATGCTGCTCGGCAATGCCCACGTCGACATATTGTTCGGGGATTGCTTTCTGGAGCAGATCCAGGCCCGTACCGGTGGCCATGGCGGCGGTGATTCCGATGACCCGGGGATCCTGCTCACACAGCTTCACCAGGGTCTGGCCAAACACCTTGCTGTAGCTGGGGGGTTTGGGGGTTTTGCTCGGTCGTGCCTTGCCGGTGGAAAGATCGAAGGCCGACTGAGCGTGGTAACCCACCTGGTCGGCCTCGGCATAGGGGTAACCCTTGCCCTTGGTGGTGAGAACATGCACAAGAACGGGTCCGCCAACGCGATGGGCGGCGTGGAAGGTGCGCACCATCTCGGCCATGTCATGGCCATCAATCGGCCCCATGTAGGTGAAGCCGAGCTCTTCGAACACCGCACCGACCTTGGGCACCGCAAGTCGCCGCATGCTGCCTTTGAGGCGATTCAGTTCCGCTGGCAACTCACCACCCATGAAGGGCAGATGCTTCATGCTCTCCTCCACGGATCCGGAGAGGAACTGCATCGGCGGGCTCAGCCGCATGCGATTGAGATAGGTGGAGAGAGCGCCAACTGGCGGTGAGATCGACATATCGTTGTCGTTCAACACCACCACGAGCGGCGTGTGCGGCAGATGGCCGGCGTGGTTGATCGCCTCAAGAGCCATGCCGCCGGTGAGGGCGCCATCGCCGATCACAGCAACACATTTGAACTGCTCACCGCGACGGTCTCGGGCAATCGCCATTCCCAGGGCCGCTGAGATCGATGTGCTGGCATGGCCAGCGCCGAAATGATCGAAGTCGCTCTCACAACGCTTCAGATATCCAGCCACTCCGCCCTGCTGCCGCAAGGTGTGGAAGTCGCCGTAGCGGCCGGTGATCAGTTTGTGGGGATAGGCCTGGTGGCCCACGTCCCACACCACCCGGTCATGATCCAGGTCGAGGGTCTGGTACAGAGCCAGCGTGAGCTCCACAACGCCGAGGCCAGGTCCCAGATGACCACCGCTGTTGGAGACCACTTCCAGGTGGCGCTCACGGATCTGCCGTGCCACATCCTCCAGCTCAGCCATCGAGAGGCCATGCAGCTGATTCGGATGGGTCAATTCGCTCAGATGCATGCCCGTCCCACGGCCGATCCGGGCAATCTACGGGGCCTATGGCGGATGCGGCGGTTGCCAGACTGTCCCAATGGATCATTACCTGCCCCGCATCCTGCGCGCCCGCGTCTACGACGTGGCCCGGGAAACGCCGTTGGAGCCGGCCGTCAATCTGAGTGAACGACTCGACAACACGATCTGGCTGAAGCGTGAAGATCTGCAGCCGGTCTTTTCGTTCAAACTGCGCGGTGCCTACAACCGAATGGCCCAGCTCTCACCGGAGCAACTGTCGCGCGGGGTGATTGCGTCCAGCGCTGGGAACCATGCCCAGGGAGTGGCCCTGAGTGCCCAGCACCTCGGCTGTCGGGCCGTGATCGTGATGCCGATCACCACCCCCGAGGTGAAGGTGGACGCGGTGCGGCGTCGGGGCGGCACGGTCGTGCTTCATGGTGAGACCTACGACGAGGCCTATGCCGAAGCCCGTCGGCGCAGCGAAGCGGAGGAGCTCTGTTTCATCCATCCCTTCGACGATCCGGAGGTGATCGCCGGGCAAGGCACGATCGGCATGGAGATCCTGCGTCAACTGCCGAAGCCACCCAATGCCATCTATGTCGCCGTCGGCGGCGGCGGACTGATCGGCGGAATCGCTGCCTATGTCAAGAGCCTCTGGCCCGATGTGGAGGTGATCGGGGTGGAACCCCACGACGCTGCAGCCATGACCCTGTCGTTGGAGGCCGGGGAACGGATTCGCCTCCCCCAGGTGGGACTATTCGCCGATGGCGTCGCCGTGCGGGAGGTGGGGGTGCACACCTTTGCGATCGCACAGGAGCACGTGGACGCCATGGTGACCGTGAGCACCGATGAGATCTGCGCGGCGATCAAGGATGTGTTCGAAGACACCCGCTCGATCCTTGAACCCGCCGGCGCCCTGGCGGTGGCGGGGCTCAAGGCTGATGTGATGCGTCGGGGCTTGCGGGGACAACAACTGGTGGCGGTGGCCTGCGGCGCCAACATGAACTTCGATCGGTTGCGTTTCGTGGCCGAGCGAGCCGAACTGGGGGAGGAGCGGGAAGCAATGCTCGCGGTGCAAATTCCGGAGCGGGCCGGCAGCCTCCGCCACCTCTGCGAGAAGCTCCAGAACCGCAGCCTCACCGAATTCAGCTATCGGATGGCGGCAGGCGACACCGCCCAGATCTTCATGGGCGTGCAGGTGCGGGACCACGACGACCGCCAGGAGCTGATCGAACAGCTGCAGGAGCAGGGCTTCGGATGTCAGGACCTCAGCGACGATGAGCTGGCCAAGGTGCATCTGCGCCACATGGTGGGGGGCCGGCTGCCCCAGGGGGCCCTGGAGGCGGCAGGCCAGCACTGCCAGGAATTGCTGTACCGCTTTGAGTTCCCGGAACGACCCGGCGCCCTGATGACCTTTGTGAGCGCCCTGCATCCGGACTGGACCATCAGCATTTTTCACTATCGCAACCATGGCGCCGATGTGGGCCGGATCGTGGTGGGCGTGCTGGTGCCCGAAGCGGATCGGGACGCCTGGAACGACTTTCTGCGCGATCTCGGTTACGGGAGCTGGGAGGAAACGGGCAATCCGGCCTATGCCCTGTTCCTTGGCCATCGCCCCTGAGGCCAATGGGCGGTAGCTTGAAGCGCTGACGGCCCGGGGCTTCGGGATGGCTGACGACAGCACGATCTCCCTGCCCGCCAGGCTTGAGGCGATTCTCTATCTCAAAGGGCGATCGCTCAGCCTGCGGGAACTCGCCGAACTGGCGAATCGACGTGAGCAGGAGGTGGGGGAGGCGATGGTGGCCCTGATGGCGGCCTATGCCCAACGGGACACAGCTCTGGAGATCAGCGTCAGCCAGGGCCGCTACAGCCTCCAGCTCAGACCCGGCCTGGGGGAGCTGGTGCGCGATCTGTTGCCGGTCAATCTGTCAACGGCCACCCTGCGCACATTGGCCACGATTGCGCTCAAGAAACGAATCCTCCAGTCAGACCTGGTGGAGCTGCGCGGTTCCGGGGCTTACGACCACATCAAGGAGCTGCTCAACCAGAAGTTCATCGAACGCCAGCGGCACAGCGAAGGACGTTCCTACTGGATCAGTCTCACGGAAACGTTCCATCGCACCTTCTCGGTGCTGCCCGCCACCGGTCCTGTCGACACCGACACCGACGAAGCTGCATAGAGTCTGAAGAGACCAGCAGACATCGATGGCCTTCGAATTCGCCTCCAGCCTTCTGCAGATCCTGGCGCAAACGCTCCAGATCTATTCACTGGTGTTGATTGTGCGGGTGCTGCTCAGCTGGTTCCCCAACCTCGACTGGGGCAATCCCGTGCTGAGCACGGTCAGCTCAATCACCGATCCTTACCTCAACGCGTTCCGTGGTCTGATCCCGCCGTTGGGGGGTCTGGATCTCTCCGCGATCCTCGCCTTCATCGCCCTCAGCCTGATGCAACAGCTGCTGATGTCAGCCAGCTTTGCCTTTGCCAGCGGGATGGCGGCCTACTGAGGTCCAGGCCCACCTCAGCGATGGTCGCCGCTACCACTGAGGCGGCCCCTGGCGGCACGACTCGCCAATTTGTCCAGGTTGGCTTCCGCCACCTGTTCCAGGCTCAGTCCCAGTTCACTGGCCAGCTGGGCCACGTACCAGAGCACATCACCCAATTCCAGCTTGAGCTCCTCTCGCACCGCCGCATCAAACACACCGCCCCGATCCCGGAGCACCTTCTTCACTTTGTCGGCCACCTCGCCGGCTTCACCGCTGAGCCCCAGGGTGGGATAGATCGGATTGGCGCCAACGTCGGGATAGCGAGCCGTTGTGCGGGCGGATTGCTGATAGCTGTTGAGGTCCATAAGCGCAACTTCCCCAAGGGATCCTGAACGCCGGAACGCGTCGCTTGCGACGGATCCCGACAAGCCTGGAGGGTAGATTCCGCAATGACTCTGGCGCCGCTGATGGCCCTCATCGATCTGACACGCCGTACCAAGATCGTGGCCACCATCGGCCCCGCCACTGAAAGCCCCGAGCGGATCCGCGAGTTGATCCAGGCGGGAGCCACCACCTTTCGACTGAATTTTTCCCACGGCGATCACAGCGAGCACGCCACCCGTATTGCCACCATTCGTCAGGTCGCCAGCGACCTGAGCCAGCACATCGGCATCCTTCAGGATTTACAAGGGCCGAAAATTCGTCTGGGCCGTTTCGCCCTTGGCCCCATCACCCTGGCCAAGGGCGATCCCTTCGCACTGACCTCAAGATCCGTCCCCTGTGATCAACAGATCGCCACGGTGACTTACGACAAGCTGGCGGCAGAAGTGAGTGCCGGGAGTCGGATTCTTCTCGACGACGGTCGGGTGGAGATGAAAGTGGAGCGCGTCGATCAGGTGGAGCAGACCCTGCATTGCACGGTGACCGTCGGCGGCGTGCTCTCCAACAACAAAGGCGTCAATTTCCCCGATGTGCAGCTCTCGGTGCGAGCCCTCACCGAAAAAGATCGGATCGATCTCGCCTTCGGCCTGCAGCAAGGGGTCGACTGGGTTGCGCTCAGCTTCGTTCGCAATCCCTCCGATATGCAGGAGATTCGCGAACTGATCCGCCAGCACGGCTTCTCCACTCCGGTGGTGGCCAAGATCGAAAAATTTGAGGCGATTGATCAGATCGATGCGATCCTTCCGCTCTGCGACGGCGTGATGGTGGCCCGGGGCGATCTGGGCGTAGAAATGCCCGCTGAGGAGGTGCCGTTGCTCCAGAAGGAACTGATTCAGAAAGCCAACAGCCTCGGCATCCCGATCATCACCGCCACCCAGATGCTCGATTC
>CALGVO010000164.1 GCA_937930135.1 uncultured Synechococcus sp. | reverse complement strand
GCCAGGACGTGATTCGACCCCTGAGCCATCCCCTTTATGCCAAGGGGCATCTGGCAATCCTCAAAGGCAACCTGGCCGAAGAAGGCGCGGTGGCCAAGATCAGCGGCGTCAAAAACCCGGTGATCACCGGCCCAGCCCGCGTGTTCGAAAGCGAGGAAACCTGCCTCGCTGCCATTCTCGACAAGCAGATCACCCCAGGCGATGTGGTGGTGGTGCGCAATGAGGGGCCGGTGGGAGGCCCGGGGATGCGGGAGATGCTCAGCCCCACCTCGGCGATCGTGGGCCAGGGTCTGCTCGACAAGGTTGCGCTGATCACCGATGGCCGCTTCTCAGGCGGTTCCTACGGCCTGGTGATTGGTCATGTGGCTCCGGAAGCCGCGGTGGGGGGCACGATCGGCCTGGTGCAGGAAGGCGACAGCATCACCGTGGATGCGAACCAGCTGCTGATTCAGCTCAACGTGGATGAAACCGAACTGGCCCAACGCCGCGCCGCCTGGACCACACCCGCACCCCGTTATCGCACTGGCATCCTCGGCAAATACGCCCGTCTGGTGAGCTCCAGCAGCCAGGGCGCAGTCACCGATCAGCCGCCCTCCTGAGCCAGAGATCCCACCAGGAGAGCACGCAAACGTCTCGCCAGGGCTTCGATCGGGGCACCATCGGAAGGAGCAGTGCAGCGCTGACCACTGCTCCCGTCCATCCACACTGGATGCTGCCCCTGCCAGAGCAGAGGTCGATCGGGCTGCTCCCACCAACCCAGCATCAGGTTGAGATCCGCTCCACTGCGATAGATCTCCAGCTCAAGATCGTGAAACTGCTGACGGGCCCCTTCCGGACCCCTCGCTTCGAGGCGAAGCCGCAGGTCATCGAGGTGGATGGTCTGCGGCTCGGCGTCATCAGTTCCCACTGGCACCACACCGTGGCGCAAGGGTTTACGGCAAACATCAGCGGCAGCGGCAATCAAAGCCAGCCAATCCATCAGCGGTAGGCCTCGATCGCGCGAACGACCAGGTGAATCGAACCAGACCGGTACCCAGAGTTCTCACGCCCGTCGTCAGCGAATCGTGAATGGAGAAGCTGAAGCCGGGTCAAAGCAGAAGCCTGAAACTGCACAGGAAAGGTCACGGGCTGCGCTCGAACCACCGGCTTGAGAATGCTGAACGGGATTTCGAGCGTGGTGGTGCCCTCGGCAAGGGTCGGCAACGGAGCCACCCATCGCAAGCCTCCGGGAATCAGTTCCGTCAACCCCATCACTCCATCGGCACAGGCAACAGCGAGCTTCAGGGTTCGACCACCGCCATCCACACGCAGGCGCAGTCCGCGATAGCGACTGAGATCAAGCGGAGGTCGGTAGACAGGGGACCGACAACTGACAAAACCTCCGCCTTCACTCACCACCTCCCCTTCGAGAACAAGCCCCTCGGGAGTGAGACGACAGCCGGCACGACTGGAGCCGCCCATGATCGTGTCATTGAGACTGGCCCATTCCGAGAAGCTCGACCCAGCAGCGATGACGCGCACGTCAGCTGCAGGCTCGGGTGGGGTGGAGGTCACAGTGAGGCTGGATGGAATCCTTCATCCTGAATGATTCAGAGCCAAAGCCGCGCAGGGGGATCAGTGATCCCCACAGGCACCCTGATCTGCGACCACGATGATCTCCGACCCCGGTTGCACCAACTTGGCCGGGGTGCGATCAGGTGACTCGGCAGGATCGAGCAATCGACTGAGGGCCTGACGCTTGCCTTCACCGCTCACGAGGAACACCACCTGGCGGGCAGCGCTGAGCACCGGAGCGGTGAGGGTGATCCGATCCAGACCCTTGCCTCGACCGATCGTGGTCCAGCGATCGCGCACCAATGGGGCCTCCGTGCCCGGGAACAACGATGCCGTGTGGCCATCATCACCCAGACCGAGCAACATCAGGTCGAACACCGGCGGTGCACCGCTGCACAGGCGCGACACAAGCTCCGCAAAGGCCTCGGCACTGGCCTCGGCCGACGCCAGTTCCACCGTCGGCACGGGATGAAAACAGGCGCGTGCACCCGGCTGGCCTGGCTTCAGGAGCGTGTTGTGCAGCATGAGGGCGTTGCTGGAGGCATCATCAGCGGCGACCCAACGTTCGTCGCCGAGCAGCACATCCACCCGATCCCAGGGCAGATGCTCCTGGCCGAGCAGCTCGTAGGCCCTGGCCGGCGTTGTGCCTCCGGAGAGGGCGATCTGGGCTCGATCACGCTGATCGAGGGCCAGATCAATCGCCGTGGCGATGTGCTCGGCGGCGCGGCGGGCCAGATCCTGGGGATCTTTGGCCCGTTCGATGCGATAGGTGGTCATCAAACTGACCTCAGTGCAGCCATTCGGTGTGGAAGGCACCGTCTTTGTCGACCCGCTCGTAGGTGTGGGAACCGAAGCAATCGCGCATGGCCTGCACCAGGTTCTGGGGCAAACGCGAACTGCGGTAGCTGTTGATGTAATCGAGCGTGCTGCTCAGGCAGGGCACGGGAATCCCGGCCTCAGCGGCGCCGGCCACGATCCTGGCCAGGCCGGGCAGGCGACGATTCACCTGCTCGGCAAACCAGGGGTCGATCAGCAGGTTGGGCAGCTGGGGATCGGCGTTGAACGCATCCTGGATCCGCTTGAGCAGACGGGCGCGGATGATGCAGCCGCCCTTCCAGATCTGGGCGATCGAGGGCATGTGCAGGTTGTAGTTGTGCTCAGCGGAAGCGATGCGCAGCAACTCCATCCCCTGCGCATAACTGGCCATGCAGGCCAGCACCATCGCATCCATGAGCGGCGCCATGCCGTCGGCGGGGCTGCCCATGTCGAAGGGCTTGATCACCGGGCCCCTGAGGATGGTTTCAGCCTTGATGCGCTGATCCTTCATCGAGCTCATCACACGCCCGTTGAGCGAGGCATAGATGGTGGGCACGGAAGCCCCCATCTGCAGGGCGCTCACAACGGTCCAGAGGCCGGTGCCCTTCTGGCCGGCCTTGTCCTGAATCTTCTCCACCAGGTCACTGCCGTCGTCGGGATCCTTGGTGCGCAGGCACACCTCGGTGATCTCCACCAGATAAGAGGCAAGCTCCTCGGTGCTGTTCCAGTGGGCGAACACATCAGCCATCTGACTGCCGTTCATGCCGCCCACCCGCTTCATCAGGTCATAGCCCTCGGCCAGGATCTGCTCGATGCCGTACTCAATGCCGTTGTGCACGGTCTTGACAAAGTGGCCAGAGCCACCGGGCCCGATGTAGGTGACGCAGGGTCCGTCCTCCACCTGGGCCGCCATCTTGCAGACCAGACTCTCAATCGCGTCATAGGAGGCCTTGGTGCCGCCGGGCATCATGCTCGGACCTTCGAGAGCACCCTTGGCACCACCGGACACGCCCATGCCGATGAAGCCGAAGCTTTTGCTCTCCAACTCAGCCACCCGTCGCTCGGTGTCGTGGTATTCCGAGTTGCCACCATCGATCAGCAGATCACCCTCCTCCAGATAGGGGGAGATCTGCTGAATCACAGCGTCGACCGGGCCACCGGCCTTCACCATCATCAGGATCCGACGAGGACGCTCCAGCTTGTTGACGAAATCCTGAAGGTCTGTGGCGCCCTGGATGTTGCGGCCGGCACCGCGCCCGGCGAGGAACTCCTCCGTTTTGGCGTAGGTACGGTTGTAAACGACGCTGGAGAAGCCGTTGCGTTCAGCGTTGAGGACGAGATTTTCGCCCATCACACCGAGACCGATCAGACCGAAGTGCGCCTTGGACATGGATCTGTGAAGTCATTCACTGGCGTCAGTGTGACCACGACGGAGCGATTCGGCTGCAACCTGCACAACCTCTGTCAGAGGGAGGTGATCGACGGCGACACGGGGGTCGGGATCAGATCACCGTGCCATCGGGGATGGAGGCATTTTTCACCACAACAACGATGCCGTTGCGGATGTAGAAACCGAGCTCAGGCCGGTCGGCTTCCTCCACGTGGTCTTTGTTGACGATGGTGACGTTGGATCCAATCCGCGTGTTTTTGTCGAGGATGGCGCGCTTCACCGTGGTGCCCTGACCCACACCCACCGGAATGCCACCTCGCTCACTGAGAACGGCGCGCTCAGTGGAGGATTCGAAAAAATCAGCCCCCATCAGCAGCGAGTCCTGGAGCACTACGTCGTTTTCGACGCGGCTGCGCACACCCAGAACGCAATGGTGAATGCTGCATGCCTTGAGAATGGTGCCCTCGCCAATGATCGACTCCGTGATCTGAGCATCCACGAGTTTGCTGGGCGGCAGATAACGGGGCCGGGTGTAAATCGGGAAGTCTTCGTCGTAGAAGCTGAAGGGCGGTGAGGGTTGCTGGGTCAGGGCCAGATTGGCCTCATAAAAGGCACCGATCGTGCCGATATCTTCCCAATAATCATCAAACACATAACTCTTGAGCGTCATGCCACCCGCCAGGGCCTCAGGAATAACCTCCTTGCCGAAATCCTTATGTTGGGGGTGATCGTTGAGGAGATCGATCAGCGCCTTACGGCTGAACACATAAATCCCCATCGAGGCCAGATAGGGCTTCTGCTCAGCCGATTCCGGCGACAAGCCGAAGCGGGAGGTGTCCACGGCCATCTCCTTGAGGGAGTCCCCTTTGGGCTTCTCACGGAACTCCTGGATCGTGCCATGGGCATCGGTGCGCATCAGGCCAAACGCCTCAGCCTGCTGGGGATCCACAGGCAGGGCAGCCACGGTGAGATCGGCACCCGACTGGCGGTGATGCTCCACGAACAGGCTGTAGTCCATTCGGTAGAGCTGATCTCCGGAAAGGATCAGATATTCGTCAACATCCCATTCCTGAAACAACCATTGATACTTGCGCACCGCATCGGCGGTGCCCTCGAACCAGGACGGACTCTCGGGAGTCTGTTGCGCCGCCAGCACCTCCACAAACCCCTGACCGAAACCTGCACTGAGGTCGTAGGTCTGGGAGAGGTGTCGATTCAGCGAGGCACTGTTGAACTGCGTCAACACATACATCTTGGTGATGTTGGAGTTGATGCAGTTACTGATCGGAATATCGATCAATCGATATTTTCCCGCCAGGGGGACGGCCGGCTTGGCCCTCATCTTGGTGAGCGGGTAGAGACGGGTTCCTGCCCCTCCCCCCAGAATGATGGCCAGAACGCGCTTCATGCCGCCCCCTTCAGATCGGCGTTGCGCGTGCAAACTTACCGGACATTGCGCCATTCCAACCGCCATCCGACGAAGATCGGTCAAGAATGCTGGGAATCAGGTCTGGACTGCTGCGCTGGCCGATCGCACGGTCGAGGTCTCAGGCCTCGGTGGAGGCTGGATCCAACTCCAGCTCGAAAATCTGTTCCACAACCCGCAGGGCTTGCTGACGATCCTGACGGGGCTGGGGACTGCGCAAACGGGTCACGGGCGTGTGCAGGATCTTGTTGACGATGCCCTTGCTGAGGGCCTCCACCACCTTGCGCTCCCGGGCAGAGAAATCGGGCCCCATGCGGCTGAGGGCCTTCTGAAGTTCATCCGAGCGGATCTGCTCGAGGGCTGAACGTAAGCGGTTGATCGTGGGAACCGCCTCCAGGCTGTCCCACCATTCCAGGAACAGACGCCCCTCCTCATCCAGGAGGCCCTGGGCTTCACGGGCCACCTGCTGGCGCGCTTCCTGATTGCGCGCCACCACTTCCTGGAGGTCGTCCACATCGAAGGCTTCAACGCCGGCGATGCCAGCCACATCAGAAGCGATGTTGCGGGGCACGCCGATGTCGATCAGACGCAGGGAGCTGCGCCGATTCAGCCGTTGCAGGCGAGCGGCATCGATGATCGGATCATCCGCCGCCGTGCTCGTGAACACCAGGGAACAGGTGCTCAGGCAATGGTCAAGCTCATCCAGGGTGCGGCACTGCACCGGCAGCCCGGGGAAGTCAGCGGCAAGCATCTGGGCCCGCTCACGAGTGCGGTTAAGCAGCACCACACCGGAACAGCCCTTGGCCTGCAGGTGCTGCAACAGCAATCGGCTCATGCGGCCGGCACCCACCACGGCCACCTGCTCAGATTCCAGGGTGACCAGCTGATCGAGGCCCCGGGCCTGGCCGAGCTTCAACTGGGCCAGCTCCACCGCAGCCGAGCTGATCGACACCGCACCGGTGCCGAGGTTCGTTTCACTTCGCACCCTCTTCCCGGTGCTCACCGCCTGGGTGAGGAGACGGTTGAGGATCGGGCCGATCGATTTGTGCTCCTGGCCCAGGCGCATCATCTTCTTCACCTGGGACAGGATCTGACCCTCGCCCAGCACCAGACTGTCGAGCCCGGCGGACACCCGCAGCAGGTGGGCCACAGCGTCCTGATGGTGATAGGTGAAGAGATGGGGGGTGAGGTCATCGGTCGGCAGACCGGAATGACCGCTGAGAAACTCGCGCACGGCGGACATACCCAGCTCGGGATGCTGCACCAGGGTGTAGATCTCAAGCCGGTTGCAGGTGCTGAGGATCGACGCCTCAAGCACCTGCTCATGGTCCCGAAGGGTCTGGAGCGAGGACTCCATGGTCTGCTCCGGGATGCTGAGCTTTTCCCGGACTTCAACGGGTGCCGTGCGATGACTGAGGCCGACGACGGCAATATGCATGGAGTGAATTCCTCGAATCCAGACGAAACGGTGATCAGCTCAGAGCGATGCTCTGGGCGCCGTCCTTGATGTGCACCGTATTGGTGAAGCGGCAGGTGTTGT
This sequence comes from uncultured Synechococcus sp., assembly GCA_937930135.1. Lineage (GTDB taxonomy): Bacteria > Cyanobacteriota > Cyanobacteriia > PCC-6307 > Cyanobiaceae > Synechococcus_C. The sequence continues at coordinate 9,395 of CALGVO010000164.1, read as the reverse complement.
CGAGATTGCTGATCACCAGGCTGCTGGTGCGGGTGCAATCCTTCTCGAACTTAACGCCGTGGAACAGGAGGCCGTCGGTGATCCCGCTGCCGGCGAATACCACGTGCTCACCGGAAGCGAGCTCCTCGGCTTCATAGATCTTGTCGGGGTCGCTGATCCCCATCTCGGCCAGGCGAGCCAGGTTGCCCTCCTTGGTGAGATCGGCCCATTCCTTGGTTTGGGCGACGGCAGGGTCATAAACGAGCTGGCCCTGGAAGTGACCGCCGAGGGCGCGCATGGCAGCGGCGGAAATCACCCCCTCAGGGGCGGCGCCGATGCCCATCAGGCAGTGGGTGCCGGTGCCGGCGAAGCCACAGGCGATGGCCGCTTGCACATCACCATCGGAGATGGGCTGCACACGGGCACCGGTGGCGCGAATTTCAGCGATCAGATCCTTGTGGCGGGCCCGATCCATCACCACGATTGTGAGCTCGCTCACCGCCAGGCCGAGGCACTCGCTGAGGATGTTGATGTTTTCGGTGGCCGACTTACGGATGTCCACCTTGCCCTTGGCGGCCGGAGGAGCGGCCAGCTTCTTCATGTAGAAGTCGGGGGCATTGAACAGACCACCACGATCGGAAGCCGCGAGCACGGCCATCGAACCGCGCTGGTTGTTGGCGCAGAGATTGGTGCCTTCACAGGGGTCAACGGCGAAGTCGACGCCGGGACCCGTTCCGCTGCCCACTTCTTCACCGATGTAAAGCATCGGCGCTTCGTCACGCTCGCCTTCGCCGATCACGATCCGGCCCTGCATCTGGATCTGGCCCATGCGCTGACGCATGGCCTCCACTGCAGCGGCATCGGCTTCATCCTTTTTGCCGAGACCGGTGAGGCGAGCGGAGGCGATGGCCGCCTGCTCCACGACCTCAAGTATTTCCTGGATGAGAGTGCGATCCACGGGTGTGCGGCGTTGGGGACGATTGCAGCGAACGGAGAGCGGTGCGGACCGGTCTGGGACTCGCCGAGAGCATCGGCAGGCCTGGGCCAGGGGCGCGATGCCGCAGGGCTTTCCAGCTCTTAAGCGCGGCTCACTGTATCAGTGGCATCAGCGCTTCCTACAATCGCCGCGCACTCCCGCGGACCCTTCATGAGCACCAAGCCCCTGGTGATCTCCCCGTCGATCCTCTCGGCCGATTTCGCCCGCCTCGGCGAGGAGGTGAAAGCGGTGGATCAGGCCGGTGCCGACTGGATCCACGTTGATGTGATGGATGGTCGCTTCGTGCCGAACATCACGATCGGCCCTTTGATCGTTGAAGCCCTCCGCCCGGTGACCCAGAAGCCTCTGGACGTGCATCTGATGATCGTGGAGCCCGAAAAGTACGTGCCCGATTTCGCGAAAGCGGGCGCCGACATCATTTCGGTGCAGGTCGAGGCCTGCCCGCATCTGCACCGCAACCTGGCGCAGATCAAGGATCTGGGCAAACAGGCTGGTGCTGTACTCAACCCCAGCACCCCACTCGACACCCTGGAGTATTGCCTTGAGCTCTGCGATCTGGTGCTGATCATGAGCGTGAACCCCGGCTTCGGTGGTCAGAGCTTCATCGACAACCAGGTGCAGAAAATCCGAGACCTGCGTCGCATGTGCGAGGCCAAAGGTCTCGATCCCTGGATCGAAGTGGATGGTGGCGTTAAGGGAGCCAATGCCTGGAAGGTGATCGAGGCAGGGGCCAATGCGATTGTGAGTGGATCCGGCGTGTTCAATCAGCCCGACTACGCTGCCGCCATTGAGGGCATCCGCAACAGCAAGCGCCCGGAGGGCATTCTCGTTTGATCAAGACCCCATAACGAAGCTGAAAAGCCCCGCAGGCGCGGGGCTTTTTTGATGGATCGTATGGATCACTCCGATGGATCGCCTTTCAGCTCTCGAAGAACCAGCCGTAGCTGTGCAGGCCGATCCCCAGCAGGTTCACGCCGATGTAACAGACCACAATCACCACCAGTCCGGCTGATGCCACCAGAGCAGGCCGCCGGCCCTGCCAGCCGCGACTGAGGCGGGTGTGCAGATAGGCGGCATAGACCAACCAGCAGATCAGGGCCCAGGTTTCCTTCGGATCCCAGCTCCACCAGCTCCCCCAGGCTTCATTGGCCCACACGGCGCCACTGATGATGCCCACGGTGAGCAGCAGGAAGCCCACGGTGATCGTGCGGTAGCTGAGGCTGTCGAGCTGCTCGGCTCGGGAAAACTGCACCGGCGAGAGCTGCCAGGATGCGGCGGTCTCAGGCTCCAGACTGGGTCCGGTCAGAGCCGCACGACGAAAGCCACCACTGCCGATCGAACTGCTGCGCAATTCCAGGGCATTGCCCCGATCGATCACGAGCACAGCAATGGAAAGGAGGGAACCCACCAAAAGAGCGGCATAGCTGACCATGATCACGCTCACGTGCATGACCAACCAGCTCGATCTCAGGGCCGGCACCAACGGCGATGCCTCCTGCAGACGATCGGGCAGAGCAAAACTGGCGAAGGCAATACAGCCCAGACCCATCGGCGTGGCGGCAGCCGCTACCAGGGGCGAGGCCCAGGCCCTCTCCACCAGCAGCTGGGTGAGGGTGCAGGCCCAGGCAAGGAAGCAGAGGGATTCGTAGAGATTGCTGATCGGGAAGTGACCCGACTGCCACCAGCGCAACACCAGCTGGGCGGTGAAGGCCAGGTTCGCCAGCGCCACCAGGGTGCGCACGGAACTGGAGCTCTGCCCAGTGGAGAGGGCCCAGAAGGCCCAAGGAAGCGCGAGCAACAACAAGGCAAACGCGATCAACCCCAGCAGCAGCACGGGCTCGGACAAGGCGGTGTCCAGGAAGGGCGTCAACGCGGAAAACACGAGAGCTGTGCGGGGAATCATCGGCCGATTCTGACGTTCGGATTCAGCGGCTGGCCTGCCGCAGCAGCAGGCCACCCCCGGCGAGAGAGATCAACACCGGCGCCCAGGCAGCCACCACCGGTGGCAGGGTGCCCTTGACGCCGAGGGAACTGAAACTGAAGCTCAGCACGTAGTACACCAGAATCAGCACCACACTGATGCCGAAGCCCTGGCTGCGACTGGTGCGGCCATTCGGCTTCGCCCCGAGGCTGCTGCCGATCAGACCGAAAACCAGACAGGCCATCGGCAGGGTGAACTTCTCCTGAATGCGCACACGCATCCGCCGGGCTTCCTTGCGATCGCCGGCTTCATCGAGCATTTGTTCGGCTTCGATCGCCTCGGCCACCGTCATGTTGTTGGCATCCTTCGGCAACTTGGCGATCCGGATCGGTGCGGCACTGAGCGGATAGAGATAGCGATCGAAGTCGGCCGACGTCACGCTGCCGGAGGGAGACAAGGTCAGGATCTGGCCATCGAGGAACTCCCACTTACTCTCACGCTCGTTCCAGCGAGCCTCATCGGCCTGCAACATCTGGGTGAAGCCGAGGCGGGAAAAATCGAGCACCGTGACGCCACTCATGACACCCTCGTTGAACTTTTTGGCATAGAACAACTGGGCCAGACCGGTATCCGATTCGCCATCACCGGCTACCAGACGCCCGAAGCGGGAATAGATGATGTTGTCCCCCTTCTCGGTTGACACGGAGCGGCCCAGCGCACGCTGCAGCGTGATTTCCGCCGAGAGACTGGTGCGGGGCACGATCACATCGTTGAACAAGAAGGTGAGGCCGGTCATCACCAGAGCGAGAGCCAGGGCCGGCGCAATCATCCGACTGGCACTGATGCCGACGCTGCGCAAAGCTGTCAGTTCACTGTTTGCCGACAGTCGGCTGTAGGCCAGCAGGGTGGCCATCAAGGTGGCCATCGGGAAGGAGATCACCAGAAAGCTGGGCAGGCGCAGCAACAACACCTGCACGGCGATGCCCACGGGCAACCCCGACTCCACGATCCTGCGGACCAGCTCAAACATCACCCCCACCGAGAGGGACACCACGGTGAAGGCCGCGATCGCAAAGAGAAGGGGACCGATCAGCTCACCAAGAAGCCAGCGATCCAGCAGAGGAATGCGTCGGCAGCAACTGCCAACGCGCGCCATCATCGGTTTGATCACAGCTGGAACCCCTCCCCGAGATAGTGGCGCCGCACCTGGGGATCGTGGGCGACCTGGTCGGAAGGACCGGAGGCCAGGATCGAGCCGTCGGTGAGGATGTAAGCGCGATCGGTGATCGCCAGCGTTTCCCGCACGTTGTGGTCGGTGATCAGGATGCCCATCCCCCGATCGCGCAGGCCCTGAATCAGCTGTTGCAGATCAGCCACGGCGAGGGGATCCACCCCAGCGAAGGGTTCGTCGAGCAGCAGATAACGCGGACCCTCCAGGCCCACGGCCAGGGCCCGGGCTACCTCGCAGCGGCGACGCTCCCCGCCGGAGAGCTGGTACCCGCGACGGTTGAGAAAGGCACTGAGATGGAAATCCTCCACCAATTGATGCAGGCGCTCACGGCACTGCTGCGTGGGCAGACAGCTCTGGGCGAGGACGAGCTCGATGTTCTCGCGCACGGTGAGCTGGCGGAAGACACTCGGCTCCTGCGGCAGGTAACCGATCCCGAGACGGGCCCGTTCCGGCATCGGCAGCCCGGCGATCGGATGCCCATCCAGAAGCACCTGCCCCTGGTCGGGGCGTAACAAGCCGATCACCAGATTGAAACTGGTGGTTTTGCCAGCCCCGTTCGGCCCGAGCAAACCGATCACCTCACCAGGCGCCAGAGCAATCGAGAGATCGCGCAGCAACGGTCGGCCCCCCAGGGTCAAGGAGACCCGTTCCAGGGTCAGACTCATGGCCGAAGGGGGGTGACGACCGGCTGCGGTTGGCCCTGATCCTGGCGGATCACCATCTGGCTGAAGACCTGCCCCCCCTGCGGTGGTTCAGCCACGGCGCGCTCGTCGTCGAGTGAATACACGACACGTTCAGCCCGCAGGGCATTGCCGCCCTCCTGAATCACATCCACATCGCCGCTCAGCACCAGCCGCCCCTCCTTGCTGTAGTACTGGGCCTGACGCGAGGTGGCCACCATCCCCCTGGCGGGATACACAATGCGCACATTGCCGAGCGCTGTCACCACACCGGTGATGTTGTCGGCGCTCTGGGTGTCGGATTCGATCGTGATCAAGCCGCCCTGCTGAGCAGACTGTGGGGTCGCAACAGGCTGTGGCGGCTGGGTCGATGGCAACGACTGGGCGCGCAGGCCGGGCGCCAGAGCACTGAGACACAGCATGGAAACCCAGGCGGTCGACAGCCGTGACACAGAAACCAACAAGGCGTGGCCAAAGATGCGATGGCTCAATGTACCGACATCCCGATCAGGACAACAGACGCAGCGGTGGCAAAGTGATGTCTGGATCCTCTCCGTTCTGCAGCGCCTGCAGGCGCTGGGAGACGCCTTCGCGCAGGCGCGGCAGATCAAGACCGAGATCAGGATCAGAGCGACGACTGAGACGGCCGAGCCCTTCACCGAAGAGGATCGTGGCACCCCGCACATTGCCGCGCTGCAGGTGCACCTGGGCCACGGCAATCTGAATCAGCCCCTGCAGCACCCGCCGCTCGGGATCCGAGGTCTCATGCCAGAGATCCTCGAGCACATCGTGGGCGGCATACCACTCGCCTTGATCAAACAGAGCAACACCCCGCGCGAAACGGGGATCGTCTGTCGGCGCGGTGGGATTGACGCTCAACGCTTGGCCATCTTCTTGGCGGGCAGTTTGCGCAGACGGATCGACTCTGGGGTGACTTCAAGCATCTCGTCGGGGCCGATGTATTCCAGCGCCCGCTCCAGGGTCATCTGCACCGGGGCCTGCAGGGTGTCGAGTTCATCGGCACCTGCTGAACGCATGTTGGTGAGCTGCTTCGCTTTGCAGATGTTGATCTCCAGATCCTGAGGACGATTGTTCTCACCGATGATCATGCCCTTGTACACCTTGGTGCCGGGAGAGATGAAGAACTGGCCCCGATCTTCGGCATTCTTCAGGGCATAGAAGGTGGCGGTTCCCTCCTCAAAGGCGATCAGCACACCATTCCGGCGGGTGTCGAAATCACCCAGCATCGGCCGGTATTCAAAGAAGGAATGGCTCATGATCCCTTCACCTCGGGTGGCGCGGATGAATTCACCACGGAAACCGATCAGGCCACGTGAGGGAACGATGAATTCAAGCTGGGTGCGACCGTCCTGGCCGGTTTCCATGTTCTGCATCTCGCCTTTGCGGGTGCCGAGCTTCTCGATGCAGGCCCCAACCGCTTCCTCGGGCACATCCATCACCAGAGTCTCCACCGGCTCGCAGGGGGTGCCGTCAATCGTGCGGAAAATCACCTGCGGCTGGGACACCTGGAACTCATAGCCCTCGCGCCGCATGGTTTCAATGAGAATGCCGAGGTGAAGTTCACCACGACCGCTCACGGCGAAGCGGTCCGGTGAGTCGGTGTCTTCCACACGCAGAGCGACATTGGTGAGCAGTTCGCGCTGCAGGCGGTCGCGCACCTGGCGACTGGTCACGAATTTGCCCTCCTTGCCGGCAAAGGGGGAGTCGTTGACCACGAAGGTCATCTGCAGAGTGGGCTCATCCACCTTGATCAGCGGCAGAGCTTTGGGCTCATCCGGGCAGGCGATGGTTTCGCCGATGTTCACATCATCGAAACCGGCCACGGCCACCAGATCACCGGCGGAGGCTTGCTCGATTTCCACACGCTGCAGGCCTTCGAAACCGAGCAGCTTGCTGATCCGCCCCTTCTTGACGCTGCCATCGTCCTTGATCAAAGACGCACTCTGCCCCTGCTTGATCACGCCGTTGTGCACCCGGCCGATGATGATCCGACCGAGGAAATCGGAATAGTCGAGGGTGGTGATCTGAAGCTGCAGCGGCTTCTCGGGATCGCCGACCGGCGGCGGAACATGGCGCAGGATCGCATCGAACAGCGGTTGCATCGTTTCGCTGTCGGTCTTCATGTCGGGTTTGGCGAACCCACCCAGACCACTACCGAACAGGTAAGGGAAATCGCACTGATCGTCATCGGCGCCCAGCTCGATGAACAGATCCAGCACCTTGTCGACAGCCGTCTCGGGATCGACGCGCGCCCGGTCGATCTTGTTCACGAACACAATCGGACGGAGCCCCTGCTCCAGCGCTTTCTTCAACACGAAGCGGGTCTGGGGCATCGGCCCCTCATTGGCATCCACGATCAGCAGGCAGCCATCCACCATGCCGAGGACCCGCTCCACCTCGCCGCCGAAATCGGCGTGACCTGGGGTGTCAACAATGTTGATGCGGGTGTCGTTGTAGGTGACCGCCGTGTTTTTGGACAGGATGGTGATGCCGCGCTCCCGCTCCAGATCGTTGGAGTCCATCACGCAGGTGGGCACCGCCTCGTTATCGCGGAAGATGCCGGACTGACTGAGCAGGGCGTCGACCAGGGTCGTTTTGCCGTGGTCAACGTGGGCGATGATCGCGATGTTGCGAATCGCCTTGTTCGGGGCGCTCATGAGGTCCGTGATTGTCTGAAAAAGCTGGTTTCGCCGTTGGGCGCAGCCGGCCCAGGCTATCTCAACGTGAGATCCGTCAGGAACCGAGGCGACTGGTGCGTTCGGGCCTCGCTCCCCGCAGGCCGCCACGGGTGACCCCAAGCCGGTGGTCGATCCGTTCCTGCCGCCACACCGCCTCCGAGGCAATCCGACCCTGGAGCGCCTGGCCATACAGCCTGACGCGGCGCACGCTGGCCTCAGCGTTCTCCTCCAAAAGCTCCAGCCGGAAGTGGCGCAACCCCACCGCCAGCAGATCGGGCAGAGCCTCCACACCACTCTGGGCTCGGCCATTGAACAGGGTGTTGCGACAACCCAGGTCAGCCCGCAGTGGATGATCGACACCACTGCGATCGCGCAGGCTCACCACATGCTGTTCACAGGGGCGACCGCAATCGGTGTGGTCGTGCCCCTCGGAGAGAAAGGCACAGAACAGGCAGTGCTCCATATGAAACAGGGGCATGTGCTGATGCAGAGTCACCTCCAGCTGGGCCGGATCGACCGCCCTGGCCAGGTCGAGCAACTGGCTCAGGTTCAGGTCATAGCTGGCGGTGAGCCGCTGAAGCCCCCAGTGCTCGAGCATCCAGCGATGGCTCAGGGGGTTGGCGACATTCAGGGAAAAGTCTCCGACGCAAGGGCCGAGGGGGCTGAGGGTTTCGAGCTGGTCGGCATTGCGCACCAGATAGCCATCGGCTTCAGCGCGAATCAGCGGTTCAAGGCTCCAGCGCTCGTCGGGCCGGGTGATGCGGGCACCGGCCAAACGGATCCCCCCTGGCCAGTGACCTCGGCCCAGCCGCACCGCAGTTTTGAGATCACTGGGGCACTCCAGATCCGCCACCACGCTGGCGATCGGGACGGCATCACCAACCTCGATCAGGGCCTGGAGCTGCTCAAGGCTGCGCACCAGCACATGCAGGGCCGGCGCTTCAGTCGCAGCGGAACGCTCCGGTCGCTGCGGCATACAGGCCGCCAGAGCAGGCTCGATCGCCTCGCGATCCGTCGCAGGCCCGGCGGATGGCGCGCTGTGTTCCGCGTGATCCGCTTCGGCCATCACCGCCAGCAAGCGTCGTCGCATCCTGTTGAGTTCGGCGACCGGCAAAAACAGCCCCTCCGCCAGGTCAAGCTCCAGTGCCTCCAGCCGCCAGCCCGTTCCGCCAAGCCGTCCCAACTGGGCCTCGAGTCGCGATCGATCCAGCGCCTGAGCCTGGGCGATCTGGAGGGGCACAGCACTCTCCACGGTGATCGGCCCGGAACGGATCGGCCCAGAGGCCAGGGGAGGCACCACCGCCTGGAGCCGAAGGGGCACCCCGACCTGACCCGACACCCGCAGCCGCAGCGGCCGCTCCAGGGCCGAGGTCTCCAGGGCCGCCTGCCGCTGCCAATGGCTCTGCCACTGGGGATCATCGGTGAGCCACACGGTGGCGCCGGGACGCAGGGCACGCACGTCGTGCCGTTTCGGCCCGAGGCGCAGACGACAGCGATCCGTTCCCAGAACTTGTATCTCCATGATCCGCCCCCCGAGCTCCCGCGGCGGCTCCAGGGGATCGGCGCTGGCGTCCTCCAGCTCCAGCACCAGCCCCTGACCGGGCCGGAGCGATTCGGAGCTGCGCAGCACCAGCCAGCCCCGCGCCTCCACTCGCTCGAGGCGCCCGATCACGGGTCCACGCTTCTTGCTCCAAAGGCCATGGACCAGTCGGCGGTGGTTCACCCCCTCCAGCCAGCCACTCGAGAGGCCACGGGAAAAGCCCAGCTCCAACTGGCGATGAATCGCTGCAGGGTCCACGGCGAGGCCATCCAGCTGCTGGCGATAGGCCTGGGTGACCGAGGCCACGTAGGTGGGGTCCTTCAGGCGACCTTCGATCTTGAAACTGGC
>CALGVO010000163.1 GCA_937930135.1 uncultured Synechococcus sp. | reverse complement strand
GCCCTGGGCGGCATAGCGGAAGCTGGCGGGGAGGTCGCCGGCGATGCGCCAGGCGCCGCGACGGGCGGCACGTGGACCGGCGGCCCGCTGTTCGTCGGCTCTTTGCCTGCTGGTCGGGCTGAGCTCGTCGGTCAATGACCGGTCGTCCTCAGAGTGCAGAAGTGATCCCATCTGTTGATTCACAGCTGATCACACCGTGGGATTGAAGATTACCGCTGATGGCGAGGAGACGCTCCTGACACTGGAGCATGGCGGTCAGCTGTTCTTCATCCGGGTGATCCCAGCCCAGCAGATGGAGCAGCCCATGGCTGACCAGCCAGCGCAGTTCATGCACCAGCCCATGGCCATGCTCCCTGGCCTGGCGACGGGCGGTGTCGACTGAAACGATGATGTCTCCCAATTCCACACAGGGAGCGTCAGGTCTCGGTCCGTCCCCGTCCAGGGCCGCGAAGGAGAGCACATCAGTGGCCTGAGGTGTGTGGCGCCAAGTGCCGTTCAGGGTGGCAATGGTGGCGTCGTCACAGAACTGGAGCCCGAGGCTGAGGGCCGTTGCGCTGCGCACCTGTGGGTCGCAGGTCAGGTCGGCATCAGCACACAGCAGGGTGAGCCAGGCGGAAAGATCGGCCATCCAGGGGGCCGGAGTGCTGAGACGGGCCAGCGTTTCAGGGTCGCCGGGTTCCGGGATCAGGCCTGCCGGGGCAGGGTCGAAGGCCAGATCCAGCTCGAACCCTCGGGTCATTGCGGCAGGGTGGGTCGCCCCAGCCAGGCGACCAGAAGGATGAAGCCGAGGAAGCCCACGGCGGTCAGGCCGAAGTGCACCAGGCTCTGGCGCCCCTTGCGCACCATGTTCCGCATCGCCTGCTTCACGAAGCTGGGTGGCGGTGAGGAGGGGGTCGGCGGAGTGGACTGGAGTTCGTCTGGCATGGTTCAGCCATCCTCATCGCGGCCGGGACTGTCCACACCCTGGCGCAGCAGGGCCTGGATGAAGGGATCGAGATGGCCATCCATCACCCCCTGCACATCGGTGGTCTCCTCCTGGGTGCGCAGATCCTTGACCATCTGATAGGGGTGAAACACGTAGTTGCGGATCTGGTTGCCCCAGGCCGCCTCGACGATGTCGCCGCGGATGTCGGCGATCTCGGCAGCACGCTGTTCCTGGGCGATCACCAGCAGCTTGGCCTTCAAAAGGGCCATCGCCTTTTCCTTGTTCTGCAGCTGGGAGCGTTCCTGGGTGCAGCGCACGGCCAGACCGGTGGGGATGTGCAGGATCCGCACGGCCGTTTCCACCTTGTTGACGTTCTGTCCACCCGCCCCACCGGAGCGGGACGTGGTGACTTCCAGGTCTTTGTCTGGAATGTCGATGTCGACCTCGTCCTCCAGCTTCGGCATCACCTCCACTCCGGCGAAGCTGGTCTGGCGCTTGTCGTTGGCGTTGAACGGTGAGATGCGCACGAGCCGGTGCGTGCCTTTCTCGTTGCGCAGATAGCCATAGGCGTAGCGGCCATCAATTTCGATCGTGGCGCTTTTGATGCCCGCTTCCTCCCCCTCGGAGAGTTCATCGACGCTCACCTTCATGCCGTGATCCTCGGCCCAGCGCGTGTACATGCGCAGCAGCATCTGGGCCCAGTCCTGGGCGTCGGTGCCGCCAGCGCCGGCATTGATCGAGAGCACGGCCCCCTCCTTGTCGTACTCGCCACTGAGCAGCCGTTCCAGCTCCCAGCGGTCGAGAGCATGGCGCAGCTTGGTGAGACCCTCCTGGGCCTCGCTGAGCATGTCGTCGTCAGGTTCGAGGTCGTAGAGCTCCAGGGTGGCCTGGGCGTCATCGATCGCTCCACGCCATTGCTCCAGTTGCTGCAGTTGGGCCTTCACCTCGTCAAGGCGGCGCATCTGCTTCTGAGCGTTCTGCTGGTCATCCCAGAAATCCGGTTGGGAGGCCAGTTGTTCGAGATCCTGTTGCCTGGCTTTCAGTGCAGGAACGTCAAAGACAGTCCTGGGCATGGCCCAGGCGGTCAGTGAGCTCGGAGAGATCGCGCTTGAAGTCGGTGAGGTCGAGCAACGGTTGCGTTGTCACTTGTGGCAACCGTACCGAACGACCTGGCCTGGGGAGTGGCCGCCCAGGTCGCCCTCGCCAAGCCCTGCATAGGATTGCCGTCGAGTGATGGGGCCCAATGGCTGCGGTTGAGATCTACACCTGGCGTTTCTGTCCGTTCTGCGTGCGTGCGAAACAGCTGCTCGATCGCAAGGGTGTGGTTTACACCGAGTACGCCATCGATGGCGACGAGCCGGCGCGGGATGCGATGGCAGCCCGCGGTGACGGTCGACGCAGCGTGCCGCAGATTTTCATCGCCGATCGCCACATCGGCGGTTGCGACGATCTGCATGCGATCGAACGGGCCGGAGAGCTCGATGCCCTGCTCGCCGGCGCCGCCTGACGCTCCCCTCCATGCGTCACCTGTTCGTGCTGGATCCCCTCCAGCGCATCAACCCGAGCAAAGATTCCACGGCGGCCCTGATGCAGGCCGCCGGCAGAGCCGGCCATGAGCTCTGGGCCTGCACGCCCGCCGATCTGATCGCGATGGGTGATGCCCCGATTGCGATGGCGGCGATGGTTCAGCCCGAGCCATGGCTTGAGGTCGGTGCCCTCGAGCGCCTCCCCCTCGAAGGATTCAGCGTGATCTGGATGCGGAAGGATCCGCCGGTGGATGAGGCCTATCTCTACGCCACCCATCTGCTGGAGGTGGCGGAGCGGGCCGGTGTGCGCGTGCTCAATCGTCCGTCGTCCTTGCGGGCCTGGAACGAAAAACTCGGCGCCCTCCGCTTCAGTCGTTGGATGGCTCCCACCCTGGTGGCCGGTCGTGTGGCCGAATTAACGGCTTTTGCCCAGGAGCAGGGCGACATCGTGCTCAAACCCCTCGGCGGTCGTGCCGGTCTGGGTGTGATTAGGGTGGCGGCGGATGCCCCAGGCCTCGGGGCGCTCCTGGAACTGGTCACCGAGCAGGAGCGGCTGCCGGTGATGGCCCAGCGCTTCCTGCCCGAGGTCAGCGACGGTGACAAGCGGATTCTGCTGGTGGACGGTGAACCGCTCGGCGCGGTGAACCGCCGTCCGAAGCGGGGGGAGTTCCGGAGCAACCTGGCGGTCGGGGGCCATCCCGAAGCCACGGAGCTGAGCGAGCGCGAACGCCACATCTGTGCGGCGCTGGCTCCATCCCTGCGTGCCGAGGGCTTGTTCTTCGTGGGGATTGATGTGATCGGTGGCATGCTCAGTGAGATCAATGTCACCAGCCCCACCGGCATCCGAGAGGTGGAGCGACTGATGGATCAACCGCTTGCCGATCAGGTGATCGAACGGCTTCAGGCTCAGCTGGCGAGCGGTACGGACTGAAGCTCCAGCTGATCCGCCAGCACGGTGAGTTTGAGGCCCACTTCCTGCAGCTCCCGTTCCGCTACCGAACCGCGCACCAGACCGGCCCCCGCGGTGAGATCGAGCTGGCAGCCGCTGGCATGGCCGCAGCGGATGGCCACGCGCAGGTCGGCATCGCCGGCGTTGTCGATCCAGCCGATCGGTGCCGCATAGCCCCCGCGTTCAAAGGGCTCCAGGCTGCGCAGCCAGCTGATTGCCTCCCGCCGGGGCAGGCCGGCAACGGCGGGTGTGGGGTGGAGGGCCTCCGCGAGAGCAAGCGGTGCCCGCCCAGCGGCAGCGGCCGTGATCGGCGTGTGGAGATGCACCAGGTGGCCATGGCGCGCCAGCTGGGGGCGGCGGGGCCGGCGGGGGCTGAGCCCCTGGGCGCGCAGATGGTCGGTGATGGCCTGCACCACCAGCTCGTGTTCGCGCCGATCTTTGTCGGAACGGAGCAGGGCATCACCGCGATCGCCCTTGTCGGCCGTCCCCGCCAGGGCATCGCTGCGCAGCTGATCGCTGCGCAGGCAGAGCAACCGCTCAGGCGAGGCGCCGAAGAAGCTGTCGTCGTTGTTGCGTTGCCAGAGGAACCGGCAGCTGCCGGCCTGCTGTTGCCGCAGGCGCTGCAGGAGTGGCAGGGGGTCGAGCGGGGCCCGGAGCTCAATCGACTGCCGCACCGCCAGCACCAGTTTGTGCAGGTCGCCCCCATTCACCAGATCCAGGCCTCGGCGCAGAGCCGGGGCATAGCGCTCCTGCCAGGCTCCAGGGGTGGTGGTGCCGCTGATGGCTGTCGACCACGCTGGCAAGGGAGAGTGACGACACTGCTCCAGCCGTTGAGCCATCTGCCAGATCGCTTCCGCCAGGTGGCGCACATCGGCGCTCTGGCTGACGCTGCCATGCAGTCGCAGCCAGCCCTGGCGGCCATGGCGACTGAGTTGCCAGCGGGGCAGCACCGCCTGAACCGAGGGCATGGAGGGCCTGGGGTGCTGCTCGCTGTTGCTCTCGAAAAAGGCGAAGGCCAGCAGGATCCGTGAGCGCGCCTGCGCTGGAGCCTCCGGCGTTGCATCCAGAATCCGCGCCAGGGTTGTATCGCTGAAGCGCTGGGCGAGCTCAAACCGACGCGGGCCAGCCAGGTCGAGGTGATGGCAGCGCCCAGCTGCGGCCAGGCTCAGGCCGGGGGCGCTGTCCCAGAGGAAGCGGAACGGATCGGCGGCGCTCAGCAACGGCAACTGGAGCAGGGGATCGACCCCATGCAGCGGCAGGGCCAGGCTGAACACCCCTTCCTCTCCCTGACGCCCGCGCCAGGCCGTCAGGGCCTGATCCAGCAGATCGCTGAAGCTGCTGACAGCGTGGGGATTGGCGGGCGCGGCCGTCATCCGGGCGGCGGGGAAAGGGATGCTGCTCAAATGTATGGGCCTTCATGCGGGCCTCAGGGGTCCAGTCCATGCCAGATCGCCAGGCTGTTGCATCCCTTCACGCCCCTGCAGGCGATCGCCGGCGGTTGTGGAAAGCCGCGATCAAGTGGCCGATGTATTCGGTGGCCGTGATGCCGGTGGTGCTGGCGGCGGGCTGGCGCCTCGGTAGCGCCCAGACGGTGCGCTGGGGCCAGTTTCTCGGGTTTCTGGTCGCGGCGGTGCTCCTGCTCCTCTGGGAGAACCTCAGCAATGACCTGTTTGATGCCGACACCGGGGTCGACACCGTCGCCAAACCCCACTCGGTGGTGGCCTTGCTCGGTCGGCGCCGTCCGGTGCGCCGGCTCGCCCATGGCGCTCTGCTCAGCGGACTGATGCTGATGCTGGCCCTGGCCTGGCGCAGCAGCCCTGCCGTGCTCGTGCTGGTGCTGCTGAGCTGCGGCCTGGGCTATCTCTATCAGGGGCCACCGTTCCGGCTGGGCTATCTGGGGTTGGGGGAACCACTCTGCTGGTTGGCGTTCGGTCCGTTCGCGACGGCGGCAGCCCTGCTTGTGCTGTCTCCAGCCGGTGCTGGTGCAACCGATGCTGGAGCGGTGCCCTGGGGAACGGCCCTGAGCCTGGGCGCCGGCCCTGCCCTGGCCACCACCCTGGTGCTCTTCTGTTCCCACTTTCATCAGGTGGAGGAGGATGCGGCCCATGGCAAGCGATCGCCGGTGGTGCGGTTGGGCACGGCCCGCGCTGCAGCCCTGATCCCCTGGATGGTGGCCGGCACCCTGGCTTTGGAGTGGGCGCCCGTGCTGCAGGGCGACTGGCCTGTCACCGCCCTGCTGGCGGCGGCAGGGCTGCCGGCCGGTGCTGCCTTGATTCGCCTGTTGCGGGATCACCATCACGTGCCGGAGCGGATCAGCCAAAGCAAATTTCTGGCCCTGCGTTTTCAGGCGTTCAATGGCCTGGGTCTGAGCCTCGGCCTGGCCCTGGGGCCGGTGCTGGAGCCCGTGCTGGGGCTGGGGCCATCCGGTTGAAGTGATGACAACGCTGCGGCTGCAGATCCGGCCCTATCGCTTCGCGCTCCACAGGCCGCTGCAGACGGCCCATGGCTGTTGGCGGCAGCGCTCCGGCTGGTTGCTGCGCCTGGAGGAACCGGCGACGGGTCGGTTGGGCTGGGGTGAGCTGGCGCCACTGGATCCGGGGATGGGGCAACGCTGCGCTGAAGCCCTGGCCGGGTGGTTGGAACCGGCTGCTGTGTGCTGTGATCGGCCGATGCTCAACGCTCGGTTGCAGCACGGGCCGCCGCCCTTGGCCTTTGCCCTTGGTGCTGCCCTGGCCGAACTGGACGGCGTGGTGGGATCCGCTGCCGGTGATGGGCAACCCTGGCTGGCGGCTCCAGCTTCGGCCCAGCTGCTGCCGGCCGGCGAGGCGATGCCAGCGGCTCTGGAGCGCTGGCTGGCAGCGGGTCAGGCCGGGGAGGGGGGAACGTTGAAGTGGAAAGTGGCCGCAGCAGATCCCGCCCTGGAGTGGGCGTTGTTGGCGGAGTTGCTGGAGCGGCTGCCGCCCCAGGTGCGGTTGCGCCTGGATGCCAACGCGGGATGGGATCGCCCGACCGCCGAACGCTGGGCAGAGGCGCTGAGGGGTGACCCTCGACTCGAGTGGTTGGAGCAGCCCCTGGCGCTGGATGACCTGGAGGGACTGGGGCAGTTGGCGGAGCGTGTGCCCGTGGCGCTGGATGAAACGTTGCAGCTGCATCCGGCCTGGCGGCAGCACTGGCGCGGTTGGCAGGTGCGGCGGCCGCTGCTGGAGGGCGACCCCCGCCCATTGCTGCGGCAGTTGCAGGCGGGTACCCCTCGGCTGATGCTGAGCACCGCCTTTGAAACCGGCATCGGTGCGCGGTGGCTCGCCTTGCTGGCGGCGTTGCAGCAACGGGGCCCAACCCCCACGGCTCCCGGCTTGGCCCCGGGCTGGTGTCCGCCGGGCCCTTTGTTCAGCCAGGATCCGCAGCAGGTGTGGAACGCGGCGGCGGAGCACGCCGCGGTGATGGAGGGAGCATGACGGCTTGGCGTCAGTTGCGCTGTGATCCGCAGGCCTTCGACCAGGCGGCGGAGCGCTTGACGCTGGAGCTCGCCGCTGGTGGCTGGCTGCAGCTGCAGGGCCTCCGTGCCTCGGCGGGAGATCCGGAGCTGGTGCCTCGATCTGTGGAGCTACCGCCGGGGCCTGGTCTGGTGCTCGCCAGTGGTGGCAGCAGCGGCGGCCGTCAGCACTGTCTGCAGCCGCTCGCCCATTGCGATCAATCGGCTGCCGCGACAGCGCGCTGGTTGGAGGCCCTCGGCCTCGCCCCCTCGGAGGTGCAGATCTGGAACCCGTTGCCGCTGCAGCATGTGAGCGGTCTGATGCCCTGGTGGAGGGCACAGCAGTGGGGTGCCTGCCATGGTTGGCTGTCTCCGGCTCTGATGAAGCGCCCCGGCGCGCTGCTGGAGTGGTGCCGGCAGCAGCGGCGCTGGCGTGATCGGCCGATGCTGCTGTCGCTGGTGCCCACCCAACTGGCCCGTCTGCTGAAGGATCCCGCCGGCATCGAGTGGTTGCGTGCCATGACGGTGATCTGGGTGGGGGGTGCCGCCTTGCCTGACGACCTGGCGCAACGCGCTCGGCAGGCCCGGCTTCCCCTGTCGCCCTGTTATGGCGCCACGGAAACAGCGGCGATGGTGGCGGCCCAGACCCCGGCGGCGTTTCTCAGGGGTGACGACGGCTGTGGTGCGCCGCTGGATGATGTGGAGCTGCGGGTCGATACCCAGGGAGCCCTGGCCGTGCGTTGTCCTCGCCTGGCGCTGGCGCGTTGTCAGGCGGATGGGTCGCTTGAGCCCCTGGCGGATGGGGGCGGCTGGTGGCGCTCCGGTGATCTGGCGACGCCGCGTGAGCTGGAGGGGGGTGTGAGCTGGCGGATCCTCGGACGCCTGGATGGCGCGATCCATTCCGGCGGCGTCACGGTGTTCCCCGATCAGTTGGAGCTGCGGCTGATGGCCTCGGTGCGGGCGAATCAGCTGCCTGTGCAGGCCCTGCTGCTGCTGGGGGTCAGGGATCCGGAGTGGGGCGAGAGGCTGGTGGCGTTGGTGCGCTGGTCGCCGGGGTCGGGCGATGGCGATGGCGGCATGGAGCGGCTGCGCGCGTTGCAGGCTCTGGTGGCTGACTGGTTGCCGGCGGAGCGGCCGATCGCCTGGCATGGTTGCCCCGATCTGGCCCCGACGGCGGCCGGAAAATGGCAACGGCCGCGTTGGCAGGCCTGGCTTCAGTCGCTAGAAGCGAAACAGCTCCGTGCTTGTGATGACCAGCCTGTCTGAGACGGAAATCAGCAATAAGAAGTTGGCGGCGGGGTTGCTGGGTGTCTTTCTCGGTTCATTTGGGGTGCACAAATTTGTGCTCGGTTATCACAATGCCGGCATCATCATGCTGGTGGTGAGCATTGCCGGTGGCGTTGTGACCTGTGGTGCAGCGTCGTTTGTGATGGGTGTGATCGGTTTGATCGAGGGAGTGATTTATCTCACCAAAACGCCGGAGGAATTCCGGGAGCTGTATCTCGATGGCCAGAAGGCCTGGTTCTGATGCCTCGCTCCCGATTGGCGCCCCCCGCAGCGACCATCCTGTTGCTGGGATGTGCCGCCTGCAGCGCTGCTGCGATGGGTGGCAACCTCTCCGAGGGCTCGCAACTGTTCCTGCGTCCCGTCCTGGCCTGTCTGTTGCCCCTTCAGTTGGCTGCCTTGGTTTGGGTTTGGATCCATCAGGGCCGATCGCCCGTAACTCCACCCTCTGAAAGTCAACCGTCTGAAAGTTCCCCGATCTGACCGAGGCCTGAGGCTTCCAGCCAGCGATCTATCGCTTCCGGCAGGAAGCAGCGTTGACGCGAGGCAGTGCTGATCGCCACCTGACGGATCAGACCACGGGCCACATCCTGGTGGTTGAGCAGAAACCGGTAACGCACAGCAAAGCTGCTCGGGTCGAGACGCTGGGGCTTCAGGTTCACGGCCAGGTGATCGCCGCCATGCACTGGCCGCAGAAAATCGGCGCTGCAATGCACCACCGGTAAGGCCACATCGGGCCAGCGCTCCTGGTGGCGGCAGCCGGGAAACACCACCGCGGCTTCAAGGCCATAGCGCTCCAGGCTCTCCTCCCAGGCTTCATGGCACCAGCGCAGCAGCTGGTGAAAATGCATCACCCCAGCGGCGTCGGTGTCGCCGAAGCGCACCGTTTTCGACAGGGTCAGCCAGCTGGAGGCGTCAACGATCAACGGATCCCATGATCACGTCGATGGAACCGAGGATCGCCATGATGTCGGCCACTTTGTGACCCTTGAGGATGTGGGGAAGGATCTGCAGGTTGTTGCTGTCGGCCGCGCGGATTTTGAAGCGCCAGGGGGTCACATCGTTGCTGCCTTGGATGAACACACCGATCTCGCCTTTGCCCGATTCGAGCCTGGTGTAGAGCTCTCCTTCGGGGATCTTGAAGGTGGGCGCCACCTTTTTGGCCACATATTGATAATCGAAACCGGCGAAGTCGCTGCTCTTGCCTTCGGCCATCCGCCTGGCCTCCAGGTTTTCGGTGGGGCCGCCGGGGATCATCTCGCAGGCCTGTCGCAGAATCTTCAGCGACTGGCGCATCTCCTCAACGCGCACGCGATAGCGCGCGAAGCAGTCGCCCTCTTTTTCCCAGGCCACATCCCAGTCGAAATCGTCGTAGCACTCGTAGTGATCAACCTTGCGCAGATCCCAGGGCACCCCTGAGGCGCGCAGCATCGGCCCGGAGAGGCTCCAATTGATCGCTTCTTCGCGACCGATCGTGCCCAGCCCCTCGATCCGGCGACGGAAGATCGGATTGTTGGTGATCAGTTTTTCGTATTCGTCGATCTTCGGGCCGAACCAGTCGCAGAAATCACGGCACTTCTCCAGCCAGCCGAACGGCAGATCGGCTGCCACCCCACCGATTCGAAAATAATTGTTGTTGATCAGGCGTTGGCCGGTGGCGGCTTCCCAGAGGTCATAGATCATCTCCCGTTCGCGGAAGATGTAGAAAAATGGCGTCTGCGCTCCCACGTCGGCCAGGAAGGGGCCAAGCCAGAGCAGGTGATTGGCGATGCGGTTGAGCTCCAGCATCAGCACCCGGATGTAACTGGCCCGCTTCGGCACAGGAATGTCGGCCAGCCGCTCCGGCGCGTTGACCACGATCGCTTCGTAAAACATGCCGGCCGCGTAGTCCATGCGGCTCACGTAGGGCACGAACATCACGTTCGTGCGGTTTTCCGCGATCTTTTCCATGCCGCGGTGGAGATAGCCGATCACCGGCTCGCAGTCCACCACGTCTTCGCCGTCGAGGGTCACCACCAGCCGCAGCACTCCATGCATCGAGGGGTGATGGGGGCCGAAGTTGACCACCATCGGCTCCGTGCGCGTTTCCAGCTGCGTCATGGGGCCGTGGCAAAGCGATCACCTCTGATCTTAGGAAGGACCCATGCCGGATCAGCCCGCAACGTTCGCCCACGCCTTCAGCCACGTTCCCGTGTTGGCCGACGTGCTGCTGCAGGCGTTGCATGAGCATGCCGATCCACGCTGGCAGCAGGGCCTCCTTCTCGACGCCACCCTCGGCGGCGGCGGTCACAGTCGCCTGCTGCTGGAGCATTACCCCGGTCTGCACCTGATCGGGCTCGATCAGGACAGCACAGCCCGTGCTGCAGCGGCTGAGCATCTGCTGCCCTGCGCGGAGAGGGTGCGCATCGTCGCCACCAACTTCGCCACCTACCGGCCGGAGGAGCCCGTGGCTCTGCTGCTGGCTGATCTCGGGGTCAGCAGTCCCCAGCTCGATGTGGCCGAGCGGGGGTTCAGCTTTCGCCACGATGGTCCCCTCGACATGCGCATGAATCCGGAGGGTGGGGGTGAGACAGCGGCGGAGTTGATCGCGAGGCTGGAGGAATCTGAGCTTGCTGATCTCATCTACGCCCATGGCGAGGAACGCCTGTCCCGACGGATCGCCCGGCGGATCAAGGCTGATCTGGCGGCCCAGGGGGCCTATGCAGGCACGGCCGCCCTCGCCTACGCGATCGCTGGCTGCTACCCACCCAAGGCCAGGCGTGGGCGGATCCATCCAGCGACCCGCACCTTTCAGGCCCTGCGCATCGCCATCAATGATGAACTGGGGGTCTTGGAGCAGCTCCTGAGCTCCGCTCCTGATTGGCTGCAGCCCGGAGGGCTGCTGGTGATCATCAGCTTTCACTCCCTGGAGGATCGGCGCGTGAAAACGGCGTTTCTCCAGGATCAGCGGCTGGAGCGGATCACCCGTCGCCCCCTGGTGGCTTCTGCGCAGGAACAGGAACGGAACCCACGCAGCAGAAGCGCCAAACTGCGAATCGCCAGGCGGCTGGATGCTGGAGTGACGTCCTGATGGCTGCAGCGTTTGCGAGTCATGGCCTCTGGTGGCTGGCCTTCCTGGTGCAGTGTCTGGCGCTTCCGGGCACCCTGCTGCCCCTGTTGCCTGGGCTGATCTGGTTGCCGATCGGGGCGGCACTCTGGTGGTTGGCAGCGGGCTGGTCGGTGGCCTGGCCCGCGGTGGTGCTGGCCCTTGCCGTCTTCGGCCTCGGGCTCAGCGCCGATGTGGTGGCTCTCACCCTGGCGTCGGCACGTCTCGGTGCCAGCCGTTGGGCTTCGGTGGCGGCTGGAGTCGGTCTGTTGCTGGGCCTCGTGGGCCTGCTGCCGGCACTCCCCGTGGGAGGGCCGGTGGTTGGTGCCCTGTTTGGCCCCTGGTTGGGAGCGGCTGGAACGGAAATGGTGGTCTGCCTGCGGTCAGCTCAGCCCATGGGATGGCCGCAGGCAATCAAGCGTGGCGCAGTGGTCGGTGTGGCGGTTGTGGCCGGCCTGCTGGTGAGCCGAGTGGCGCAGGTGTTGCTGGCCCTTGTCGGAATCGCTGGATTTGTCGTGCTCAGTTTCCGCTGAGAAGACCGGTCTGATCTTCATTGCCGAACAGCTGGCGATAGGCCGCTGTGGTGATGCAGGCCACCACAGGCGCAGCCACTAGAAGTCCAACGCCGCAGAGCAGGGTGCCGATCACAAGGATCACGGCATCAACGATCAGCAGCAGCACCACCCACCACCAGGACGGGTCGACCACATCACGGCCGCGCTGAACGGTTTCAAAAGGACCGCGCTGCTCGAGCAGGGCCACATAGGCCAGAAATTTCTGGTTGATAGACAGGTAAATGAACAGGATCAGGCCCACACCGGCAGGGATCCAGAGCAGCACCTGGTTGATCTGGGCGAGACCGAAACCCACCAGGCCGCAGATGATGGCGATCACCAGGAAGACGATGCCAAGGGCAATCCAGCGCACGAACAGGCGCCCGGCCGCGGCACCATCCCATCGGCTGAAATCAGCGAAGCAGGGTTTGCCCCCATCGAGCGCAATCCAGGAACCCCGCACCATCCCGGTGACGCCCCAGAGGCTCACGATCCAGGAGCCGATCAGGGCCACGATGGTGAGAAGGATTCCGCCGACTCCAACCGTGGTGTTGTCGCCTCCGCCAGTGGCGGCATTGCTGATCAGCTGAAACACCATCGAGAGCACACCCACGAGCAGGGAGAACAGCACGAAGGGCCAGGGAGCCTTGGTGAAGGCATTCCAGCCGTCTTCAACGGCTTTGAGAACGTGCAGCCTGCTGCTGACGGGGGTGTCGGCCATGCTCTGGAGCGATGCGGATCTGGGCGGAAAGTAGCGGGTTTAACTGTTTTTTTCAGGTTTCCTGTCTCAACCCTGACGCGCGCAGTGTTGTAACCGTTTCGGCAATCGCTGCAATGGCTACGTCAATGTCATGGTCTGTGGTGGCCCAACCGAGGCTGAGTCGCAGCGAGGCCTCGGCCTCCTGGCGGCTGCGGCCGAGTGCCATCAACACATGGGAAGGTTCGCCGCGGCTGCAGGCGGAACCGCTGCTGCAGAGCACGTGTCGCCGCAGGTGCTGATGCAGGCGGCTGCCGCTGACCCCTGGGATGGTGATGTTGAGGTTGTGGGCCAGGCGCTGCTCCAGGCTGCCGTTGCAGAGCAGATCCGGTAGGGCGGTCCGTAGGCCCATCCAGAGCCGGTCGCGCCACTGTTGCAGCCGCTGCATGCGCCGGTCTTGATCGCGCAGGGCCAGCTCGGCGGCGGTTGCGAAGCCCACGATCAGGGGCACGGGCAGCGTCCCCGGTCTCAGCCCCCCCTCCTGGCCTCCGCCCCATTGCAGCGGTTCGATCGGCAAGGTCAGGCGGCGCACGAGGGCGCCGATGCCCTTGGGGCCGTAGATCTTGTGGGCGCTGACGCTGGTCAGATCAATGGCGAGCGCATCGGGCGCAAAAGGCATGGCTCCGAACGCCTGGGCGGCATCGCTGTGCAAGGTGATGCCCCGCTCCCTGCACAGCCGGCCCAGGCTTGCCATCGGCTGCAGCACGCCGATTTCATTGTTGGCTGCCATCACGCTCACCAGCTCGGTGTCGTCGCGGAGCGCCGCTTCCACCTGGACCGGTTGGAGCAGACCATCCTGATCCGGTGTGAGCAGGGTGAGCTGAAAGCCCTCCCGTTCCAGCTGGCGCAAGGGATCGAGAACGGCGTGATGTTCCGTGGCCACGCTGATCAGATGGCCCGGTCTGCCCTGTTGTCGCGCGAGGGCGCGCGCATGGCCGAGCAGGGCGAGGTTGTTGGCCTCCGTGGCGCCGCTGGTGAAGACGATTCGCTCCGGCGTCACTCCAAGGCAGCGGCCCAGTCGCTCTCGGGCCTCGCCCACGGCGGCGGCGGCCATGAGCCCGAGGCGGTGCTGGCGGCTGGAGGGATTGCCCCAGTGCTCACGCCACCACGGTGCCATCGCTTCGATGACCTCGGCGGCGCAGGGGGTGGTGGCCTGGTAGTCGAGGCAGATCGGATCCGTCTTGGCCGGGCTTGGCAGCATGGTGTGGCGTTTGCTCCTGATCGGGATGGACACCGTTTTCCGCCTCTGCAGTCTGGGCCTGGCTGCCGGGCTCTCGCTGAGTGCCCTTTCCGTGGGGGCTGGCCCTGCGGAAGCGATCGATCGGGGGGAGCTGCTGGAGCAGATGAAGCGCATGCGTCCCGCTGATCTGATTGTGCTGGAGGCCAAGCCGATGGCTGGTGGTGACTACACGCTGGCGATCTTTGCGATCAAGGGGGACGACTCGGATCCGGATCTGCGCCGCTACAAGCTCTGGAAGGAATATCCCAACGATCTGGTGGTGCCCACCGAATCAGTGAATTGCAGCACCACGGAGCCCCTGCGGGTCACCCGCGATCAGGAAGCGATCTACATCCGTCGCCTCAACCCGGGCGGCGTGGTGAACGACAGCAACCGGGAGGACCATCTCGTGTGGTGGGCGGCCTGCGTGCCTGCCGAGGCGGGCAAGGACCCGGCGACGCTGGCCGATCAGGCACGGCAACTCGGTTACAGCGGTTTGCTCACGGAAACCACGGAAACCCTGCGTGTGCCAGGCCCCTGACGCTTCTAGATTTTCGCCAGTGCAGCATCCGGCTATGACGACTTCCCGTCCCGCCGATCAGGAACATCCGGCAACCACGGAGGCGTCCCAGCCCACCCCCCGCCTGCTCCTGGTGGATGACGAACCCGGTTTGCGCAGCGCCGTGCAGGCCTACCTCGAGGACGAGGGCTTTGACGTGACCACCGCGGTGGATGGCGAGGAGGGTTTCGCCAAGGCTCAGCAGTTGTTGCCCGATCTGGTGATCAGCGACGTGATGATGCCGCGCTGCGATGGCTACGGCTTGCTCAGTCGCATGCGCGAGGACGAGCGCCTGGGCGGCACCCCGGTGATCTTTCTCACCGCCAAGGGGATGACGGCCGATCGCACCCAGGGATATCTGGCCGGCGTGGATGACTACATCCCCAAGCCGTTTGATCCCGAGGAACTGGTGGCGCGCGTGCGCAATGTGGTGCGGCGCCAGGATCGGCTCCTGGCCGAAGCGGCTCGCTTTGCCGATGCGGATGTGGGCCAGATGGCGCGGCAGATCAACGAGATCCGTTCGATGCTCTCTGGAGCGGCGGCTGAGGCGGTCGCGGCGGCGGAGGCGCCGCAGCTGAGCTTCACGCCACGGGAAGCGAGTGTGTTGCAGCTGGTGGCGGAGGGGCTGATGAACAAAGAGATCGCCCGCCAGTTGGAAACCTCGATCCGCAATGTCGAGAAATACGTGAGCCGGTTGTTCATCAAGACCGGCACCTCCAGTCGCACCGAGCTGGTGCGCTTTGCCTTGCAGCACCGCCTGGTGGAGTGAGTGGGGCTGGCCCGGCGGGGCGAGCGCTGCCGGGATGGCGACCGGCGGCGTTCAATCAGGGCTGGATCTATCGCGATCGTGTGGCCGCTGGTCAGTCGGGCCAGCTGCTGAGTGCGTGGCTGGCGGCCCGCTACCGCCACTCCTCTGCTGCGATCTGGCGGCAGCGGTTGCAGAGCGGCGAGCTTGGCCTCAATGGCCTGGTGCTGCAGGGGGATGTCGTGGTCGCCGCTGGCGATCGGATTCGCTGGCATCGCCCCCCCTGGTGCGAGCCGGCCATCCCCGAGCACTGGGAGACCCTGCACGACGATGGCGATGTGCTGGTGATCAACAAGCCCTCAGGGCTGCCGGTGATGCCGGCCGGAGGCTTTCTGGTGCACACGCTCAGCCATCAGCTGGTGCTGTGGAGCCGGGAGCAGGGGGAGCCGCTGGCGCCCAAGCCGGTGCACCGGCTCGGGCGTTTCACCTCCGGCCTGTTGGTGTGTGCCCGCCGGCCCGAGAGCCGCGCCTGGCTGAGTCGGTTGCTGCGCGACAGCACCGCTGACGGCGCCCCCTCGGCCTGCCGCAAGGTGTACCGCGCCCTCACGGAGCCTCTGCCACCCGACTGGCCCTTGGGCGAATCCCGCGAGGTCACCGTTGCGATCGGTCGGCATCCCCATCCGCTGCTGGGGGAGATCTGGTGCGCCGCCGATCCATCGGCTGCCACGGCGCTGCCCTCCCGCAGCTGCTTCACCCTGCTGGAGCGGCGGCCGGAGGGCTGCCTGGTGGAGGTGGCGATTGCCACAGGCCGCCCCCATCAGATCCGCATCCACGCCGCCGCCGCCGGGGCGCCGCTGTTGGGTGATCCGCTTTACCTGCCCGGTGGAGCCGCTTCTGATCAGTCCTTGCCGGGGGAGGGGGGCTACCACCTGCATGCCCATCGGTTGCGGTTGCCGTGCCCGGATGGAGGCCTGCTGGAGCTGGAGGCGCCCTTGCCCGAGCCCCTGCGCGATCAGGCTCGTTTGAACTCAATCAAGCGGGAGAAATAGAACGGGGC